>JAAEZI010000002.1:0-65028 GCA_018222915.1 Algicola sp. | reverse complement strand
CAAAAATGTTGTAACACTTGTATTTTTCGTTGTAAAATTTTGTATTTTTACAAAATATCATTTCATATGTTTGAAAAAGAACCAATAAAGGGTCGTGGAGCACAAAAAAACACAAAAAATCGCTTTTTTAATTTGAGTCATGAACTTCGAGATGATTTTTTAGAATACTGCCAGAAGGAAGGTGAGAAGATAGACCTTAATAAAACACAATATTTGCCAGTTTTCCCTAAAACTATTGTGAATAAAGTGTCAAGTCCAGATGTTGGAATGGCGTATTCTATGAACATGTATCAAGGTTGTGAACACGGCTGCATATACTGCTATGCAAGAAATAGTCATGAATTTTGGGGTTATAGTGCAGGACTGGATTTTGAACGGAATATTTTAGTTAAGCAAGAAGCACCCGTGTTGTTAGAACAGTTTATCAAGCGTCAAAGTTGGAAGGCACATCCCATAGTGCTGTCTGGAAACACAGATTGCTATCAACCGGCAGAACAGACCTATAAAATTACCAGACAATGCCTAAAAGTGTTTTTGAAATATAAACACCCAGTAGGAATCATTACTAAAAATGCTTTAGTGTTACGAGACTTAGATATATTGGAAGCCTTAGCTAAAGATCATCTCGTGAGCGTTACGATTTCCATTACATCGTTATCAGAGCAAACGCGACGTATTCTCGAACCACGTACTACCACTATTAAAAAACGATTGGAAACGGTACGAGTTTTAAGTGACCGAGGCATTCCTGTTAACGTAATGCTAGCACCAATAATACCGTCTATTAATAGTCATGAAGTGTTGCCATTGGCCAAGAAGGTGTCAGAAGCTGGTGCTAGTAGTGTGGTACATACCGTCGTAAGATTAAACGGCGCCATAGGAGAAATTTTCACAGATTGGATTCAGAAAACACTTCCAGATCGTGCTGACAAGGTATTACATCAAATCGCAAATTGCCATGGTGGAAGTCTTTATGATTCTAGATTCGGACATCGGATGAGAGGCGAAGGGCAAATTGCGAAACAAATTAACGACCTGATGACTTTAGCGCGATTAAAGTATTTTAAAGATAGAATGAAACAACCACTGAATACGAGTTTACATGACCAGTATAAAGATGGGCAGTTGCGTTTATTTTAATTATAAGACACAAAAAAACCCGATACATTTGTATCGGGTTGACTTTTGCTCCTCTTCTTGGGCTCGAACCAAGGACCCTCTGATTAACAGTCAGATGCTCTAACCAACTGAGCTAAAGAGGAGTGTTTATCGCTTTAGCGAGCGCAAATATATATTATTTTTTATATATAGCAAAACGACTATTAATTTTTTAACTTGATTTTTTTTAAGAACTAGGACTTCTCAAATGTAACTGGTTCTATAAAAAAGGATTAGCCTGTAATTGCTTTAAAAATATCGTTCCCATTAGCGAAAAGAACAAGAGCAATTAAAATTAGAAATCCAATAGTTTGGGCACGTTCCAAGAACTTTTCACTTGGTTTGCGACCAGAAATCATTTCATAGAGTAAAAACATGACATGACCACCATCTAAGGCTGGTATAGGTAATAAATTTAACACTCCTAACATAATCGATAAGAAGGCAGTGATTCCCCAGAAAAACTCCCAACTCCATGTATCAGGAAAGACATTGTAAATAGCATAAAACCCACCTACACCTTTGTATGCACCAGTGCTTGGATTGAATATGAGCTTTAATTGCTCGCCATATTTTTTGAATTGTTTGACAAACTTGGTGGTGCCAGCTCCAAAACTTTCGTAGAACGTATATTCTTTTCTAACGACATCTAGGTAGCCTAACTTATCAAATTCCTCATAACTACCACCCATTTGGATACCTAATTTCGCATTCTTATTCACTTTGAGTTTGAAAGGCATTTCCTGACCATCTCTTAAAATTTGAGCTTCAACTGTTTGATTCTTATAATTTTTAAGAACCTCGTCAAATTCATCAAAATACTTAAGTCTTTGGTCATTTATACCAACAATCAAATCCCCTTCTTTTAAGCTAACAGAAGCATTTTGCATCGTGTCAATAACTTCATTGACATAAAAAGGAGTTCTCAATTGTAATAAGGGACCATCTTCTTTTTTAGACTTGGTTAACTGACCAGCAAAATCCTCTGGAAAATCAACCGTCATCGTTTTACCATCACGAATTATTGTCGCTTTTTCAGCAGTAATAAAACTGTAACTCAAGTCAGCTAAATTTTCATAGGTCTCTCCATTAACAGAGACTATTTTATCGCCAGTTTTAAGTCCTACTTTTTTTAATATCGGATTTTCAATAATGTAGCCATCTTGTATGCTGTTGGTTGCTACAGTTGTATCACCATAGTATCCAGACATAAAAACATAAATTAACCAAGCGAGTACAAAATTCACGATAACACCACCTAGCATAATAATTAAACGTTGCCATGCTGGTTTAGATCGAAATTCCCAAGGTTGAGGTGGACGCGCCATTTGCTCCTTGTCCATGCTCTCGTCAATCATTCCCGAAATTTTCACGTATCCTCCTAGAGGCAACCATCCAATTCCGTATTCAGTTCCACCAATTTTTTTCCTTAAAAGTGCGAGACTCTTTGGTTCATATTTATCCCAGAATGACGGACTGTAAGTTTCGCCTTCCGCTTCTAAATCTTCTTTTTTTTGAGCTCTATACGCTTCAAGTTCTTTTTCTTTACGTCGTTTTGCCCAAGGATCAAAAAATAAAAAGAATTTTTCAACTCTCGTTTTGAAAGCTTTGGCAGGTAGGTAATGACCAAACTCATGCAAAACAATTAATAAGGATAAACTCAATAAAAATTGAGATATTTTAATTACAATTTCCATTTAACGTCGCGTTAATTTTGTGAACGGACAAAAGTACATTTTTAAAACCATATTATAAAGTATCCACAATAGTCCTTACTACTTTTTTAACACTGTTTTAGTAATTATTCGCTCTTTCGTTTGAAATTGAATAAAGAATAAACCCGAAGACCATGAAGCGGTTTCTAAACTGGGTTGCCAAGGCATCTCTGTGATTAATTGCCCTAATGGATTATAAATTTTGATGGTAGTGATCTCTACTTCATTTGGCTTTTCAATGTGAAGGATGGTCGATGTAGGATTTGGAAATAACTTTAATCTCTCGGCTAGTTCGAGATCCTCAACATCCAATGACACCTGGTTGTTTCTCGAGATTAAATCAGATTCAGGATCAAACAAAATGTCTTGTACTGTAAAATTAACGGCTTCCAAAAAGTTTTCTTGGTTTGTTGTATTGTTCAAGACTAAATCAAGTTCTTCGCCCATGGTGCCAATCAGTCTTAAAGGCACTGGTGCTTCAAAAAACGAAACGGATGGATCGCTCTGGCTTTGATTAATTGTAATTGACACCATATTTGTGCTTGGCTGATGCCACTGGATGGTGTAACTAGGATAGCCTTCATTAAATAACCAATCATCAAAAAATTCAGTAAGATCAGTTCCTGAAGAGGCTTCCACGATGGCTATAAAATCAGCAGTTTTAGCGTAGTCATAAGCATGGTTGGGAGCTACTAAATAATCTTGTAACGCTTGATAAAAGTTGGCATCTCCAAGTTGCTTCCTTAACATATGCAATACCATTGCGCCTTTATTGTAGCTCAAGCGTCCGTTGAAAATTCGACTGACACTCAAGGTATCGGTGTCGGACAAATATACGGCACCATCAGGTGCTGCTGTAATGTTGTTAGTACGTTGCGCTTTCCAAGTGGTAAAGGCGTCGTTGCCATCTAAACTTTCAATGGTAAGTCCTGACAAATAGGTAGCAAAGCCTTCATTCAACCAAATATCTTTCCAACTTCCACAGGTAATTTTATTACCAAACCATTGGTGCGCCAACTCATGTGCAATCAGATTCCTATTAAAGCTTCCCATAAAAGAGACGGTCGTATGTTCCATACCACCTCCCCAACCAAATTGGGCATGACCATATTTTTCATTGGCGAAAGGGTAAGTTTCAAATAAATTAGTGAAAAGATTCATGATATCAACAGTAACACCAGTACTGGCTTGAGCGTTAACTAGGCTTTCAGGATACACATAATTGACAATATCAAAAGGGTTCCCACCATTTGGTACAGTATGAGAATAGACTTCATAATTGGTGGCAGCAATAGCAATAAGATATGCTGGTATAGGATAGCGATGTTTGAAATGTGTGGTTTTATCTGTACCATTAATCACTTGACTTTGCTCCAAGCCATTAGACACAGAAATATATGCTTCGTTGGAGGCATTGAATTGTGGTGTGGTCATGAAGACATCGATAGAATCAATTTTATCAATCAAATCTTGTTTACAAGGCCACCAAGCTTTTGCACCATAGGGCTCTGAAAGTGTCCAAATAACAGGATCTCCATTATGGGTTGTTTGTTCAAAGGAACCAAAACCTGAGCTTACGGGATTTCCGGAATAACTCACGGTTAAAGAATCTAATACACCTGTATTTAATGTAGCAGGTAGCGTGATGACTAATTCGTCATTCGCATTTTGTGTAAAACTTAACAGATTATCACGTTGCATCACTTGTGTGACCGTCATATTATTGGCCAAATCAAATGTTATGGTGTTCATTGCACTTTTTGCCTCAAAATAGCTCGTGACTTCACCAGAAATAAACGCAACAGCAGGATCCAAATCTAGTTCTAATCTGTGGTATTTTAGATCGTAATTTCCCGTGTTGAGGTTAGCGCGTTGCATCATGCGACCAAGAGCAGATTTTGCTTCAGCTTCTCGAACACTATTTAAAGTTTCATCAAAATCCTGTGCATAAGACATTGTAGTGAGTAACACCAAGAATAAGGGTAATTGAATTTTCATTAGTTCTGTTTTTCTTTTTAATATAGCTTGTTAAATGTAGTCAATTTGTTGGGATTCTGTTGTATTTTTGCAGTCAAATCTTACAGTAAAGCCTTAAAAATCAAGTCATGTTAGACTACATAAAGAAATTTAAATTTTTCTTCATTGCCTTTTTCATTGTTTCCGTGATTATTATTTCAATTATCTATTCCATTTTGGATATTGAGAAACCATTACCGATCTATCAGCCCAATAGAGTAGATGCTTCTTTAGTTGACAGTACGATTCAGCATAAAAAGAAATATCATACCATTGCCAACTTTAAATTAATAAATCAAAATGGTGATACCATTACTCAGGATAACTATGCTGGTAAAATATATGTCGCCGACTTCTTTTTTACGACTTGTCAAACCATATGTCCGATAATGACCGATCAAATGACGCGCATCCAAGAGCAAATTATAACAGATGATGAGGTCATGTTGTTGTCACATTCTGTGACGCCAGAAATAGATTCAGTGGCTCAGTTGAAACGCTATGCCGTTGAAAAAGGTGTTATTGACAAAAAATGGAACTTAGTGACTGGTGATCGAAAACAAATTTATGATTTGGCCAGAAAGTCCTATTTGGTAGTTAAGGATGATACCTCTGAAGACTACGGAATGGTACACACTGAAAACTTCGCACTCATAGATAAAGATAAGCAGATTAGAGGGTTATATAATGGAATAAGTCCTGCGTCGGTTGATTCCTTGTTGCAAGATATTAAACGTTTAAAAAAGGAATATGAATAGTTTTAGGGTCACAATTTTTTTACCCTAACTTTTTCCTTTATTTTTGCTTCTTTAAAATCAATCTAAATAAGCTTGCAAGTTACATTATCAGAAATAAAACGAGGTCAGCAAGGCATAATTGCCGATGTATCCTCAATTCATGTGCCATTAAAACTTTTGGAAATGGGTTGTCTACCTGGTAATATTGTTGAGCTAGTTCAAGTGGCGCCTTTTGCAGATCCCATGTATTTGAATATTAATGGAACCCATTTGGCCATACGAAAAGAAACCGCGATTCATATTTTAATAGAAATTTCTAATGAGTAAACAGATCAATGTAGCACTTATTGGAAATCCAAATACTGGTAAGACTTCGGTATTCAATTCTTTGACAGGATTGAATCAAAAAGTAGGTAATTATCCTGGAATTACCGTAGAAAAAAAGGAAGGTATTTGCAAATTGCCAAGGGGTGTCAAAGCGCATATTATCGATTTGCCTGGGACCTATAGTTTAAATGCTTCGTCTTTAGATGAAAATGTGGTCATAGAATTACTTCTAAATAAAAACGATAAGGATTTTCCTGATGTCGCAGTGGTAGTTAGTGATGTTGAAAACTTAAAGCGAAACCTGCTACTGTTTACTCAAATCAAAGATTTAGAGATTCCCACAATTCTTGTCATTAACATGGCAGACCGAATGCAGTATAAAGGTATTCAGTTGGATATTCCCTATTTGGAATCGCAATTACAAACAAAAATAGCTTTAGTTAGTACAAGAAAGAAGGTTGGTATAGAGACCTTAAAAGAATTGATTGCCAATTATAAAGAGCTTTCAGTGGAACCATGTATGAATGCTTCTGAAATTGATCAAGATTACTTTAACAAGCTAAAAAACGCGTTTCCCAATCAATTGCTCTACAAACTTTGGTTGGTTATCACACAGGATGTCAATTTTGGGAAAACGGATCGAAATGAGATTGATGCTATTAATAGTTTTAAAACCAAAGGTAAAGCAGACTTAAAGCGGCTCCAGCAGAAAGAAACCATTAAGCGATATCAGTTTATAAATGCTACTTTAAAAGAAGGGCAAACGATAGATTTGAATTCTGCTAAGGATTTACGCATTAAATTCGATAGAATATTAACGCATAAAGTTTGGGGTTACCTTATATTTTTTATCATATTACTGACCATTTTCCAAGCGATCTACGATTGGGCTCAGGTACCAATGGAGATTATAGATAGCGCATTCGCCTCGCTGAGTGAATGGACCAAAAATGTGATGCCAAGTGGTGCTTTTACAAGTCTTATTGCGGAAGGAATTATTCCGGGACTTGGAGGCATTGTCATATTTATACCGCAGATAGCATTCCTCTTTTTATTTATTTCAGTACTTGAGGAAAGTGGCTACATGAGTCGCGTTGTCTTTTTAATGGATCGCATTATGAGGCGTTTTGGTTTAAGTGGTAAAAGTGTGGTACCCTTAATATCTGGAACGGCTTGTGCTATTCCAGCAATCATGGCCACAAGAAATATTGAAAGTTGGAAAGAACGACTTATCACAATACTAGTGACCCCATTTACAACCTGTTCGGCACGTTTACCTGTGTATCTTATAATTATTGAATTAGTCATCCCGGAAGGTCGCATATTTGGTTTGGGTTATCAGCCGCTGACACTCATGTTACTATACTTAATTGGCTTTGGAGCAGCAGTGCTTTCAGCGTGGGTATTGAATAAGGTTTTAAAAATAAAAAGTAAGACATTTTTTGTCGTAGAAATGCCAAATTATAAATTACCATTATTTAAAAATGTGGCTTTGACAGTTTTGGAAAAAACAAAATCCTTCGTTTTTGGAGCTGGTAAAATCATTTTAGCCATTTCCATTGTACTTTGGTTTTTGGCGTCATATGGTCCTGGCGAGCAGTTCAATAATGCGGAGGACATTGTGACTACTCAATACGCATCCGAAAATCTTTCTGCTGAAGATTTGCAGCAAAAGATTGCGTCTCATAAGCTAGAACATTCTTTTATTGGTATTGCAGGACATGCCATTGAGCCAGCAATAAGACCGCTAGGATATGATTGGAAGATAGGGATTGCTATTGTCAGTTCTTTTGCAGCTCGCGAGGTTTTTGTAGGGACATTGGCAACTATCTATAGTGTTGGAAGTGATGAAGAGGAAACGATAAAAAACAGAATGGCTGGTGAGGTCAACCCCATTTTAGGTGGTCCATTGTTTAATTTTGCAAGTGGGATCTCACTCTTGTTATTTTACGCCTTTGCCATGCAGTGTATGAGTACTTTAGCTATTGTGAAGAGAGAAACGAATTCTTGGAAATGGCCTATGCTGCAATTGGTAGTAATGAGTGCTTTTGCTTATGTTGTAGCACTAGTTGCTTACCAATTGTTAAAGTAAGGAATTAATGATAAAAACGACCAAAAAACCATGAATACAATCGTGCAAAACATATTGACTTTTATTGCAATAATTGCGGCTGTGGTATATTTATTTCAGAAATTTGGCGTAATTCCTTCCAGAAAAAAAGTAAAAACCAAGGCATGTGGCACGAATGATTGTGGTTGTCATTGAGATCTTCTAGGCTGAAAAACAACTTCTAATTCATAGGTGTGATCAGGGATTTTTTCCTCTGTTTTTGGGTAGGGTGTTAAAGCCACGCCATAAATACTTTGATCTAAATCACGAAAGACTAAATTGGTTTCTTCCATAACGTACCCGCTGGCATGAATAATGATTTCTCGATCTTTAATGTGCTTTCCTTCTTTATAAATGCCTACTAAAACCGTTGCCTCTCCCGCTCTTATACACATCACATCTTTTGGACATCTTGAATCTGTAATGATTTTTTTTAACTGAACTTGATAATTGGCATGTTGCGCAATCTCGTCCAGTTTTATAGTGGTACTCACACTCAATGAGTCTTTTACGAAAGCGGTTTGTGCCTTGAATTGATGAATAGCAAAGACGTTTAAAATGAGAAAGGTATAGAAAGTTTTCATGCTTTGAATTTAATTAATTTCATATATAAGTACTGTTCACCTTAACATAATATTAAAATTTTAGTTACTTTTGTAAAATATTTAAGTATACTTAAAAAATAATTAAAGTAATAAGAAATGTCAGTAGCTATTGAAAATTTTGTCAAGGCCATTTATAATAATGATAAGCATGATATCAAGGATACTAAACCGGGAAACATCGCAAAACAATTAGGTATTTCCAATGCGGCTGCCACTGATATGGCTAAGAAATTAGCCTCAAGGGATTTATTGAATTATGAAAAATACCAAGCTTTGCAGTTAACCGATAAAGGCACTAAAATGGCTTTGAATGTTGTTCGGAAGCATCGTTTATGGGAAGCTTTTTTATATAAGATGTTTGACATGTCTCTCCATGATATACATCGAGAGGCCGAGCTATTGGAGCATCAAACATCTGATCTTTTAGCGGAAAAAATAAGTGAATATCTCGGTCATCCAAAATTTGACCCACATGGTGATCCCATACCGAACGCTTTAGGTGAAATCACAACTGTTGATACATCGATAGCGCTGGCAGATGCAAGCGAAGGAAAAACTTATATGATCTCAAGGCTGATTAGTGATGATAAGGAATTCTTCGATTTTTGTACACACAATCAGATAAAATATAGGAATAAAATAACCGTGTCTAAACAGTTTAATGGCAACGCGATGACTCAAATTACCATTGATTCTAATACCATTGTACTGAATGAAGATTTCACTAAAATTATTTATGTTGATGAGTTATAAAACGATTGCTCATTTTATTTTTTTGACCCTTAATAGTAGTGCTCTAATCGCACAAAACGATCAAGCAACCAATGTTTCTGAACCATTGGTGACCGACCGACCTGATGCTACAGAGGCATCGTCTACTGTTGGAAAGGGCGTTCTTCAAATTGAGTCAGGAGGCTTGTATGAATCTTTTGAAGACAGCACTATACAAATAGAAAGTTATACCTACAATACAACACTTGTTCGTTATGGAATTTTAGATAATGTGGAGTTGCGTGTAGGTTGGGATTTTGTTGAAGGTGTTACTAAGGTGAATGGTGCAAAACTTGACGACGTGACTAGCGGATTATCTCCTTTGTTACTAGGCGTTAAGGTGGACATTACAGAAGAAGCTAATGGTGTACCAGAAATAGCGTTGATTGGTCATGTTTTTCCACTGTTTACTGCCTCAAATGATTTTCGGCCTGAAACTACAGGCGTTGATTTTAGGTTATCGTTGTCACATACTCTAAATGAGCGATCTAGCCTTGGTTATAATTTAGGTGCACAATGGGGAAATGATTCTCCCGAGGCGGCTGCTATTTATTCCGTTTCGTATGGTTATAAATTGTCAGATAACTTTGGAATATACGCAGAGCTTTATGGTGATTTACCTGAAGATAGCGCTGCTAACCACTATTGGGATTCAGGGTTGACCTATTTGATTTCTAATGATTTGCAGTTAGACGCTTATGTTGGAACAAGTATCACTGAGGGTCAAGATATTTTAATGGGATTAGGTGCTAGTTGTAGAGTACCAAATAAAAAATAAACATTTCATACTTTGTGCTTTCAGAGTATTCATAATTTAAAAAATAGAATGAAAAAATATAGTGTAATATTACTTTTAGTTTTGGTGTTCAATTGTAAAAATGAAACGCCAACTAATGGCAAATTAAACATTGTGACCACCACTACCATGATAACGGATTTAGTGAAAAACATAGGTGGAGACGAGGTTAATGTCAAAGGCTTGATGGGAAGTGGTGTTGATCCACATCTATATAAAGCTAGCGAAGGCGATGTTACAAAACTTGTAGATGCAGATATTGTATTTTACAATGGGTTACATCTGGAAGGAAAACTTGTAGAGGTCTTCGAGAAAATGGAGAAATTGAATAAAATGACTGTTGCACTCGGTGAAGAATTAGATAAAAACACTTTAATTGGTTCCGATTATTTTGCATCTAATTACGACCCACATGTTTGGTTTAACATCAATTATTTTAAACAATTTGCAAGAAAGGTCACTACCGTTTTGTCTGAACAAAGTCCTGAAAACTCAGACGTATTCGAGGCGAACGAGAAAACATATATTGACAAATTAGACAATCTTCAAGACAAAATAGAGGACGTTATTCAGACGCTTCCGAAGGATAAAAGAATATTGGTGACGGCACATGATGCGTTTAATTATTTTGGAAAGGCTTATGGTTTTGAAGTTGTTGGATTACAAGGTTTGTCGACTGCAACTGAAGCAGGCGTTCAAGATGTACAAAATTTATCGGCTTTTATTATTGAAAATAAAATCAAAGCTATCTTTGTAGAGAGTTCAGTCCCTAAACGTACTATAGAAGCCTTACAGGCAGCGGTAAAATCGAAAGGACATGATGTCGTTATAGGTGGAACCTTGTACTCAGATGCTTTAGGTAGCTCCGGAACTGTAGAGGGCACCTATATAGGAATGTTTGAATATAACGTGAATACCATTGTAAATGCTTTAAAATAATGAGTAAAAGGACAGCAGTACAAGTAGATGATTTAACGGTAGCATATAACTACAAACCAGTATTGTGGGATATTGATTTGGAAATTCCAGAAGGTGTCTTGATGGCTATTGTGGGCCCTAATGGTGCGGGTAAGTCAACACTCATCAAGTCCATTTTAGGCATTTTAAAACCTATTGCTGGAAGTGTTTCCATTTATGGTAAACCTTACAATAAGCAACGATCGTTGGTGGCCTATGTTCCACAAAAAGGCAGTGTGGATTGGGATTTTCCCACAACAGCCTTAGATGTGGTTATGATGGGAACGTATGGTAGTTTAGGTTGGATTAAGAGACCGAGACAGAAAGAAAAAAAAGCGGCTTTAGAAGCTCTTGAAAAAGTTGGAATGCTACCTTTTAAAAACAGGCAGATTAGTCAATTATCTGGAGGACAACAACAACGGATATTTTTAGCTAGAGCACTTGTTCAGGATGCCTCTATTTATTTTATGGATGAACCTTTTCAAGGGGTCGACGCTACAACCGAAATTGCGATTATCAATATTTTAAAGGAATTAAGAAAAGCTGGTAAAACGGTTATAGTGGTGCATCATGACCTTCAAACGGTCCCTGAATACTTTGATTGGGTCACGTTTTTGAATGTGAAGAAAATAGCCACAGGACCTGTAAAAGACATTTTTAACGATGATAACTTAACCAAAACTTACGGTATTAATTATAAAGTAAGTATCCAAGAATAATGACCATTCAAGAGTATTTTTCTTTAGTGTTTTCAGATTATACGCTGCGTACAATCACCATTGGGACAGCTATTCTAGGAGCTGTTACAGGCATGCTTGGTAGCTTTGCGGTATTGAGAAAACAAAGTCTTTTGGGAGATGCGATCTCTCATGCGGCACTTCCTGGTATCGCGATTGCGTTTTTAATTACTGGAGCTAAAGATAGTAACACCTTGTTATTGGGTGCGTTGGTGAGTGGTTTGATTGGGACTTTTTGGATTCGAGGAATAATAACAAAAACACACCTTAAGTCGGATACCGCTCTTGGACTGATCTTATCTTTGTTTTTTGGTTTTGGAATGTTGTTACTCACCTTTATTCAAAAGCAACCCAATGCTAATCAAGCTGGACTCGACAAATATTTATTTGGACAAGCTGCTACACTTGTAGAAAGTGATATTTGGATGATGGCCGTAATTACAGGTTTGTGTCTCATTGTGCTATTGTTATTTTGGAAAGAATTCAAGATTTTGCTTTTTGATAAGGATTATGCCAAAACGTTAGGTTTTAACACCAAAACGATAGATATTTTGATCACGTCATTTATTGTTTTGGCGATTGTTCTAGGATTACAAACCGTAGGTGTTGTACTCATGAGCGCTATGCTTTTAGCGCCAGCAGCAGCAGCTCGTCAATGGACCAATAACCTATCAATCATGGTGTTTTTAGCGGCTATATTTGGGGCGTTTTCTGGGGTGTTTGGTACGGCGATTAGCGCTAGTCAAAATAATTTATCTACGGGACCAGTTATCGTACTTGTGGCTGCGGTATTTGTCTTTATTTCATTTGTGTTTTCTCCAAGTCGAGGGATTTTATTTAAACAGCTACGAATTATAAAAAACAGACGTGATTTAGAACTACATAAGACCTTGGCTTTTATGTATCATATTGCTGAAACACATGAAAATATTTCACATCCACATGAAATTAAAATACTGAACAACTTCCATGGATTTACTAAAGGAACTTTAAAAAAGTTAGTAGAGAAAGATTTTGTGACCCTTGAGGGAACCACATGGAGTTTAACTTCTGAAGGTTTCGAAACGGCCTCTAATTTGTATAATCAATTAAGTAAACATGATGAGTAGCGCACAATTTGAAATACAACTCATCGCTAGCTTAGTTGCGATAGCTTGCGCCATACCTGGAACATTTTTAGTGTTGCGCAAAATGGCTATGATTAGTGATGCTATTAGTCATTCGATTTTACCTGGAATTGTCATCGGATTTTTTATCACTCAAGATTTAAACTCGCCATTATTAATTTTACTGGCTGCCGTCACTGGTATTATTACAGTCGTTTTGGTTGAATATATTCAAAAAACTGGACTTGTCAAGGAAGACACAGCCATTGGGTTGGTGTTTCCAGTACTTTTCAGTATCGGTGTTATTCTAATTGCGAAAAATGCCAACGATGTACATTTGGACGTCGATGCTGTATTGTTGGGTGAATTGGCTTTTGCTCCTTTTGACCGATTACTTATTGCAGGCATAGACGTTGGCCCAAAATCCTTATGGATTATTGGAATCATTTTATTGATAACAGTTGTTTTGCTAATCACGTTTTTTAAAGAGCTCAAGTTGAGTACTTTCGACAAAGGATTGGCAGCCTCATTAGGGTTTTCTCCAATGGTGATTCATTATGGTTTAATGAGTGTTGCATCTGTGACTACAGTTGGTGCTTTCGATGCGGTTGGTGCCATTTTGGTTGTCGCACTCATGATTACTCCAGCAGCAACAGCGTATCTGTTAACTACAGATTTGAAGAAAATGCTGACTTTATCCATACTATTTGGTGTGTTTAGTGCTATTGCAGGTTACTGGCTAGCACATGGGTTAGATGCTTCTATCGCAGGTTCGATTACAACGATGCTTGGCGTCCTGTTTTTAGTGGTCTATTTATTCGCTCCGAGTAAAGGCATCATTGCCGTTTTGTATAGAGAGAAACAACAACGAACAGAAGTTTCTTTGTTGACATTTTTACTGCATTTAAAAAACCATGACGATGAAAAAGAGCGACATGTTAACCACTTAAACGAACATATCAATTGGCAAAAGGTACGTTCTAAAACAGTATTAGATTTAGCATTAAAAAACAATATGATTACTATCAAGAATCAAGTGGTCTCATTAACACCAAAAGGGGACACATTTACGTCTCTGGCTATTGATTATATTATGACCAATGAAGACTCTCAAATTGAAGATATAAAAGACGATTTTTTCTTATTTAGAGGTTAATTCTTGTCACTGTTGAGTTGATCCAATGTTATTTTTAAAGCTTCCAAACTAACCTCTTTGAAATCAAAATTAACGTCTGGATGTTCTTCTGTTTTCGTTGGTACTAAATCGTAATAGAGTTTTCCTGCTTTTCTTTTAATGGCGAATAATATAATATCTTGATTATCAGGAACTGTTTGAAAATCGTAATAACCATTGGTTTTCCAACTCGGTAATACGGAATTTACCGACTTAAATATCATGCTAATTTGAGCGCCTTCAGCATTCTTAATTTTTATTTTGTATTTGATGCGCTTGGTGCGACCATTGATAAATCGGTCACAATTGATCCAACCTAAGTTTGACGTTTTCAATACATAATAATTGGCATCTCTAGAAGTAATAGATCGATCATTATTGTCTATTAATCGCGATTCAAATTCTTCAGTTGTGACAGCATCATTTCCAGCGTAAAAAAGGCGTTTGGGAACAAGATTCATGATACGTGTGGTTGTTGGTATTTTTGTTTTGTCCCAAGGAACACGTATCACATGACCACCTCTAGTAATGGAATCATCCTCTAGTATTTTAAATTTGGTGTTGGGCATCTCAAATAGCGCCTTTCTCAAAACATAAGCCGTTTCAATTCGATTTGGTTGAGTTTCTAGGCTAATATTTCTGATAAGTCGTTGCTGTTTATATTGATCCCATTCAAGCAGAAACAGAGAGTCTACGATAAAATCCTTGTCATGCATCACTTCTCTAATCAATTCTACCATGCCACGACGTTCATTGAATATTGTGTCCATTGCCACAGTACTTCCAAAATTAGATTGACTTTGTGACGAATCTCTCATAATGATGTTTCCAGAAACATTTTGAACGCGATTATTCACATTGAAAACGATAGGTAAGGAGTAGGGAACTGTGACTGGTTTACCACGTTGTAAACCCGGTACCATTTGGGGTAAGAGAGCAATCACCCTATCTGCTTCATCACTCAATCTTGGATCTGACGCTCGCGATTGAATGAATACAACTTGGCCGTCTCGATCAATTTTAAATACGGACATGATGCGCTGAGTACCACTTAAGCCTAGTATATTAGCTATATCCTTATTGAAATTTCTGTCAATAAAATTTGCTATGGCATCAATTGTACATTGTTTACGAACCGCTTCATCTTCATTTTCACATCCTGGAAATGTTGGCGCTTGTTCCACAACCGAAAATGGCACTTCAATATTTTCAGATTCTGTTGGCGCCTCTACCGACACTTCAATACTTTCAAGTTGATCATTTTCTAATTTCCAATTAATGTTGTCATCGTTCCACTCACCCGTAAACAGTTGCATGTCTGGTTTTTTAGATGCCGTTGGAAATGCTATTTCAATGGTTTCATTTGAGTTGAGCTCAAGAGATGTGTCTTGCTGATAAGCTTTCAATTGAAGCATGCCTCCTGTCTCTAATTGATTTCCATCTGAAACCGTTGATAGATGGTTTAATAAAATGTCAGAAAGTTGATAAAATTCAGAGACCACTAATGTGATCTCTCCTTGAACTGTAAGACCTGTGATTGGATTCCTAAATGACCCTTTTGAAATACGAAGCAGTGTGCCTTCTTTACAACGAACAACCGTGTCTTTTTGTGTGTTTATCCTGATGCGTTCTGGACGCTTTTTAAGGGATATTTGAGCTTTATTGCCACCAGAAGTATTGGATTCAGTAGTCGTGTTGAGTGGCTGTTCTTTGTCTATTAACGTGGTATCTTTCACAACAAACTCAGAGCTGCTTTCTTGGATTGTTTCAGTCTCAGTTTTCACGGAAACAGTATCTGTGACAACCGTGTTTGCATGCTTATGTTTCGGAGTTGGATCTATTTCCGAAGTCTGAAAAACGAAGGTATACAGTACGACCAAGACACCAAGACCTATAATAGCGATACCTGAAATTTTTAACCATTTTTCAGTTAAATATGCGCGCTGGGCTTTTACAATATCTGCTTTCAAAGGGATTCTTTCTAGGCCCTTTAAAAACAAGACATGTTCTTGGTAAAGCGTATTTAAGTCTTGATCGCTTTGAAGTCTAGCTTCAAAATTTATACGCGCTTTTGCTGATAACAGGTTATTGATATAATTGTTAATGATTTCGATATGTTGCTGATACGTTTCCATGCTTTTCTTTTTAAGATTGAACAGATTTCAATTGGGTTTGGTAAATGTCTTTGGCTTTTTGCAAGCATTTATACTTCTGATTTTTTGCAACTTTTGAAGATTTAAATTGCATCACTTCGGCAATGTCTTTAAAAGACATGCTTTTGTGATAAAACAGTTGTAATAATTGCTGACATCGTTTTCCAATTTTTGAAAAAGCATGTTCGGCTAATTGGTATTTTTTTTCCTCAATGACGGCTTGAAACATTTCAATTTCTTGGGCATTAAGCTCTTGTAGATTTTTTCTGGAATGGGACTTTTGAAGATCAGACCAGACAAATTGAGATACCGCATATAAATAGGTATAAAATGAAGACGTGAGCTGAAAATCTGAAGTCTCCAGATTCCTATTTAAAATAATCAAAGCTTCTTGAAATACGTCATTGGCGTCGGCTTGACTGCCACCTTTGGAAAGGATTAGCTTCTCAATTCTGGGATAAAGTCGATAGAGTTTTTTAAATGCTTTATCACGTTGACCTTTTTTAAAAAGTTCTAAAATGTCCTGATCGCTCATACATGCTGTTTACTTATTAATGGTCAAAAGTTGAAAAGGTCTCCCTAATTTTTTTAAAACTAGCAATAAAAATGCCAAATTACTAGTTCGCATGAGTCAGAAGAATGATTGACATATGACATGTGAGTACTACTAGCATTGTAGGATCAGCTATAACTTGAAGTCCCTAAAATTTAAAAGCCGCGTTCTTTTTGAAGTTGTTCGTAGGCTAATTGGACTTGTCTAAATTTCTCTTCAGCACCCTTTTGATGTTCTTCACCTAAATGAATCACTTTATCAGGATGGTATTTTTTAGCCATTTTTCTATAGGCTTTTTTCACCTCATCATCTGTGGCTTCAGGTGTGATTTCCAAAATCTTATAGGCATTACCACGACTGTCGTAAAACATGGCTTTGATACTGCCATAATCTCTCGAACTAATGCCTAGATACCCTGAAATCATGAAAATTTGTGACACTTCATCTTCGGTAACCATACCATCAGCCTTAGCGATTCCAAACAAAAAATGCAATAACTGTAAGCGCGACGGATGATCCATCATGGATTTTATCTGTAAACAAACTTTTCGGGTAGGAATTTGTTGCTTATTGATATTGTTAAACAGTTTAAACGCCTGATTTGCACGTTCTTTTCCATACATGCTCACAAATTGCTGACGAACGAAATCCAATTCACTTTGGTCTTGCTTACCATCTGCCTTTATCACAACAGAAGCCAAAATAAGCAAACTGACTTCAAAATCACCTGATCGTGTTTGCGGACGCGTCTTGGATTGTGATCGAGATCGTGTTGTTGATGATCTTGAGCGTTTTTTGTAAGGATCACCTTCACCCAATAAAAACCCATTGCCATCAGAAGCGCCATCAATGATACTTCCAATAGCTAAACCAATTATAGCGCCAATAGGTCCGCCAAATGACCAACCCAAAGCGCCTCCTATCCATTTTGCAAAACTCATGTATGTCTCTTAAATTCTTGTGATGTTCAAATATACTATTTGTTAGTAGATAATTATCTCAATTGTTAAGTTATCGCGCAACCTTTTTATCACATTTGTATCTTTATATAAAAGTTACACACTATGAGAACGCATTTAGTTATTTTACTATACTGTCTTCTAACCTTATCTTGCAACTCAGATGATGATGCAGCCGTGGTGATTGAACCTACATTAGATGGACAATGGTCTCTAACTAACATTTCTGGTGGATTGGTTGGTTTAGATCAAGATTTTGAAGAAGGCACCATTGTTTGGGATTTTGACACAGAAAACGAACAAGTCATGATCACTAACAACAGCGACTCAGAAATGGTGTACAGTGGTTTAAACAGTGGAACATACGATTATTCGGTTTCAAGCACAGAGACTTCAACCGTCATTTCTGTTGATTTTCTGAATTTAGAAATTATGACGCTCACAGCAAATCAACTTGTACTGGATGATGGTATCGCATTTGATGGATTTTTATTAACGTTCATGAGATAAAATTCTCTAAATTACTCATAGAGATTTTGAATGGTACCATTAAATCAGACAACTGAATACACAAACAAACAGACTAATTTTACGTATCTTTGCGGTCTAATATTAATAGAATTAAAAAATAAAAATATATGTATCCAGCAGAATTAGTAAAGCCAATGCGCGAGGATCTAACCAAAGTAGGGTTTGAAGAATTACACACAGCAGAAGCCGTAGAAACAGCACTATCTAAAGAAGGGACAACTTTAGTCGTTGTAAATTCAGTGTGTGGTTGTGCAGCTGCCAATGCACGTCCAGGTGCGAGACAAAGTTTACAAAACGCAAAGCGTCCAGATCACATTGTTACTGTCTTTGCAGGTGTCGATAAAGAAGCGGTTGATGCTGCGAGAGCTCACATGGTACCTTTTCCTCCAAGTTCGCCAAGTATGGCCTTGTTTAAAGATGGTGAATTGGTTCATATGTTAGAGCGTCATCATATTGAAGGTCGTCCAGCAGAATTGATTGCTGAAAACCTCATGGATGCTTACAACGATCATTGCTAATCAAACCTATTTTGATTTACAATATAAAGCCACGATTTTATCGTGGTTTTTTTGTGTATTTCGGGCATTACCGTAATTTTATCTTATGCGAAAACTCCTAGCTTACCCTTTAACGGTTTTATATTTTATCTGCTTCGGATTGACCTTACTCATTTTTCATCCGATACAATGGGTCTGCTTTAATGTTTTTGGATATGAAGCACATAAAAAGAGTGTGGATGCACTTCAGTTCTTCATCATGAGAAGTTTGAATGTTTTGGGTACGCGATTTAGCTGGGAGAATCCATATCATATTGAAGAAGGTCAACCATTACTCATCGTGTCCAATCATCAAAGTATGTATGATATTCCACCTATTATTTGGTATATGCGAAAGCATCATGTCAAATTTGTGTCCAAAAAGGAATTAGGCAAAGGCATTCCGAGCGTATCTTATAATTTGAGACATGGTGGTTCTGTATTGATTGATCGGAAAAATCCGCGTCAAGCACTACCTGCTATGGAAGCGTTTGCGCGCTATATTGAGGATACCAAAAGAGCTGCCGTCATATTTCCAGAAGGAACACGTAGTAAAAATGGTGATCCAAAACCCTTTAAGACAAAAGGCTTGGAGTTGTTGTTTAGAAACACGCCTTCTGCTTTAATTGTACCTCTAACAGTTAATAATTCTTGGAAAACATTGCGATATGGAGCATTTCCTATGGGTATTGGGAGTCATATAAAATTTAAGGTGCATCAACCTATAAAATTAAGTGAGATTACAGATACTACAAGTTTTATTAAAACACTCGAAAAAACCATTCATGATGCCGTAATTACTGATTAAATGACTGCTATTGAAAACCAACAAATTGAAGCGACGAAAACCTTTGTTCAAAACACCTTGAAGGATGCCGAAGGTGGTCATGATTGGTTTCATATTCAAAGAGTTTATCACAATGCGCTTTTAATTTCAAAGCGTGAATCTGTCAATACTTTTGTCGTATCACTTGGTGCTTTACTGCACGATATTGCGGATAGTAAATTTCATAATGGTGATGAAACTTTAGGACCTCAAATGGCTAGAACGTTTTTGTTCCAATTGAATATCGATTCTAAGGTCATCGAACATGTGGTTCATATTATTGAAAATATTTCGTTTAAGGGAGGTAATGAAAAACAACAATTCAGATCTCCAGAACTGGATGTGGTTCAAGATGCGGATCGCTTGGATGCTTTAGGTGCTATAGGAATAGCACGAACTTTTAATTATGGAGGCTATAAAAATAGAAAGCTATTTGATCCTTCTATTAAGCCAAAGTTGGATATGAGCAAAGAAGCATATAAGGCATCTACTGCACCAACCATCAACCATTTTTATGAAAAATTATTACTGTTAAAAGATCGAATGAATACTAAGACTGGTAAGGCCATAGCTACCAAAAGACATAATTACATGCTTGGTTTTCTGGATCAGTTTTATGCTGAATGGGACGGTGAAAAATAATTATTTCATCATTTGTGTGAGCTCACTTCTATATTTTGAAGCATTTTTCCCTGTGAATTCTTTAAACAACTTATTAAAGTGCGAGAAATTATTGAAACCACATTCAAAAGCAACATCTGCAATACTCATTTGACTTTCAGATAATAGTTTAGTCGCATGAACAACACGATATTCGTTCACTAACTTTGTAAAGGTTTTTCCAGTAGATTTTTTAAAGTATCTACAAAAGGCAGGCACAGTCATACTCACTTTCTCAGAAATCTCATCTAACGAAATATGATTTTTAAAATGGCTGTTAATGTGCTTGTAAATAATATCAATCTTGGTGCTGTCTTGTAATTCTGTTTCGAAAACAAAACCTTCAGCATTAAGAATCTCATAATCTTCAGCCAGAGCTAAGTCATTCAATATTTTGATCAATAATAGGATGCGGTCAACTCCTTTGACTTCATTTAATTTATGCATCTTCTTTTTAAGTCGACGCTTGGTATCGGTTTTAAATAAAATACCATTTTTGGCACGTTCAAAAAGCGTATTGATATGCGTCATCTCAGGTATATCAAAGAAATAGGCACCTAAAAAATCTGGCATAAACTGTACGAGTACTTCCGAGCCGTTTTGGGTTAATCGATCCGTAAAACCATTGTGTGGTAAATTAGAACCGATTAATAGCAATTGGCTATTGTTAAAATATGAAAGGTGGTTGCCAATATGCCTTTTACCTTGTCCTTTATCCACATAAATCAATTCAATCTCTGGATGGAAATGCCAAAAGGGCTTGCGATCGTTATGATCGGACGTGCTCTTCTTTACAAATACCGAGCTTCCAAAATCAGGACTTATTTTTTCTAAAGTAGGTTTTCTATGTATCATATTTCAAATTTCACTGCAAAGTTACATCATTGAATGACAATAATCTATTCAAAATTAGCCTAAAAATATGCTAAATTAACATCATTGTAAAAAATCAGCAACATGCCTGTTAAAATAACACATAAATATGGCAAATCTGTTGTTTTCTATGCTTGCATAACACCCTACATTTGTCGTGTTAATCATTAAAACCCAAACGTGATGAAAACATTTAAAAAGATGCTTACTGTTGCTATGCTATTGACCATGATGTTAAGCTACGCCAATGAAATTAAAACTGCCACATTCAAGAACTCAATTACTATAGTTCAGTTTTCAAATGTTAGAAAAGGACATGAATTTGTCATCAAGGATGATCGTGGCACAGTGTTACACCGAGAAACCATTGATAAGAACTGTACCTATTCACAAAAATTTGATTTATCAAAATTGAAAGACGGCTTATATACTGTTGAAACTATCAAGGATTTTGTCATAATTGTTTCCCCTTTCAAAATTGAATCCAGCAAAGTCACTTTTTTGGAGCAAATGGAAACGAAAATTTTCAAGCCTGTCGTAAGAAGAGATAATCACCAGTTGTTTATTTCGCAATTGACGTTTGACACTGAGCCCTTGAAAATTGAATTATTTTATAACGATAATTTGATCCATACGGATACCTTAAAGGGTGAAGCCATATTAAAACGTGTATATGCTCTGTCTAAAAACGAAAAAGGAGATTATTTTGTAAGAATGACATCAGGTGATCGACAATTTATCGAGCGTTTTTCGATTTAAATCCTCCATATGAAATTATTAAAAGCACCTTTTTAGGTGCTTTTTTTGTTATTCGGTCACTGGTTTTGCGTATTTTTTTCGCAGCTGTTCAATCATTTCACTCGTCATTTTTTTCAAGTCATAGTCAGGGTGCCAGTTCCAGTCTTCTCTGGCCTTACTATCATCTATTGATTTCGGCCAGCTATCCGCAATTTGTTGTCTAAAATCGGGTGAATAGGAAATATCAAAGTTGGGAATATGCTTTTTTATGGCTTCGGTAATTTCTTTTGGTGTAAAACTGATGGCTGCTAGATTGTAAGATGATCTTACAGTTAAGGCTTCTGAAGGTGCTTGCATCAAATCTAAAGTTGCCTTTATAGCATCTTCCATAAACATCATTGGTAATTCCGTTTCCTCACTCAAAAAACAATCGTAATGCGCATCTAAAAGCGCTTGGTGGTAAATTTCCACAGCATAATCGGTCGTGCCACCTCCAGGCATGGTTTTCCAGCTTATGATGCCTGGGTAACGTAAACTCCTTACGTCCACACCATACTTTTTATGATAATATTCACACCAACGTTCTCCAACTTGTTTTGTAATTCCGTAAACTGTTGATGGTTCCATGATGGTGTGTTGAGGTGTAAGGACCTTAGGCGTTGTAGGCCCAAAAACGGCAATACTTGAAGGCCAAAAAATACGCTTTATAAAGCCATCTTTAGCTAGATTCAACACATGGAACAGAGAATCCATATTCAAATTCCAAGCTTTCATGGGATATTTTTCACCTGTCGCACTTAACATCGCTGCCATCAGGTATATAGTATCAATATTATGTTTATCAACGCAAACCTTTACCGAATTATAGTCTTGCGCATCAACTATTTCAAAAATTCCAGAATTAACAACATCCAAATTGTTGTAACCAATATCACTGGCAACAACATTTTCTGATCCATATATATCCTTGAGCTTGAACGTGAGCTCAGAACCAATTTGTCCGCAGGCACCAATGATTAATACTTTAGGCATAAAAGCTGTAGTTAAATGATGCTTCAAAAATAACAAGAATTAAGAGCTTAGAAAACATAAAGTGCTAAAATTAACATGGTATTAATTTTTGTTAATTGCATTTGAGATACACTGGCATTGCCTATATTTACGAGAAATTGAAGATTATTAATGATGCGCATAATTCTATTCATATTCCTGATCTGCTTTTTGCTAACAGCTAGTTGTAAAAATGAAAAAGAACAACAGCCAGTTGAAGAAACTCAAGAACAGTTGGATGCCAGAACGATTAGTCAGAGTGATATTGCGAGTATTCGTTACACAGAGTTTGAATTAAGTCAAGATGCTTATAAAGCGGTGATTGATTGGCAGAAATTTCAGGAATTGGAAACTCAGGTAGATTTAATAAAAAAGGGTGATCTCAATTTTTTTAAGGGTGAGCGTTTAATCGTGAAGACATTCTTTTCTGAATTTCGCACAGAGATGCCAGTCACATTACAAACCAAAGAGATTTTGGCAAGAATCACAGCTCTGGATACCAAAGCGCAAAAATTAAATAGCTTGTTAACCATCAGTAATATTGATAAGAGCGAACAACTTGAAGCAATTAAGGAGTTTTTAATTACGGTATCCAATCTAAAGCTTCAGATCAATAAAAAGTTAGAATTTGAAAAAAACAATATTCAAAAGCCCGAGTAACTAAGGTTCTATATATCTTAATATTTTGTTAATATGTAACAATTCTTAGTTTCAGGCTTCTTATTAATAACTAATTTTAATCAAATTAAATTTTCAAACACATTATGAAAACCAATATCAAAAGTATTTTGGTAGTTTCTGTGTTGGGACTTTTTGCATTTATTGGATGTAAGGAAGAGCCCAAAGAAGAAACTGCCATGGTTGAGACAATTCCAGGAATTAATCTCGATAACATGGATCCTTCGGTGAGTCCTAAAGATGATTTTTACAATTACGTTAATGGTAATTGGGTTAAAACGACAACGATTCCTGAAGACGAAACACGATGGGGTGGATTTGGAGTATTGCGTAAAGATACGCGAAAAGACGTTCTTGAAATCATGAATGTTTCCAAAGAACTTGGAAAATATGAAGAAGGTACAGACCAGAAGAAAGCATTACTTATTTTTCAAACAGAGTTGGATACTGTCGCTAGAAATGAAGCAGGAATTAAGCCTTTGCAGCCATTACTAGATAAAATTGATGGTATTAATAGTATTGAAGATATGCAAACGGTTTATGCGACTACTATTGGTGTTTCTGCACCTTTTGTAGGGATCGGTTCAAACGCAGATCTTAATGATAGCAGCATGAATGTGGCATGGGTATTTGCAGGTGGATTAGGCTTACAACGTGACTATTATTTAGATCAGGATGCTAAATCCAAAGAGATTAGAAAAAAATATGTCGCGCATATTTCTAGAATGCTCCAGTATATTAATTATACGCCTGAAGAGGCTGATGCAGCAGCAGAGAAAGTCTTAGCTATGGAAACAAAACTTGCTGAGCCAAGATTAGATAAAGTAGCGATGCGTGATGCTCGTAACTTTAATAATCCAACGTCTCTAGCAGACTTGCAAAAAATGTGTCCAGCTATTGATTGGAACAAGATGATTGACGATTTAGGTATTGAAAAGCAAATAGATACACTGAATGTGATGCAGCCTAAATACATGGCTGAAATGAGCCAGTTTTTAAATACAACACCTATTGAAGATATTAAAACTTTAATGGATTGGAGTACTATTGATAACGCTGCAGGATTTTTGACTACTGAAATTGAAAAGGCCAACTGGGAGTTTTATGGTAAGGAATTAAATGGTGCTAAACAAATGCGTCCAGCCGATGAGCGCGCATTAGGAACTGTTGATGGTTCCGTAGGTGAAGCCATTGGTAAATTGTACGTAGACGCTAAGTTTCCGCCAGAAGCTAAGGCAAAGGCAGAAAAAATGATTGCTAATGTCATCACAGCTTTCCAAAATAGAATTCAGAAATTGGATTGGATGACTGAAGATACCAAGGCAAAGGCTATTGAAAAATTAGATAAATTTACTGTAAAGATCGCCTATCCTGATGAGTGGGAAGATTATTCAGAATTAAAAGTGAAGGAAGGTAATAGTTTTGCTGAAAACATGATGGCCGTTGGTGAATGGTCTTCTAAAAAGAATCTTTCTGAAATTGGAGAGCCAGTTGATAAGTCACGATGGGGAATGCCACCACAAATGGTGAATGCCTATTTCAACCCTTTAAATAATGAGATTGTATTCCCAGCAGCAATTCTGCAACCACCTTTTTACAACTATACAGCTGATGAGGCAGTAAACTATGGTGGTATTGGTGCCGTAATTGGTCATGAGATTTCTCATGCTTTTGACGATTCTGGAGCACGTTTTGATGGCGATGGAAACTTGAAAAACTGGTGGACAGATCAAGACTTAGAAGAGTTTACTAAGCGAGGTAATGCCCTAGCTGAGCAGTACAGCCAGATAGAAGTATTGGATAGTGTTAACATCAATGGTAAATTTACACTAGGAGAAAATATTGGTGATTTAGGCGGTGTTCTTGGAGCTTATGACGGCTTGCAGTTATACTTCGAAGAAAATGGCCGTCCTGAAAACATTGATGGTTTTACACCGGAACAACGTTTCTTTATGTCATGGGCAACCGTTTGGAGAACATTAACTCGAGAAGATGCGTTAAGAACACAGATAAAAACAGATCCGCATTCGCCGGGTATTTATAGAGCAACACAACCACTAAGAAATATCGATGCTTTTTATGAAGCTTTTGATATCAAAGAAGGGGATAAGATGTGGTTAGCTCCGGAAGACCGAGTAAGAATTTGGTAATTAGAACTAACAAAAAAAGCACTCCAATTGGAGTGCTTTTTTTTGGTTTAAACTGAAGGTATTCTATTCTTTTTTGGCTTTACGAGCTTCAAGTGCTTCTTTGCTAATTTTAGCCAGATTAAAATTAGCGTCCATAGTCATCGCTTCATTAAGTAACCCAATAGCTTGATCGAGATTATCCGTTTGGTTCATGTTAAACACGACAAGTGCTTTGAGATAAGTCAATGCTCCTTTTAAAGATACTTCATATGGACGTTGAGATTCATAATAACCGCGTTTCATATCTGGTGTGACATTTGCAAGACCAAAATCAATACTTGCTTTAGCACCAGCATAATCTTGTAGCTGCGTTTTTAAATCTGCAATTTCATAAGCTAAATACGGATTAGACTCACGTTTGAATAATTCTTCATAAAATACCAAAGCACGTGCAGGCTGGTTAATCCCTTTAAGGGCCAACGCTTTGACTTCTGTATTAATATTTGAGTCTGTTGGATTTTTTTCAATTCCTAATGTATTGAGCGCTTCAAGGTTTCTGCCTTCAGATACATAGACATAAGCTAGCGTATCCAATCGTTCTTGAGAAGGCTGTAAAATTTGCAAGTGGGTCATGGCGTTAATAATACCTTGCACATCTCCTTGACCTTTCATTTGCTCGTAATAAGCCTCAAAATGTTTGAGAAGGTCATTTTGTGTTTGAGCGGTTGCACTGAATGACATCATCACAGTGACTAGAAGTATAATTTTTTTCATGATTTTGTAATTAATTGCGCCAAAACTAAAAAAATATATGGCATAAATTCTTAAAAGTCTCCTAATTATTAGGGTTTTATTTTAAACTCATAGTTCAAAAGGCGTACCAGTTTTTCAGAATTAATTCTCTTACCCTTACTTTTTGATTGATGGTCAAATTGTGGTATTGGGATTCCCATGTGTTGGCAGATGGATGTGTAGTATTCTGATTTCGTTAAAGACGATGTGTTCGAGGCATTGAATATGTTGCCCCAAAGATGTCTATGAATAAGTTTTAAAATGATAGCAATACAATCACTTCTATGGATGAGATTGACAGGAGCTTCGGGATTATTTATTTGTCTTTTTCCCGAGAGATAGGTGGCTGGATGTCGTTGCTCACCAAAAAGACCACCAAATCGCAAGATTGTTGTTTGGAAATATTCACTCCTCATAAATAGACGCTCTACGGCCAAAAGTTTTAAAGCCGTTTTGGAATCTGATGTCTCTGAAGTTTCGGTGATTATGGGAAAATGGGTAGCGTCTTCATACACAGACGTAGAACCAATGAATAGCACGTGTTTCGTAGGAGCCCTTTCTATTGCTTCTAAGAAATGCGTCATCTGTTTGATATAATCATGATGAGGGTCTTTTCTAAGACCTGGCGGAATGTTGACGATAAGCGTTTCACAATGCGATAAAAGCGATTGGATAGGACCAGTAATACCATCTGAGGTAAGTTGGATGTTATACGGATGGATACCAGCCTTTTGGAGGATACTCATTTTGGATTCTGAGGTGGTTGATCCATGTACCGTATATCCATTCTCAATAAAGACCTTTGCCAAAGCAAAGCCTAACCAACCACATCCAATAATACCAATTTGTTGATTCACACCGCATCATAATTAATATTGCAAATTTACTAATTCCTTCTTGGATATTAAGGTTAGTTTAATTCACTAATTTTCAGTAACTTTAGTTGCAACACAAAATAATTGATTATGGGTATTAAAAGTTTTCAAGGCGCACGAAAGCAGCAAAGCACTGTTGAAGCTGCTGCATTTCGGGTGAGTGATTTTATGACGCGCGATCTCATCACATTCAAACCGGAACAACAAATGGAAGAAGTGATCCAAACTTTGATTAAACATAAGATTTCTGGTGGTCCTGTGGTAAATAGCAATAATGAATTGATTGGAATTATCTCTGAAGGAGATTGTCTAAAAGATATCAGTGAAAGCAGGTATTATAACATGCCAATGGAACAACACTTAGTTGAAAACCGTATGGTAAAGAACGTGGAAACTATAGATGGCAATATGAATGTTTTTGATGCAGCTAATAAATTCTTAGAGTCTAAGATTCGACGGTTTCCAATTGTTGAAGACGGCAAACTTGTTGGACAAATTAGTCAAAAGGATATTTTAAAAGCCGCCATACAACTCAAAGGACAGAATTGGAAATAAGTCCTTATTTGTGATGCCTTTTTGGTAAGACCTCAAGCAAATCTGTGATAATCAATTTTTGTTTATTCTTACTTTCTAGTGTCGCTATTTTGGAATAGGGATATTCAGGTAATGGTTCGTTCAGAGTTTTCCATTTGGCGATTCCCGCTACTGTAATCATTTCTCCAATTTCTATGACACCCTCTTCATATCGAAGACGCTTATTGAATCCAAAATAAGTTTCAGGGTTGATATGGTATCGTTTCAATAGGCTTACAAATTTAGGAGTTGGGTCATTAAATGTTCCTGACGACTGTTTCTTATCTTTAACCAAGTAGCAAATGTAATTTTTTGGATGGTTAGCTGGTGTTACAATGACGAAGTCACCATTAGAGTCAATAAAAAAGTCTTGACATTTTTCTTCTTCTACTAAGGTTTTCCAATGCGAACTTTTGCCAGTACTTACCCGCTGTTGAATTTTTATTTGATAGAATACACAGGGTCTGTTCGTGTATGGTGCCAATAAGGGTTGTTCAATATGTAAGGCTCTGCCACTAACTTTTGAAAGCTCATTGGTTTTAAGACTTGACGACGGTTTTTGTGGAATTTTAGAAAGTGTTCTGATGATAACTTTTTTTCTGCTGAAATAATAGGACAAAAAAATAATGCCAGACAAGACGCTCAGAATTAAAAGGATGATGATTGGAGTTTCCATGTATAAATATTCTAAATAATAGGTATGGAAAAGGTTCGGAATGTTACAAATTAACGTTCTCGTTTAACCAAGGCATAGTAATCATCTTCTAAGGCCAAATAACCTTGGTCGTAAACAAAAAAGTACTGATTTCCTGTTTTAGTTGTATAGATACTTGTAAAATAGTTGAAATCGAAACCTTTGCCCATCATACGCTCGCGCGATGTTTTTTTCTTTTGGTTTGGATTTAGTTCTTCTAAAATACGATAGTTTTTTCTAAGACGATTGTGCGTATTTCGAATGAGGTTTTTAATGTCTTTATTAAGCGCATTATTATAGGTATTCCTGCAAGCATCGCTACAATATTTTTTATCAATCCTGCCAACTATTTTTTCACCACATTCTGGGCATGTTCTCTGAGAATTTTGATTTTTTACCATGATCATACAAGTTTAAAAACGAAACGCGTTTCTAATATAGAAAATATTCTACAAAATGTCAATATAAAATTGCAAACATTTACAAACGATTTTAAATAAGTAATAACCGAATAGTCATAGATTCCCTATTCATATTTGCAATGTCGAAACATCAGAACTCGATAGTATTAACTGTTTAACATTAAAAATTTTATTATGAACACACTTAGAAACAAAGTACAGTTGATTGGAAGATTAGGACAAGATCCTGAAATCATTAATTTTTCAGATGGCAACAAAATGGCAAAATTCTCCTTAGCAACGGATGATAGCTACAAAGACAAAGAAGGTCAGAAAGTGGAGCGTACCTATTGGCATAATGTCATAGTTCGTGGTGGACTTGTGAAAGTCGTAGAAGAATATGTGACCAAAGGGAAAGAGATTGCAATCGAAGGCAAATTGACCAATCGATCATGGGATGATGAAGAAGGAAACAAACGATATACTACTGAAATCGTTTGTAATGAACTCTTAATGCTAGGGAAATAAATGATTCCCTTTGTCATGAAAAAGGCTTTCTTAGAAAGCCTTTTTTTATGCGACTTCGAATCTGATTAATTTAAATCAAGGATTCTTTCTTCAGAAATAACGTCACCTTGATTCGTCACACCTTCTATAAAAACTTTGACACGATCTGTACCTGTATTGAATATTGAGAAATTGATCGTATTGGTACTGTCGATAGTCGCTTCATTCACCCATCCAATAACACCATATTTTTCATAGAATTCACTCGTATATGAGTTGTAAACAGGCGTATAAAAGCGTTTTTTTCTACTAAAAGCTAAAGGAATATCGTATGCTTGATATGTTTTACCATATTTACTAATGACTGAAATACTTGGGTCCGTAAATATTTTAATAGAACCTGCGTTACCCCTTATACCCTCTCCAAACCCTAATTTATTTATCTGAACATAATCAACAATGGACATGTCGAAATTATATAAAACACTGAGGTCTGTGAGTAAAACACCATCCAAAAACACCAAAGGCGTGGTTCTTGCAGACCCTACGGCACGCGGATTTGTAATGACAATAGACCCCAAACTTTGTCTTACATTAAAACCTTGAGTGATAATATAACTTGCAAAATTTCTAAATGCTCGCCTTTTAGTTTCATCAAAGACATCTATTTGATCAAAAGCGGATTTTTTTAACTTTTCAATACGATCTTCTTTTTTGTTGGCATTTACAACAACTTCATCCAATTGTTCAATATTTTCCCAAGAGGATTGAAAGATGGATTGGGAATCAGAAAAACCAACAAAGGTGTGTTGCTTTTGTTTCATAGGATCATTTACAACTCCGAATGAATGTATTTTGGACGGACCGAATTGTACATAAATACTAGGCTTACCTATTTTGGCTTTTTTTTGTAACTCTCCTATTTTTAGCTGTTCCTTTTCTAAAGGAAAGAAACCACTAACGACAAAATTCTTGTCGTCATCTTCAATAGTCACAATTTCAGAACCGTTTAAACGTGTTGGAAAAATAAGATATTGACCAGTTTCTCGATTGTTCACGTTGGCTATTAAGCTTATACCATTCTCAAAATTGTAAGTGATTTTTGGTGTGTTTTTAAACAAGCTTGTCCAGTTGTAACTACTCCAACCTTGTGTAATCAATAAGTTATCCAGTTCAAACTTCTTCTTTCGGTCAATATTTTTAAAATAATATGCTGCGTTTTCAATGATGCCTTTTACATAAGGTCTTAAGTAGGTTTGAGAAATAATATTATTGTGATGATTATAAGAGCGAGTCGCTTCAGGAAGAATAGAAATACTTACTTTACCAGTACTGCTGGTGTTTTTACTCACTGGTAGAGACACCATGAGTGAATCCATATTCTTGGTAACAGTATACGTATCTGTGGTGGACATGATATCAATACCATTATAATTGAAGTACAAACGTTCCAAAATAGGATTCATACGATCGTCAAACAGTGTGAAAACATTCATGCCTTTAAATAATTTATCGGCAGTAATAATCTTAGTTAATGAAAGCTTATCTGAAAAATCAACCTCGATACTTTTAATTGTTTTTCCATTATGCAATGTTAATTGATAAGGGGTTTTATTAATTTCTGAAAGGGTAGCTTCATTCGTGTTTAGGGTAATAGCTACTTTATCTCCAATGGTAGCAAGTGATAAGCAAATTCCTTTAGGTGCTGCTTTTTGAATTGGAAAATCATATGTATTTTGATCAATTTTTAATTGGGCAACATAGCGTTCATTGGTTTTTGGTAACAACAGAAATTTACCTATTCCAAATTGGTTGGTTTTAAATTTTCCTACGATACTATTTGATTCAGACAGTATGACTCCCTCTACATTTGAAATTCCAAATCCGAGAGAATCCTTAACAATAACTCCAATGGTGTTTTGTGTCTCAGCAACCAAATGCCCACCTTCTGGTAAAAATTGAGCATCTATCTGGTTTGAAATATTCTTTGAATTGGTTCGTTGCGATTTTTCAGGATCGATCACACGAAAACTTTGCACATAATAGTTGTGTTCATCAAAATTTCGCATCCAATTGGTGTAAGCTTTTATTTTGTAGGAACCAGAGGTCAAAGTACTATCGATATCAAATTGTCCAGACCCATAACCATCGGTTATTTTAATCAGTTGCTTTTTGATGACCTTATCGTTTTCATCCATTATCACGCAATATAAATTGGTGGTAAGTACCGAAGGTTTTTTTTCAAACTTATCGAAAACATAACTACTAAAACCCATGGTTTCACCAGTGACAAATAGTGATTTATTAAGGTGTAAATAAGATACTTCTCTCGGTGATTCTGTGTAGTTTTCAAAGGCAGTAATAAGCTTACTCGGTGCTTGAGCACGTAACGGATGAATAACTGATAAGAAGGTTACTAACGTAAAAAAAGCAGGTTTTATAAGGTTCATAGATACAGTTTTAGTGGTCGTTTTGGGCCATCGGATTTTTAATATAGAAAATATACTACAAAAATAATATTAATCCAAGTTAAATTCATTAATTTTTTTTCAATTTAAGGTCAATATTTTAAGAATTTCATAAAAACATCAAATTATTTATCTAAGCCAATGTCCTTGCTTATCTTTATGGAAAACGATACTTAATGTCTACACAGCCAAAATTAACACGATTCAGGCAAAATGTGATGTCTAAATACCAAATTTACAATAGTATTTTCATGACCTTGCCATTCGATACCATCACTAAAACAGGTGTATTATTACCTTTATTTCATGAGACTTGCGAAAAAGGTTTTAAAGCAGGTGACAATCCAACCACCATTGTCGAGACATTTTTTAAAAAATATCAAGCCAGACGATCCAAGGAGAGCCAAATAAATTTATTGTTTCGATTCATTCAGTATATTGAGCGTCAAGTTGTTTTATTTGATGCTATTGAGGATGCCGCATTTCCCATCGTGAATAATATGGATGGTATTGGTACTTTGAGAAGCCTTAAAGAATCTGCAAGGTCAGAGAACAAGTTGGAGGAGTTAAAGCATTATTTGGAAGAGTTTAAAGTTCGAATTGTACTCACAGCACATCCAACGCAGTTTTATCCTGGAGCCGTTTTAGGCATTATTACCGATTTAACGAAAGCGATTAAAAAAAATGACTTGTTGACCATCAATGACTTGTTGGCGCAATTGGGTAAAACCCCCTTTTTTAAGCACGAAAAGCCAACACCTTATGACGAAGCCGTCAGTTTGATTTGGTATCTAGAAAACGTATTTTACTATTCCTTCGGAAGTATCTATGATTATATTCAACAGAATATTTTTGATGGTAGACACATAGAAAACGACATCATAAATATAGGTTTTTGGCCAGGTGGTGATCGAGATGGAAATCCATTTGTGACCCCTGAAATCACATTGAAAGTAGCACAACGTCTCCGTGAGACAATTATTAAGAATTATTATAGAGACGTGAGGCGTTTGAAAAGAAAACTCACGTTTAGAGGTGTGGAGGAACGCTTGAATGTTTTGGAAGCAAAACTCTACAATGCTTTTATTACACCTGAAAAATCTGATATTACATTGACAGATTTTGTGACTGAATTAGAGGCTATTAAATCGGTCGTTATCAATGAACACCAATCTCTTTATTTGGATGAGATAAGTAGCCTTCTCAACAAAACACATTTATTCGGATTTCACTTTGGAGCTTTGGATATTCGCCAAGATAGTCGTGCACATGCTGCAGTATTCAATAAAATGGTAGATGGACTTATGGCTGCTGGCAGTACCATTTTTCCAAAGAATTATTATGAGTTATCGGAATCGGAACAAGTCAAAATTCTTTCTAATATTAAAGGCGATGTCGATGTATCCATGTTTGAGGATGAGGATGTTTTAAAAACGCTTAATGCCATGAAAGCGATTAAAACCATTCAACAAAATAATGGTGAAAAGGCAGCCAATCGCTACATCATAAGTAATAACCAATCTACACTTCACGTGATGCAGCTTTTTGCCATGTTAAAATTAGTGGCATTCAATGATGCGCTTACCATAGATATTGGTCCCTTATTTGAAACGATCACGGATTTAGAAAATGCTCCAGCTGTGATGGAGGAATTATATACCAATCCAGCATACGCAAAACATCTTAAGAAGAGAGGTAACAAACAAACAATTATGCTAGGCTTTAGTGACGGAACCAAAGACGGTGGATATCTTATGGCAAATTGGGGCATATTTAAGGCGAAAGAACGTCTAACAGAAGTCTCTAGAAAATATGATGTTACGGTTATTTTCTTCGATGGTCGTGGAGGACCTCCAGCAAGAGGAGGTGGTAAAACTCACCAATTCTATGCGTCGTTAGGACCTACTATTGAAGATAAAGAAGTACAATTGACCATTCAAGGACAAACGATTAGTTCAAATTTCGGGACCTTAGATTCCTCTCAATACAACTTGGAACAATTGATAAGTTCTGGCATTTTGAACCGACTTAATGATACTAATTTGGCCATGAAAAAGGAAAATATCTCAGTCATGGACGATTTGGCTAATTTGAGTTTTAAGGCTTATTCAGATTTTAAAAACCACTCGATGTTTGTGCCTTATTTGGAGCGTATGAGTACCTTAAAATATTATGCAAAAACGAATATTGGGAGTCGACCATCAAAACGCGGGAAGTCCGACAAATTAGTATTTGAAGATCTAAGAGCTATTCCTTTTGTGGGTAGTTGGAGTCAATTAAAACAAAATGTTCCTGGGTTTTTTGGTGTTGGAACGGCCTTGAAATATTATGAAGATCAGGGTGATTTTGAGAAGGTTAAAGATTTATATCATAGTTCAAATTTTTTCAAGACCTTAGTTGAAAATAGTATGATGTCATTATCAAAATCCTTTTTTGAGCTCACTAAATACATGGCGGATGATGAGGAGTTTGGCGGTTTTTGGAAAATTATTTATGAAGAATTTGAAACGTCTAAGCGCCTGCTTTTGAAACTCACTGGCTCTAAAGAACTCATGGAGGAGGAACCAGCAGGTAAGGCATCTATTGATGTGCGGGAATCTATCGTCTTACCGTTATTGACCATTCAACAATATGCCTTAAAGAAAATTCAAGAATTGGAAAAAGCCGAGGAAAGAGACCAAGAACAAATAGCTATTTATGAAAAGATTGTAACACGTTCGCTCTTCGGAAATATAAACGCCAGTCGAAATTCAGCTTAACCTCAATGACATTGTTTTATTAATCATCTTAAACCATATCGTAATGAAAAATTTAGGACTTCTTTTATTAGTTTTAGCGCTTGTCTCCTGTAAGGAAAAATCGGATCAACAAGAAATTCAACAGCCAGAACAACAAAGAATTGATATAGCATCAGAATTGGCTGCTATTGAAGAAACAAGAACTGCTTTTCAGTTAGCCGTCAGAGAAAATAGATTTAGTGACTTACAAAAATACGGCACGCCAGATGTGAAATCCTTAACACCTAGTTGTGGTGCTTGGGAACCTTTCAAAGAATTGCGTAAAAATCCATCCGGTCAATTCCATTATGATAGCTTAGTCATGAGACCCGTAGAGACCATTATTGTGAGTGACAGCATCGCTTATGATTTCGGAATGAGCTCCACTTATTATACCGATGAAGAGGGCAAATCAGTAGAATTAACAGCGACGTTTTTGGCTGTTCTTAAAAAAGATAAAACGGATGGTATTTGGAAACTTCATAGGGAAGTGGCTAATACTCGGAATTTAGACGATTAAACCTCGATTTTTAAAAATAAAGTTCTTGTGCCAATCGATACGTATTGGCATGCGCTTCTACGATGATTTTGATGTCTGGTGAATAGCCGCCTCCCATGCTGCACATCACTGGAACATGATTTTTTTTACAGGTCTCAAGCACAAATTGATCACGTGCTTTACAACCATTTACTGTCATGCCCAGTTTCCCCAGTTTATCTGAAGCAATCACATCAACACCACTTAAGTAATAGACAAAGTCGGGTTGCACTTCTAAAAAAAGCTTCGGAAGTGTGTCATAGAGTAAGTTAAGATATGTATCATCTGTCGTGTCGTTTTCCAAAGCAATGTCTAAATTACTGGTTTCCTTTTTAAAGGGGTAATTGCTTTTACCATGCATTGAAAATGTAAATACCGAATCATCATTTCTGAAAATTTCAGCAGTCCCATTGCCTTGATGCACATCCAGATCTACGATAAGAATTTTCTTTGCTAAGCCACTTCTCTGAAGGTAACGTGCGCCAATGGCTTGATCGTTCAGTAGACAAAACGCTTCACCGTGACTAGTGTAGGCATGATGTGTACCGCCAGCAATATTCATGGCGATGCCATGTTCCAATGCAAATTTACTCGCTTTTATGGTGCCATCAGCAATCACGACTTCACGTTTAACCAATGTTTCACTCAGTGGGAAACCAATTTTACGAGCCGCACTTTTATCAAGTGTCAGTTGCTTAAGATCGTTTAAATAGCTTGCTGAATGCACCTGAAGAATATGCGTATCTTCTGGTACTTCGGGTTCAAAAAAGTTAGCTTCGGTACAAGTACCTTCATAGCGCAATTGCTCAGGCAATAACTCGTATTTAAGCATGGGAAATCGATGGCCTTCGGGTAGTGGGTGTTTATAGATGGGATGGTAGGCTATTTTTAACATAGAAAACCAAAAATAGTAATAATAAAAAAGCAAGCTCATTATGAGCTTGCTTTAAATTAACTTCCATCTTTTTAGTTTTCACCCGCCTGTTGTTTCGCCTCTTCGATCATTTGTTCACTTGGCAAAATAGCAACATTGACACGTCTATTTTTAGCACGTCCTTCTACAGTAGAATTATCATATTTGGGTTGTGATTCTCCAAACCAATTAGTTGTAAATCTACCGCTTGACAATCCCTTATTCGTTAAATAATTGGTCACAGCATAAGCTCTATCTTTTGATAAGGTCATATTATAATCTTCAGATCCTGTGTTATCTGTATGTCCAACAACTAAGATATTGGTATCTGGATACTCCACAAAAATACCAGCTAATTTATTTAATGTTGCCTGCGATGCACTATTAATATTGGATTTGTCGGTGTCAAAGTAAACACCGCTATTTTCATCAAAAGTTACAACAATACCATCATCCACCCGTTCTACTTGAGCTCCTGGTATTTCTTCCTCAATTTTTTGAGCTTGTTTGTCCATTTTATTACCTATAATCACACCGGCAGTACCACCTACGACACCACCAATTACAGCACCCAATTCTCCGTTACCACCTTTACCGACATTGTTACCAATAATCGCACCTAAAATGGCTCCGCTTGTGGCACCAATTACAGCACCTTTTTGTTTGTTGTTCGCATTTTTTACCGCGTTACAATTAGTAAGACTAAATGTGAGTAGAAGCGTTAAACTTATAACGGCTATTTTATTTAAAAATGTTTTCATAATTATTGTGTTTTTGTAAAGTTCATAGTTATTGTAAATGGCGCTCCCTCAACATTGAGTGTTTGTTGCCATTGCATATTAGATTCGGAAAGTGATGATAAGTTCAAACGAAAACCAACATTCGTATCAGAATTTCCTTTTTCATCAGTAGGTTTTAACAGGAAGTCATAATAGCCTGTCACTTCATCTACCTCTTGAATGGTGAAATTAAAGTAGCGTGCTCCCGTTGTACAGTTGCTTTTAGTAATGGTATAGATACCTGTATTGTTGTTTGGAATAAATTGCCAATCACTACCTTCAAAACATTCCTTGCTGGAATCATTTAAAAGCGTCACATTATAAGTGCCTGTTTCGCTATAAGAAATGTTAGTAAGTGTCCAATTTCCTTTTATTATTTTCTTAGAAGCTCTAACGGTTTTTGACGTTCCGCAGGAAAGAAAACAGATGGTTATGCAAATTGCTATAAATTGTTTCATGATTATCTTTTTTTGTTATTACCAAAGTAAGCATGAAACTTAAAGTCAAATGATGCAAATGAATTAATTTTTACTTCATTTAGAAAAATAATTATTAAGAGCTTTTTAAACCTAGCTAATCTTTAAACCACTATTTACGGTCGTATCCGGATTAACAAATACGAGTTGACCTTCAGGTGTTTCGGTCATTAAAATCATACCTTCACTTTCAAGACCTCTTAATTTTCTAGGTGCTAAATTCACTAAAACAGTGACCTGCTTGCCAACCACTTCCTCTGGCGTAAAACTTTCAGCGATACCAGAGACAATAGTTCTTGTATCAATACCAGTATCTACTTTTAACACGAGTAGCTTTTTGGTTTTTGGCATTTTTTCAGCAGCTATGATGGTTCCTACTCTCAAATCGAGTTTGGTAAAATCCTCAAATGTGATAAGTTCTTTTTGCGGCTCTATTTGTTTGTTGGCTGCCTCATTTGCTTTTTTGTTGGCCTCGAGTTTGTCTAATTGTTCTTGAATGGTGGCATCTTCAATTTTAGAAAATAGCAATTCACCTTTTCCAATTTGATGTCCTGAAGGAAGCAGCGTGGTTTTGGTTGAAATCTCATCCCACGAATTGGAAGAGGTACTCAAAATACGATTGAGTTTTTCAGAAGTAAATGGCAAAAACGGTTCGCTCAATGTCGCCAAAGCGCTAGCGATTTGAAGCGCAACAAACATAATGGTTTTGGTTCTGGCTTCATCCGTTTTTATAAGTTTCCAAGGTTCTTCATCCGCCAAATATTTATTACCCAATCGTGCCAAATTCATTAACTCTTGGCTCGCCTCTCTAAAACGGTAGCGCTCAATCGAACTGGCAATAACATCGGGATAGGCTTTCACCGCGGCTAAAGTTTCCTCATCAACTTCCGAAAAATTAGAGGCTTCAGGTATAATACCATCGTAATATTTATGAGTAAGCACGACCACACGGTTGATAAAATTTCCGAAGATCGCTACCAATTCATTATTATTTCTAGCTTGGAAGTCCTTCCACGTAAAGTCATTGTCTTTAGTCTCTGGCGCATTTGCTGTCAACGCATAGCGCAATACATCTTGTTGGTTAGGAAAGTCCTTTAAATAATCTGGAAGCCAAACAGCCCAATTTTTTGAGGTGGACAATTTATTACCTTCCAAGTTTAAGAATTCATTTGCTGGCACATTATCTGGCAATATATAGGAGCCTTCAGCCTTTAGCATCGACGGAAAAATAATGCAATGAAATACGATATTGTCTTTTCCAATAAAGTGTACTAATTTCGTGTTGTCGTCTTTCCAATACGGTTCCCAATCCTTACCTTCACGAGCAGCCCATTCTTTGGTAGCTGAAATATATCCTATTGGTGCATCAAACCATACGTAAAGTACTTTTCCTTCACCCCCTGGAACAGGAACAGGAATTCCCCAATCGAGATCTCGCGTCACGGCACGTGGTCTTAAACCATCATCAATCCAAGATTTTACTTGTCCGAGTACATTGGATTTCCAGTCTTTTTTATGTCCTTTTAAAATCCATTCCCTAAGGAATGATTCATGTTTATTAAGTGGTAGAAACCAGTGCTTGGTTTCTTTCAGTGTTGGCACATTACCTGTTATAGCAGATTTCGGATTGATGAGGTCGGTTGCATTGAGGCTAGTTCCGCAGTTCTCACATTGATCACCATAGGCTTCTTCATGACCACATTTCGGGCAAGTCCCTGTTACAAAACGATCTGCCAAAAATTGATTAGCCTCCTCGTCATAGAGTTGCTCAGTGATTTCCTCTACAAATTCGTGCTTTTCATAGAGGGTCTTGAAAAACTCTGATGCCGTATCATGATGTATTTGAGCTGTGGTACGTGAATAGTTGTCAAATGTAATACCAAAATCTACAAAGGATTGTTTTATGATTGCGTGGTATTTATCCACGATATCTTGAGGTGACACACCTTCCTTTTTGGCCTTAATAGTAATGGGAACTCCGTGCTCATCACTACCACACATAAAGGCGACATCATTCCCAGTTAAACGCTTAAAACGAGCGTAAATATCGGCTGGGACATAAACACCAGCTAGGTGCCCAATATGTATAGGTCCGTTAGTATAAGGTAATGCTGCCGTAATGGTATATCGTTGTGACATGGTATGTTTTTTAAAGCTACAAAAGTAAACATTTTGACGTGTGAATAATAATGAATTGACGAATCGATGCACTATTAAATGAAGTAAATGTTTTGAGGCATGTTCAAAAGATATATATTTAGACCTTCAATCTTAAAAACTCAAAATATGAAAAGCCTAAAATTGTTTGTTTTACTTATAACAGTAAGTATGCTGTCTTTTTCCTGTAGAAATGACGATGATAATCAGAATTCGTCTAGTAATAAATTGATCTTTGGAGATACCGAATATCAATTAAGAGCTGGTATTATTGAAGATTATGGAGCTTATTCAGAGGGGATTTACAATTTTGATATTGTTCTTTTAAATTCGGAAATCAATAATGTCGACGGAGAGTTTCAGCCTGTCAATGAGACCTTTTCTGGTGTGTATTTTGAACTATTCACGGATAACTCAGAAAATTTAGCCGAAGGAACCTATACTTTTGGTGATAATATTGATGTTGGGACTTATGTTTATGCTGAAGTTTTTATTAATACGACTGTAGATAATTATTCGGCAATCGACATCACCTCAGGAACTTTTACAGTTTTAGACAATGGAACTACTTTCGAATTTATATTTGAAGGTACTGTTGACGGAGGCGCTTCATTCTCTGGATACTACAAAGGCTCTTTAAGTTCTTATGACAGTCAGGTAGTGAATGGTGACAAACTTTTTTCTTCTGAAACAAAAGCAAAATCTAAAGCCTTTAAAAACTAGTTCAAATAACACCTAGTTTTTTACAAAAAGAGAGGGTTGTCTTGATGAAAGGGCAATCCTTTTTTTGTTTGTAAAGCCACCTTTCATATTTTTTTGTTAGCTTAGACAAAAAGCCGCTGAAAGCACTAAAATGATTTTAAAGAAAATAACATTGTTTCTCATTTGCATGATTGCTCATGAAACATTTGCACAACAAGAAATGATACAACCACCATATTTAAAAGCAGGTGATACTGTCGCAATTGTAGCACCTTCAGGAATTCTGAAAAACCGCAATGATGAAGTGACCCAAGCAGTAAAATTATTAGAAAGTTGGGGATTGCATGCCACTGTTGGGCAACATGTATTTAACCAGGCCAATCATTTTGCTGGAACAGACAATGAACGTTGCGAAGATTTTCAAAAAGCATTAGACGACCCGAGTGTGAGTGCCATATGGTGTGCGAGAGGAGGTTATGGTACGGTTAGAATTTTAGATAAATTAGATTATACGACATTTAAAAAACATCCTAAATGGATTATTGGATATAGTGATATCACGGCGTTGCACAGTCAAGTTCACAATGTAGGTTATCAATCCATTCACGCTTTGATGTGTGTCAGTTTAACGAAGGACTTAAACGATATTAAAGAGACTTTAGACACGTTCAAAGCGACTATTTTTGGTGCACCCGTCAATTATGAACTCAAAGGCTCAACCTATAATAGAACTGGAGAAGCTCATGGTCCTTTGATTGGTGGAAACTTGACGATGTTGCACACCATGTTAGGTTCAAAAACGAGTATAGATACAACAGGAAAAATTTTGTTTATCGAAGAAATTGGGGAGTACAAATACCATATCGACCGTATGTTACAGAGTTTGAAACGCGCTGGTTATTTTGATCATTGTGCTGGTGTAGTGGTTGGCGATATGTCAAAACTTAGAAAGAATACGACGCTTTGGGGAACTTCAGTTGAACAATTAATTTTAGATGCTTTATCGGAATATGACTTTCCGATAGCTTTTAATATGCCAGCTGGACACGAATCAGACAATAGAGCTTTGATCTTAGGACGAACGGTATCACTAAAAGTAGAGAAGGACCAAGCACTGCTTAACTTTGATTAGACATTATGGCTTTCTATGACTTGTCTAAATCGGAGCGTCAGGAATTGACACAGCAAATAATTAGGAACATTCTAGTCGATTTGGAACAAGAAACGTATGAAAGCATTCAAGGGTATTTTTCTGATGAAGATACCTATATAAGAAAAACGGCCTATTTAGCGATTGGCAAGTTATTTTATGAAAACCCAAAACTAAAGAAGACAATATTCACTGTTTTGAACCACCTCATGACTTCTGAAAATGAATTGGTGAGGCAAACTGTTATTAATTCGGCAGGAGAAATAGGGAAGTTTCATTTTGATAAAATACAAACTTATATGGAGGAGGGATTATTTGATAAACATCATCGAGTTCGTAATGCGGTTATCGGATCTATAAAGAAAATGAGTGAGGTGAATCCGCAACCTGTATTATCATGGGCAAAACCCTATCTTAAACATCCGGATAAAGAAGTAAGAAGAGAAATTTGCCACGGCATTGAACTTCGCGGACGAACACATCCTCAAGATATTTTACCGTTGTTACAATTCCTAGAGTTTGATGAGACCAAGAGAGTTCGTGATACCTTGGTTCACGTGCTAGGACAAATATCTTACAAAAATGGCTGCTTAAAAACAGTGATTGCACACCTCAATACTTGGAATAATACCGAATTGGTCAATGAAGCTATAGACGAGATTGTAGACGTTCATTATCGCTATAAAAAGTTTGCCGTTTTGAGTCAGGATGAAGCCATTGCATACATTGATAAGAACTACAACAACTAAATGGCAACTCACAATGACTTAGGGAAACAGGGCGAGAACATAGCTATTACTCATTTATTGAAGAATGGTTATAAAATAATCTGTCGCAATTATCATTACCAAAAAGCAGAGGTCGATATTATAGCGCAAAAAGAGGACCAATTAGTTGTTGTTGAGGTGAAAACAAGAACAAGTGCCTATTTTGGCGACCCTCAGCAATTCTTAAAACCTAAACAAATGCAAAGGATTGTAAAAGCAGTCAATCATTTTATAGAATCGAATGAACTAGATTTAGAAGTCCGTTTTGATATCATTGCCATTGTCATCAATAAAAAAGGGACGTCTATAGAACATATTGAAGACGCCTATTACCATTTTTGATATCTATAAGATGTTTTTATCTGTAAGAAAATACTTCAATTTCTAAAAATTTAATGCATTTCATCTAATAAATTTAGTATTAAAACGTTGATTGTATAATTTTAGAATTGTAACCCCAAATTCTATTATCATATTATGAAAAAAATCTACCTACCAATAAGTCTCATGTTTTTATGCTTGTGTTTTTCTTGTACTAACGAGTCATTAAACGATGATCTTTTGGAATCTAACAGAAAGCAACCAAAATTTGACGCTTCGGCTGTCACAGAAACTGTCATCACAACATCAGAAGATGATGATGAGCATTGTGTTGAAACAAATCTTATGGCAGGACAACACCATGTCGCCGGAACCGTAACCGTTGATATCGATGGTGATAATCTAGTGATTACCTATTCGAGCAATGGCGATTGGACGATTGGAACAACTCATTTAAGTATCGGAAACTGCGATGAAGAATGGGCTCCATTAACTGGATCTGGAAATCCTCAAATAGGACAATTTGAATATACAGAGCCTGATTCTGTAACACCTTATGAAGTCGTTTATATTATTAGTCTCGCAGAATTAGATGACAACTACTGTTTTGCAGCTCACGCTGAAGTTGAAGGACCTACAGGAGGAGAAACTGCTTGGGCAGAAGGTGAACAATTCTCAGGACGAGGATGGGCCATGTACGTGGATGCCTTATTATCAGAATGTGAAGATCAAGATGATGATGATGACAATAATGGTGGCGGAACCCCTTATTAAGAACTATTTATAAAAATTCATTTCATCCAAATAAGACCAGACGTGCTCTGGAAGCATAGGTCTCACATTTTTACCATGTTTAATGGCGTTTCGGATGAACGTAGAAGATAATTCCATAATAGGTGCATTTACAAAATGCACCTTTTTGTGATTATTGAATTGGGTTTCAATGTGACCTTCAGAAATTCTAGGATATACATAAATGTGATGCTGTTCTAAAATCAGCTCGTAGTTTTTCCACTTGTGAAAACTCTTTAAATTATCCTCGCCCATGATCAATGAAAACTGATGCTCAGGATATTTCTCCTGAAGATATGTCAAGGTGTGTATGGTATAATTGGGCTGTTGTAAATTAAATTCAATATCACTAGGTTCTAATTTAGGGTAATCTGCTGTTGCGCGATAGACCATTTCATAACGCTGCCGATTATCAAGTAAAGAGCTTTTCTTTTTAAATGGGCTTTGCGGTGTGACGACGAACCAAATTTTTTCTAAGTCACTGTATTCCGCCATATGATTGGCTATGGTCAAATGTCCAACATGAATGGGGTTGAAGGTTCCAAAGTACAGACCAATATTCATAACCTATTTCTTAATAAAATCAGAGACGAGTTGATACGATTTTTCCAAAGCATCTTCTAAGTCCTTATTCACGACAATGACATCAAATAAAGGTGCTGTAGCCAGTTCAGCTGGTGCTTTTGCGACACGCATGCTAATTTTGTCTTCACTTTCCTCACCTCGTCTTTTCAGTCGTTTTATAAGTTCATTTAAATCGGGTGGTTTCACAAAAATAGCTAAGGTTTCCTCAGGAAATTTACGTTTGATTCGCAGACCTCCCGAAACATCAATATCAAATATCACATTTTTACCTTTCGCCCAAATGCGTTCGATTTCAGTTTTTAAAGTGCCATAGAAATTATCTCTGTAGACTTCTTCCCATTCTAAAAACTCATCGTTGCGAATCCTGTTTTTGAAGTCCGCAATGTCTAGAAAGTAATAATCTTTCCCATTGACTTCTTGTCCGCGTTTTTCTCTTGAGGTTGCTGAAATTGAAAATTCCAGGTTCAACTCTTCTTGTTTTAACAAATGTCTCACAATCGTTGTCTTACCTGAACCTGAAGGTGCCGAGAACACAATCAATTTACCTCTTTTTTTATTTTTTATTTCTGCCACGAATTTGATTTATGATGGTTTATTAAAGCACATTCAATAATTGTTCCTTAATTTTTTCGAGCTCATCTTTCATTTGGACGACTAGTTTCTGCATAGGCGCATAATTCGACTTGGAACCGATGGTATTAATTTCACGTCCCATTTCCTGAGAAATAAAACCTAGTTTTTTTCCGTTGGAATCTTCAGATTGCAAGGCTTTTATAAAATAGTCCAAATGGTTTTTCAATCGTACTTTTTCTTCCGTAATATCAAACTTTTCAATGTAATATACCAGTTCCTGTTCAAAGCGATTTTCATCTACTTTTTCTTTGATGTCTGCTATGCCTTTTGTTAATCGTTCCCTAACACCATCAATGCGTTCAGGATCCATAGCGATCACTTGATCTAGAAGTGTTGCGATATTATGAACGCGGTCTTGAAAGTCTGTTTCCAAACTTTAACCTTCATCAAGGCGATACTGTTGTATTTTCGTTAAGCTATCATCAATAGTTTTGGCGATTGCTTTCCATTCATCTTCATCAATATCATCGCGTTCTGTCGTTACGGCATCAGGTAATCTAATCGCCATTTTTAATAACTCTGTATCCTCACCGTTTGCAACTTCCTTAAGCTGTTTCATATACTGCATCACCACAGTCTTGTTGATTTGAGTCGAGGTTTCTTCACCTGTAATTTCCATATACAACGAGAAATCTACTTTTCCTCTAACCAATTTAGAAGCAATAAGTTTTCGAATCTCTAGCTCTTTTTCGCGATATAACGAAGGCATGCGTGTATTAAGATCGAGGTTTTTACTATTGAGTGATTTGATCTCAATTGAAATTTTTTTGGTTGGAAGTTGAATTACGGATTTCCCATAACCTGTCATTGACTGTATCATGAACACATTTTAAAAGTTGAGCAAAGGTAACGAAAATCATAAAGTAATAAATGATGAATGTAGATTATCCAAAATCAATATCTTTGCCAACTTAAAGTGAAAATATGTATCAAAAGGATTTTGAAATACGTTGGAGTGATGTCGATGCCAACAGCCATTTGGCAAATTCGGCTTACATCAATTTTATGAGTCATACACGTGTTGGCTTTTTAAACCAACATGGCTTTTCTATGAAACAGCTTATTGAACACGGTATTGGTCCAGTGGTTTTTTCTGAGCAGATTTATTATTTTAAAGAGTCCTTTTTAGGACAAACCTTAACAGTGACCTTGGCAGTTTCAGGTTTGAGTGAAGATGGCATGTTTTTCAGGTTTGAGCATAATTTTTACAATGAAAAGGGGCAACATTTGGCCACCTGTGATATTTCTGGAGGTTGGATTGATTTAAAAACAAGAAGCTTGACGCCTTTGTCTGAAGTGCTTCAGAAGTCATTGAAAACATTTCCAAAAGCTGAAAACTTTAAAATTTTGACCAAATCTGATATGCGTCAATCGGGTAAAAAACCAAAAGATTTAAGTTGATACTTTCGGTTTTTTAGTCACTAAATACACGCCTGAAAAGATCAAACACATGGCTGCAATTTTTACAGCATCAATAGAGTCCACACCCATGATCAAGGCAAAGAGTCCGGCAATTACAGGTTGCAGATAAATGAAGACGCCTACGGTTGAAGCTTTTAATGATTTTAGGGCCAAAGGATTTAAAAAATAGGTTCCAAAAGTAGCTCCTATAATTACGAAACCTACTGAAAACCAAATGTAAGGTGAGAAGGTATCCCATTGAACCTCCATTGATTCGCTATAGCCGAAAGGAATAACTAAAATTAAACCAAATAGAAACAACCATTTAATGAAGGTAAATGGATGGTATTTAGAAGTTAGTCGTTTTACAATAATGACGTAAATACTGTATGAAATGGCATTGATGAAAATCAATAAATTGCCAAGAGTGACATTATCTCCTGCGCGATCAGATGTTCCTAAGGCCGTTAATAGTAAACCACCACAAAAGCCCAAGAATACACCAAATAATTTAAGTTTGGTCAATTTTTCATCCAGAAAGAAAGTGGAGAGTATTAAGATGATGATTGGAATGATGGTCATAATAACCGAGGCATGAATAGGAGTCGTAAATTCCAGACCTTTTAGAAATAATAGCATGTTCACACAAACACCAAACACAGCGGCAAAAAAAATGGTAAGGTAGTCCTTCTTTTCGATGGGTTCACTTTTATAGAACGCACCTATTAACCAAAATAGCACTGTGGCTCCAGCAACTCTTAACAAAACAAAACCAAACGGTTTGATGAAGTTTTCATTCATCACATTTTTCGCGAATGTGTAATTGAGGCCATACAACAGTTGCACCATAAAGAGTGCAATTATAGCAAAAACACGGCTATTCATTGTTGTGGATAAAGGCTTTTGCTGCCTCTACAGTTTTGGCGCTATTACCAATGAAAATATGATTATCGTAAACGAGAACTGGACGCTTTAAAAACGTATAATGGTCCAAAATGTAATGTTTGTAATCTGCCTCTGATAAGGCTTGGTCTTTTAATCCCATTTCTTTGTAAAGTTTCGCTCTTCTACTGAATAATGCTTCGTAACTACCTGAAAGTTCTCTCAGAGACTCCAACTGCTTTACGGTCATTTCATCTTCCTTAATATCCTGAAAGCTGACATCATTAGGTAAATCCAAGGATTTAATGATTCTCATACAAGTATTACAGGTTTTAAGGTAGTATATTTTTCTCATAGCTGTTAGTGAAATTCTATTCTAAAGAACAGGTGTTTTGATTTGACCATACAAAGAAAACGGATTTAAAAGTAAAATTAATTACTTTTAGAAAAAATTTACGCATATGAATTGGGCATTTGACATCACATTAAAAAACAGAGCCGTATTGAAGTCTTTTATTGAGGGATATTCCTTAGAAGAGTTGAATAGAATTCCTAAAGGATTCAACAACAATATCATTTGGAATATTGCGCATGTTATTGCCGTTCAACAATCTTTAATTTATAAATTATCTGGTGTGCCTCCCATCATTAGTGAGGACATGATCGAGATGTTTAAAAAAGGCACAAAACCCGAGCGTGATTTGACACAGGCTGAAGTGGATGAGATTAAAGGTTTGCTGTTTTCAACGGTTGAGAAAACGAAGGAAGATTATGAAAATGACATTTTTAAAACCTATCATGAATACACGGTAACCACTAAAAACACGCTTACCAATGTATTGGAAGCTATTGAATTTAATAACTTTCATGAAGGGATTCATTTAGGTTACATTCTTGCACTTAAAAAATCACTCTAGATTTATGGAATATTATGCTATTGCATCCATTCTCATTGTTTTATCAGCACTTTTCGGCTATATCAATGTACGGTTCTTAAAACTACCTATCACCATAGGTTTAATGCTAATTACCATCATATTTACGGTTGTGGTTGTTGCCATTGGTCAATTTGATAATACTTTATTACTGAGGGAAAAAGCATTTATTTCTCAAATTGATTTTAAAACGGTACTTCTTGATATTATGTTGAGTTTTCTCCTGTTCGCAGGAGCACTTCATACGAACTTCAATCAATTAAAAGTGCAGCGATGGCCTGTTCTGGTATTTGCAACATTGGGTGTTTTGGTGTCCACATTTTTGGTAGGGATACTCATGTATTATTTGCTGCAAATCATCGGTTTAGAAGTCCATTTTATTTATTGTTTGCTTTTTGGAGCACTTATTTCTCCTACCGATCCTATTGCAGTACTCGGTATTTTAAAGCAAGCTGGTGCACCCAAAAAACTAGAGACTAAGATTGTTGGAGAATCATTGTTCAATGATGGCGTGGGCGTTGTTGTGTTTTTAACCATTTTTGCCATAGCTGCCAAGCCTGAAGCTGCCATCGAATTTGATGAAATTGCGAAATTATTTGGTCAGGAAGTGATTGGAGGTATCGCATTGGGATTGGTATTGGGATACATTACTTATAAATTACTCAAGTCTATTGACGATTATGAAGTGGAGGTCATTATTACCTTGGCTACAGTTATGGGAGGAAGTTTACTAGCGCATCACTGGCATTTATCAGCGCCATTGGCTATGGTGACTGCTGGCTTAATAGTAGGTAATGATACGGTAAGACAATCGGCCATGTCTCAAATCACTGAGACCTATGTAGATAAATTTTGGGAACTTATAGATGTATTACTCAATACTGTTCTATTTGTAATGATTGGTATGGAAATGCTTGTACTGACCTTCGATTTTGACTATATATTGGCGGGATTAATTGCGGTGCCATTAGTGCTTTTAAGTCGATTTGTCTCTTTGTGGTTGCCTATTAAATTCTTTGACAAGAAATTACAATTTGTCAAGCATACCAATGTTATTATGACTTGGGGAGGATTAAGAGGTGGCATATCTATAGCACTCGCGCTAAGTCTTACACCCGAAATGCATCGAGAATTATTTTTATTAATTACTTATATAATCGTCGTTTTTTCCATTATTGGTCAAGGTTTAACTGTAGAACCTATTATCAAGCGCCTTTCAAGGGAAGCAGATTAGTAAATGTTTAAAAACTGACCAACCGCTTCAAAAGGAACGGTAAACTCAATTATGCCTTGTGCATAGGAGGCAATTTCATAAGGATTGTAGAGAATTATTAATCCTTCATCGCTGAAACCTAACGACTCTGGAAGTTGAAAATCCTTTCCGAAGAAAGCGTCTTCCATTGGCTGATTGTCAGTTTTTGAAATCATCTCTTTCTTTAAGTGTTCCTCTATGATTTTTGAGAGTCCATCAAGGTCGTCTATGAGGTCATTTTTTGAATATTGTTTGCCAGTTTGAGGGTTGAAGTTTAAAAACTTAACATGGGTGTTTCCATGAGCACCACCTGTATTGAGATAAGAATTAATGGCAATGGAAATGACGTCTGCGGAACGATAAGTGACTTCGCCATCAATAAGAGCTTCCCAAGGTAAGGAGGTTTCAGGAAAGTCGGAATTGAAGGTTTTATAACTGTTATGAAACCTTTTAATAGCGTCATCAATCGATAGGTGTGATAAGGAATCGGCTTGTAAATTAGTTTGGTTGACAATATAGCCTTCTACGGCATCATTGATACGCTGGGCAACCTCCTTCGTGCCTTCAGCTTTTGGATAATTTATAGCTATAATAGCTGGTTCTGAACTTTCTTTGTTTTCTTCGGAAAAGTTAATAGAAACCTCCTTATTGCAAGAAACAACCAAGATTAGAAAAGAAAATAATAGCGTCGCTTTTTTCAAATCACCATAGATTTTGTTAAACATTCAATAAAGGTATTATATAGATTTGAATAGAACGAATTAAACCTTAAATTTGTTGTTCACTACTAAAAACCGAAATGATTTAAGCCAGAATATGAGCTTAAGGACTTTCAAAAACAATGCAATTATTTTATGAAATTTAATACAAAAACAATACACGGCGGACAACAGCATGATCCAGCTTATGGAAGTGTGATGCCACCGATTTATCAAACATCAACATATGCACAGTCTACACCAGGAGGTCATAAAGGCTTTGAATACTCTAGAAGTGGTAATCCTACGCGAAGTGCTTTAGAAAATTCACTAGCGAGTATTGAAAATGGTAATTATGGTCTTGCTTTTGGTTCTGGACTAGCAGCCATCGATGCTGTTATTAAATTATTAGAACCAGGTGATGAGGTCGTTTCTACAAATGATTTGTACGGTGGGACCTACAGATTGTTTAGTAGCATCTTTAAAAAATTTGGAATAAAGTTTCATTTTATTGGGATGGAGAACGCTTCAAATATTGAAAACTATATCAATGATAAGACGAAATTGATTTGGGTGGAAACACCAACCAACCCAATGATGAATGTCATAGATATTAAGGCTACTTCAGAAATAGCTAAAAAACATCAAGTTTTGTTGGCCGTTGATAATACGTTTGCGACACCCTATTTGCAGCAACCACTAGATCTTGGTGCCGATATTGTGATGCATTCTGCGACCAAATATTTAGGAGGTCATAGTGATTTGGTCATGGGTGCGCTTATTGTCAAGGACAAAGATCTAGCAGATCGTTTGTATTTTATTCAAAATGCGAGTGGTGCTGTTTGCGGACCACAAGACAGCTTCTTAGCTTTAAGAGGGATTAAAACCTTACATATTAGAATGCAACGTCACTGTGAAAATGGTAAAGCAGTCGCTCATTTTTTAGCTAACCATCCCAAAATAGAGAACGTCTATTGGCCAGGATTCGAAACGCATCCAAATCATGATATTGCAAAAGCACAAATGAAAGATTTTGGAGGTATGGTATCTTTCACGACCAAAGGAAATAATTATGAAGAGGCCATTAAAATTGTTGAAAATCTGAAAGTGTTTACATTAGCTGAATCTTTAGGTGGTGTTGAATCATTAGCTGGACATCCGGCGAGTATGACACATGCGAGTATCCCGAAAGAAGAAAGAGAGAAAACAGGTGTGGTCGACTCTCTCATTCGATTGAGTGTTGGAATTGAGGATGAAGAAGACTTAATTGCCGACTTAAAACAAGCTATTGGATAGTTCAATCTTCTAATATACCATAAAAAAAAGACCAATTAATTTTGGTCTTTTTTTTATGGTATAAAGTGTTGTTTGATTAATCTAAATAATAAATGTAGCCAAAGTTGAGCCACACGAGCCAATCATTCGCCTTGTTAGAGCTTAAATTATGGTCAAGCCCATCAACTTCATCATGGAAAAAATATTGCCATCTTAAATCTAACATCAAATCAGAGAGTACCGTTAACTTATAACGTGTGCCAACACTGCCTACAACAGACCAAGTTGTTCCGCTTCCATTAAATAAAAAAGGATCTTCATTGGTATTTGGGTTGGCTGCATCTGCCCAAAAACTATAAAAATTATTCATGTTTTCAATATTACCATCTCCATAGGTAGTCTCTACCTCAGGGTTGTAAGAGGTAAAATGAACTCCTAGACTCACGAATGGTGCAAATGAATAACTAAAGGCTTGAAATGACCGAATACTTTTAGGAAAGAACTCAATTTGAGTACCGATGTCAAAATTCTGTGCAACGCCTGTATGAGCACGCAAACGATCAGCATTAGCACTGGTTCTCGAGGCATCTACCCACTTTCCAAAATGGTTCAAAGATGTTTTATTCCAAGAAATTTCATTACGTAATTTAAAGTGATCATTAAAAAAAGTATCTGTAGAATAACAGTTACAATCAGCTCTATAGGCAAAATTGATATAGTGTACGATACCAATACCAATACCTGTATTACCAGCATTGGTTTCAAGGTCTTTTCTAACTCCAAAATCAGATTGAAAAGCTACTGGCCCAGCTATAACGCCTATTTCATGAGAAAAACCGAGTTGAGAATAACCTACATTTATGTTTAGTATAAAAACTAAGACAAATGATAATTGTTTAAAATTAAGCGTCATAGGTCTAATTTTACAGAGGGCTTGTTTGTTAACAAATATATAAAAACCGATTTAACTACCAAACAAATAAAAAAATGTAGTGTATTAAAAAACAGATATATATCATAAAATGAAAATTTCATTATGAAACCATTGAGAATATGAAAAAAAATATGCTTACATTTTAAAGATAATGTATCTTTGCGGTGTAAAAATCAACAAAGATTATTAATACTTTAATAAATGAAAGATAAAATTGAAGCTTTTTTAAAACTTGTAGAAGAAAAGAACGGTCACGAGACTGAGTTTTTACAAGCTGTACATGAGGTAGCAGAAACTGTTATTCCTTTTATTGAGGATCATCCTAAATATCAGGGTAAAATGCTTTTAGAGCGCATGGTAGAACCTGAGCGTACTATTATTTTTAGAGTCCCTTGGATTGATGATGAAGGGAATACCCAAGTAAACAGAGGTTTTAGAGTAGAATTTAATTCTGCTATTGGTCCTTATAAAGGAGGATTGAGATTTCACCCTTCTGTTAACCTTAGTATCCTTAAATTTTTAGGGTTTGAGCAAGTTTTTAAAAACTCACTTACAACCTTGCCAATGGGTGGAGGTAAAGGAGGTTCAGACTTTAATCCGAAAGGGAAGAGTGATAATGAAGTGATGCGTTTTTGTCAATCCTTTATGTCAGAATTGTTTAGACACATTGGTCCAAATACAGATGTTCCTGCTGGTGACATTGGTGTTGGTGGACGTGAAATAGGCTATCTATTTGGTCAATATAAAAGATTACAGAATGAATTTACAGGTGTGTTGACTGGAAAAGGAATTTCTTATGGAGGTTCTTTAATTAGACCAGAAGCAACGGGTTATGGTTGTGTATATTTTGCGAAGAATATGCTGGCTACTCAAGACAAGTCTTTTGAAGGTAAAACGGTCATTATTTCTGGTTCTGGTAACGTGGCGCAGTATGCTTGTGAAAAAGCGACTCAGCTTGGTGCAAAAGTGGTAACATTGTCAGATTCGTCTGGTTATATTTACGATAAAGATGGTATCGACGAAGAGAAACTAGCATTCGTTATGGAACTTAAAAATGTGAAACGCGGACGTATTAGTGAATATGTTGATAAATATAGTTCAGCGACCTACCATGAAGGTGAAAGACCTTGGTCTGTCAACTGTGATATCGCTTTACCGTGTGCCACCCAAAATGAATTAAATGAAGAAGAGGCGCAACAATTAATTAGCAATGGTGTTATTGCAGTAGCTGAAGGAGCTAATATGCCAACGACTCCTGAGGCTATAGAAGCTTTACAAAAAGCAAAGGTGTTGTTTTCTCCAGGAAAAGCATCAAATGCTGGCGGTGTAGCGACTTCAGGATTGGAAATGAGTCAAAACTCGTTACGATTGAGTTGGACGCGAGAAGAGGTCGACGAAAAGTTAAATAAAATCATGAACGACATCCATGAGTCTTGCGTTGAGTATGGCAAGCGATCTGATGGTTATGTTGATTATGTAAAAGGCGCAAACGTTGCTGGGTTTGTTAAAATAGCAGATGCTATGCTTGCTCAAGGCGTCGTATAATAATTATTTTTTGAAGAAAATGAGAGCTCTCAGAATTATTCTGAGGGCTTTTTTATTTGCTAACTATATATGATAATCAAGAAAAAGTCGTTAGTTATAAATATATTTGACAAAAATAATGACCATGTTTAAAAGATACTTATTCCTCCTAACTGTGCTGATTTCTTTTGAAGGTATTTCTCAAGATTTTTCAACACTATGGGAAGGGTATTTTTCTTACGCTGAAATAAAAGATATCAGTAAAGGCAACGATAAGATTTTTGCAGCTTCTGAAAACGCTATTTTTAGTTACGATTTGTTGACCAATGAGATAGAGACCATTACTACTGTTGATGGGTTGTCTGGAGAAACGATTTCAACCATTATGTATAGCGAGGCTTTTGACTTACTCATGGTTGGTTATGAAACGGGATTGATTGAAATAGTTTTTGATGGAGAACAAGATCTACTTTCTGTAGTTGATATTTTAGATAAGGAGTCTATTTCTCCTGTTTTGAAGGTTATTAATCATTTTTATGAAGATGATACTGGGCTTGTCTACATTGCAACAGATTATGGGATTTCAGTATATGACTTAAACCAATTACAATTTGGTGATACCTATTTTATCGGTGATGGTGGAAGTCAAATTGGAGTGAAGGAGATTACGATCTATGAAGACGCTATTTATGCAGCATGTGACTCTAATTCAGCCATCCGCAAAGCCTCTTTGTCAAATCCTAATTTGATAGATTACCAGCAATGGACTACAGTATCATTCGGTAACTTTAAAGCTATTCAAACCGTGGGAAGTAAGCTTTATGTTATGAGACTTAATAACAGACTATTTGAAATTGTGAACGATAATTTAAGTCTTATTTTTAATTTTGCAGATTTAGTAACAGATATTCGGTCTGTTGATGGTAAATTAGTTGTTACTTTAACAGAGGAAGTTTTTGTTTATGACGAAAACTTTGTGCAATTGCAGTCGGCCTCAACCAATGAGAATTACAACACCAACTTTACGGCGTCCACAATCTCTGAAAACGATTTGTATATTGGAACAGGAACCACGGGTGTTTTAAAAACAATAGATGGTTTTCCAGAGGAATATGAGGTCATTTTACCAGAAGGACCATCCAGCAATAGTGCCTTTAAACTTCAAGCAGGTGACAATACCTTATGGGTGACCTATGGAGATTACACCACTTCTTTTAATCCAGCACCACTGAGGTCAAGAGGTGTGAGTGTTTTTAGGGAGGAGCTTTGGAATAATATTCCATTTGATAGCTTACTAAACGCGAGGAATCTTGTTGACATCGCTATCAATCCTTTTAATACGGAACAAGTGTTTATTAGTTCATTCCAACAAGGGATTCTGGAAATGAATAATGAGGAAGCCACAGTGCTCTATGACCAAACCAATAGTGGATTAGAATCCTTGGTGGTTGAAGGCAACCCGAATATAATAAGTATAAGGCAATCAGCTTCAAAATTTGACAGAAATGGGATTATGTGGACGTTAACTAGTAAAGTAGACAGAGGCTTGAAGTCTTACGATCCATCATCCAATCAATGGCAAGGTTATAGTTTATCGAATATTATAGCAGATCCTTTATTTGGGGAGGAAGGATTTTCTGATATCGAGATTGGAAATGGTGGAATGAAATGGATTGCCTGTTACTCTAATGGCGTGATTGGCTATAATACAGAAACAGGAGAAAGTAATCATGTTTTTAGTGAAGAACACAATATGCCGTCTCCTTACGCTAAGGCAATTGCATTGGATAGTCGTAACCAACTCTGGATAGGAACAATTAAAGGCCTTAGGGTGTTGTATAATACTTCAAATTTTGTAAATGATCCTGATCCGAGCGTGAATGAGATTGTCATTTTAGAGAATGGGATTCCTACCGAATTATTGTCGAATCAATTCATAACAGACATTAAAGTGGATGGCTCCGACAACAAGTGGGTTGGGACCTTAGATTCAGGAATTTTCTATTTTTCTCCCGACGGTCAAGAAACTATTTACCAATTTACTAAAGATAACTCACCTTTACCTTCCAATTCAATTTCAGATATTTCCATAGACCCGCAGTCTGGTAAAGTATATATAGCAACGTCAAAAGGCATTGTATCATTTTCTTCGGGAGGCACAAAACCTAAGGAGACTTTGGATGAGGCTTATGTATATCCCAATCCTGTAAGACCTGAATATAATATTTTAGGTTTTGATGATTTAAATAATATCAATAAAGGCATTAAAATTTCAGGTTTAACCGAAAACGTCAATGTGAAAATTACCGATATTGAAGGCAATCTTGTTGCAGAAGCGCAATCCAGAATCAACCAAAGATCTTCAAAAGCAAATTATAATTTTGCTATCGATGGCGGAACAGGGATTTGGAATGGTAAAAACCTAAGAGGAAATATCGTGGCCTCTGGCGTCTACCTCTTTCTGATTTCTGATCTAGATTCCTTCGAGACCAAAGTCCTAAAATTGCTCATTATAAGACAGTAGTTCATATGCTCATAAAGACTAAGGCCATTGTACTTTCCAAATTAAGATATAAAGACAACGACCTAATTGTTAAATGCTTTACGAAGCATAGAGGTGTAGTAAGTTACATGTTGAGAGGGGTTCTGAATAGTAAAAAAGGCACCTCTAAAGCGGCTTATTATCAGCTGTTATCTCAACTACAGATTGAAGAAAATTACAAGCAAACAAAGACGCTTCAGACAATCAAGGAAGTTCGTTTAGACTATGCCTTTGAAAGCCTACATACACATATTTTAAAGAGTTCTATCGTTATGTTTCTGTCTGAAGTTTTGTCTTCCGTTCTCCGTGAGGAAGAAGAGAACCCATCACTGTATAACTATTTGGAAACGACCTTTAGATGGCTAGATGTGCAAGATGAATTTTCAAATTTCCATTTACTCTTTTTAATCAATTTGACCAAGCATTTAGGATGCTATCCAGACACCACTAATATGGATGCTACTTATTTCAATTTAAATAACGGCTTGTTTGAAACGAAAAAGGACTCAAGATACAGTGTTTCTGGGGAAAACTTTATCATCTTGAAGCAGTTGTTGGGCATGAATTTTGATGAAGTAAATGATATCAAATTGAATTCAAAACAAAGACAATCGTTTCTGAATATGTTACTGATGTATTTTGAATTACATTTGGGCAGTTTTAAAAAACCAAAATCATTACAAATATTCAATCAAGTTTTTAATTAATTTATGAAGTTTTTAATTTCATTTTTCATTATATCATTGTCATTCATTGGTCACTCACAAACAATTAAGGTGCTTGATGAAGCCACAAATCAGCCTATTCCTGGTGTGACGCTTTTTAATACTAACAAAACAAAATCAGCAATCACCAACATCAATGGTGAGGCGAGTTTGGAGGTGTTCAATGAAGATGAACTCATATATTTTCAGAATATTCTATACACTAAAAAAGGACTAAAAAAATCTGAAATTATTGCAGATGATTTTACGGTTTACTTGAGTGCGAGTGTAGAAGATTTAACTCAGATTGTGATCTCGGCATCTAAGTTTGAGCAAAGTAAGCGTGATATTCCGCAAACCATAGTTAATATTAATGCTAAGGATATTCAGTTTGAAAATCCACAAACTAGTGCGGATTTGCTCGAAAGCTCGGGTAATGTTTTTATTCAAAAAAGTCAGTTAGGTGGTGGAAGTCCTATGATTCGCGGTTTTTCTACTAACAGATTATTAATTACTGTAGATGGCGTGAGAATGAATAATGCTATTTTTCGTGGAGGGAATTTACAAAATGTGATATCGATAGATCCTTTCGCTATTAAAAATACTGAAATTACGCTTGGTGCTGGTTCTGTTGTCTATGGGAGTGATGCCATTGGTGGTGTGATGAGTTTTTACACGCAAAAACCACAATTATCCTATAGAGACTCTCTATATTTCAAAGCCAATGCTACGGTAAGATATGCCACTGCCAATCGCGAGAAAACAGGTCATATAGATTTGAACTTTGGTTTGAAGAATTGGGCGTTTTTAAGTAGTGTAAGTTATACTGATTTTGATGACCTAAGAATGGGAAAATATGGTCCTGATGATTACCTAAGGCCAGAGTATGTAGAAACAATTGATGGTGTCGATACCATTGTACAAAATGATAATCCCCTTGTTCAGGTGCCTACGGGTTATGATCAAATTAACTTTATGCAAAAGGCACGATATGAACCTCAAGAAGATTTGAGTTTTGATGTAGGCTTGTTCTATTCAACAACCTCTGATTATGCGCGATATGATCGACTTATAAGATATAGAGGAGAAAATTTACGTTCAGCTGAATGGAATTACGGACCGCAACGTTGGTTCATGGGTAATCTTCAAGTAACAAAGTTAAGTAGTCTGTCCAATTTATACGATAAAATTCAGGCGACCATGGCTTATCAAAATTTTCAAGAAAGCCGATCGGATCGTGATTTTGGATCTCAAATTCAAAACATAAGGGAAGAGGCAGTGGATGCGTATTCCTTCAATTTAGATCTGGAAAAAAGCTTAAGTAAAAAAAGCAAGCTGTTTTACGGCTTAGAGTATGTTTATAACAATGTGGCTTCATCGGGAACAGAGAACAATATTGAAACTGGTATGACATCGCCAACGGTTTCGAGATATCCATCAGGATCAAATTGGCAATCTTTGGCCGCCTACGGCAGTTTTAAATACAAGCCTCATGAGACCTTTGTATTTCAATCTGGATTGCGCTACAATCATATTATAGCAAATGCTAATTTTTCCGAAAATAATGCTTTCTTAAATCTGCCTTTTGAAAGTACCAATCTGAATACAGGTGCCTTAACAGGAACCGCTGGTATTAGGTGGATACCAAGTGACATGATCCAATGGAAATTAAATGCTTCTACAGCCTTTAGAGCTCCGAATATTGATGATATCGGAAAAGTTTTCGACTCCGAACCTGGCTCTGTAGTTGTACCAAATCCAAACTTAAAGCCAGAATATGCCTATGGTGGTGAATTGGGACTGCTGTTAAATTTTAATGATGTTTTTATCATGGATATGGCGACATATTATACATTTTTGGACAATGCCCTGGTGAGAAGTGATTTTACTTTAAATGGTGAGTCGCAGATTGAATATGATGGCGAATTGAGCAATATTCAGGCCATTCAAAATGTTTCAAAATCATGGATCTATGGATTTGAATTGGGTGTTCAATTAAAAGTTTCGGAACAGATGAAAGTGACATCTCAATATAATGTTATTGGTGGTACTGAAGAAGACAACGGCATTGAAGTGCCAGTTAGGCATATCGCGCCAAATTTCGGTAATACGCATTTCATCTGGAAAACAGACAAATTGCGAATTGATGCCTTTGCAGAATATAATAGTGAATTATCTTTCAATCAATTGGCACCTTCAGAACAATCCAAAACATTTATCTATGCTTTAGATGGCAATGGCAACCCTTTTGCACCTTCATGGTACACGTTTAATTTGAGAACGCAATACCAATTATCAGAGGAAACAACCGTTATAGCGTCTCTAGAAAATATTACAGATCAACGCTATCAAACCTATTCATCTGGAATAGCTGCTGCAGGAAGAAATTTGATTGTATCGTTGCGATATAGTTTGTAAAATAAGATTTGTATGGAAGCCAAAAAATAAGGTTCATAGCTTCCGTATTCAAAATAAGAAAAGCGATTTCAACAAGTATATTGAAACCGCTCTCTCATGTAGTACTTAAATTGTTGTTATAGTTTTATGGCTTTCTTGGTGATAACTTGTCCGTTAGAAAGCGTCACTTTTGCTATATAAGTTGATTGACTTAACCTGGCAAGATTGTAGATCTCTACGGCATTTTTTCCTGTTAAATCATAAACGATACTTCCCAACAAATCAATAATTTGGACGTTTTTAATACGTAGCTGTTGTCCCACTGAAAATTGAACATCACCATCACCTAAGTCATAAATGATTAAGTCTTGTGAACCAACTTCGTTCTCACTTACTGAAAGTGCCTCAGGCATAAATACAATTTCGAAACGTGCATTAAATTCACCAACCTCAGAAGTGAAATTATAATTGCTATCACTTAAATTATGAGTAATATTCAACAAGTTATCTTTTAAATAGACCGTATTGTCGTTCATAAAATCACCTTCAAGTTGTGAAATTTTCAACGTATAAATAACAGGTGTATCAATGATGGTATAAAAGCCTAACGGAATGACTTCGTCGAGTGATAGACTATTAGGAGCTTTCCCTTGAATCGCAAACTTTTTATCGCTATTAATACCATCCAATGAGTATAAAACAGAACTGGCATTTGCTGATAAGTTCTTTCGTGCGTCATAATACATGCCATCATCACCATCAGTAGCTCCATTTACATATCCAATTAATATTTGGTTAAAGATGCCATTATCAGATGTTAAATCTAATCGAATCTTATTATTAGTGTTAGCATTAGACAGTCTAAAGAATTGTGCGTTATTACCAGTAACCCTCATGTTGTTGTTGAATACAACATCAGTGGTTCTAATGGTTCCTGAGACTACGGATGATGCTGCAGCATCAGACATTGAAACAAAAAAGCCTTGTCCTGAAGGTATAAAGCGATCTGGTACAATACCATCACCTCCTGCTGTTTCTCCTGTACCATTAATAATCGCATAATCACTTTGAGCATAATTCAGTACTTCATTACCATTTGTAGTGGCATTAGCACCTGTATTGTGTGACCAAAAGAAAATAGCACCATTTGTAGCACCCACTGTTTGATCTATACTAGCATTGGCCAAGAGAAATGCATCGGCATCAATGGCAGACGGGTAAGGGTTACCGATGAAGTTCCAATTATTGTCGTTGGTTTCAATATCATTTCGATAAATAGGGATATTATAAATACCATTGTTAAACGGACCTTCAAACGTGTATTTGTATTGCGCTGGATTAATAAAACCGACCGCATCATGAGTGGCCGCATAACCAACACCAGGTAACATCGTCATGCCTGCATTAGCAAATTGCCAGTCATTGGCGTCATCATCAATATCATCTTGTCCAAGGGCAGACGTATTATCATTATTCGTTTCTTGTGTAGAATCTCTAAAGTTTTGACCATTAAACCAAAAACGTCTGTCAGCGGCAGATTCATTTAAGCCTTCTCCTATGATTTCACCAGATACCGGAGAGCTCCAATACGTGTATTCTTGAGGTGAGTTCATAAAGGCTGTTTCCTTCTCTACAGTAATTCTTGTCTTATCAGATAATACGGCTCCGTTCACTAATCCGCTATTATTATTTTGTACAAAAGAGCCAGCTGTTTCCACTAAAATTTCACCGTTTACAGTCACATTATTTTGAACTTCTACATAGGTGTTATCTGAAATCGTCAATAAATAAGTTGGATCAACTATTAACTGACAGGCACTAAAACTACCATTTGTTCCTGTATCATAGTTACCTTGAAGGATGGCAATAGTATTTAAGTCTGGAGGCGTTGAATTGGTCCAATCCGTTCCATCCCAAACAGTACTATCAATATGGAGTCTTACAGCGTTAGAAGCTTTGTAGCAGGTAGCTGTGTCTTCTCTCACTTCACAGTAATACTGGTAATTATCAAGTGTTAGTGCGTCTAAAATATTTAATGTATCACTAGTAGCACCACTATAGGTTGCACCATTCGATACGGCAGTCCAGCCAGCATCACCAGGCGCGCTAAAATACCATTGATAAACAAGTGGATTACCGTTTAAAACCCCTTCAGCAGCAGTAATGCTAATGGTTGCAGTTAAATCGCAATTAGTGGCTGGTAAATTAGGTTGAGCCGTAATTGAAGGAGGTGTTCCTGTGGAAAAATCGTAAATCCCAATGTCTGAATAATCATTCGTACTTTGACAAGATGTTGACCCAGAACCTGTCCAATCGATAATATTCCAATCACTTGCATTAAAGGTGGTTGTAGGCAGTGGAGTAGCCGTATTTAGACGTCTAAAATTATAGCCTCTATCTCCTGTAATACCTGTGCCATTCATCCAATTGTTCACACCGAACTCACCAAAAGCGTCAACGAGCGTTCCAGAATTATAAAGCCCGATAAAATCATGCTCATTAGTAACCACATTAACACCAGAAACAGTGTTACTTACTTGGTCTCCAAAAGAACCGTCACCACCTGGTGTTGAACATACAGCATTGCCTAATACGCCAAAAGTACCAGTTGTAAGAACAAATGTATCGCCAGAATTGATGGTGCCACTTAAGGCTTGTGATGTAAAAGTACTTGTACTTCCATTGCCATAGACTCTTATTTCATAATTCGCTAAGTTGATAGCAGTACCTGTGGCATTATAAATTTCGACGTATGTCAAACTACCGTAAGTAGCATCTGTCACTTCACTTATGAAAAGTTCACTTAAAGCAGAACCGCCTTCACAGGAGCCAATTTGATTATCAATAACAGCAAAAGCAGCTGTACCTGGACAGCCTGAATCATCTGTGATTTCCAAATTACCAGAAAAGGCACCAGGAGGAACCGTGACTTCCATTACAGTATTCGAGATATTGTTTACTGTTGCTGACACACCATTAAAAGCAGCAGTAGCAGTACTTAAATCGGAGCCTGTAACGGTTACAATGGTTCCAACAGGTCCAGAACTTGGGGAAATAGTGATGGCATTGGCAACACAGTTCCCTGTACCTCTTACCCTAAACGTGTAGGTTCCTTCATCGGCATCGTTATTGGTTATGATGATATCCGCTTCTCGAACACCAGCTGCGAGAGGTGAAAAGGATACTTCAAAGACAGTAACTCCAGAAACAGCAACCGTCGCGGCTGGAGCAATAGAAATGGTAAAATCACCTGGATTAGTTCCACCTACAGTTATATTAGAAACATTCAGTACATCTGTACCTATATTTTGAATTCTAAACGTTTTTTCCTGTGACGATCCAATAAGTTGCGCCGCAAATAAGGTGTTGTCGAAACCGGCTGGTGTTGTATCACCATCAGCAATGTCTGGAAAACCTCCAATATCACCTTCCACATTTATTTCAGGTTGAGGTGTTGTCCCAATTCCGTCGAGATCAACAGTACACGCAGATTCATCACTATCATCATTATTAATGGTTAGTAATGCTGCTCTTGGACCAATAGCGCTTGGCGTAAACCTGATAGTTACCGTTTGCGTATTACCTGCTGAAATAACGAAAGGTGTAGCAGGTGACACAATTGAAAAGTCACCAGCGTTGGCTCCAGAAATATTAAGAGATGATACCGTTAAATCTGACGAACCAACATTATCAATATCAAAGGTGACGTCGGTATCAAATCCAGTCGCTTGAGAACCAAAATTGATAGTAAAAGCACCACAGGCTTGATCTGTATTTGAAGCATCGACCAATTGCAATTCTGGCATGGTACAAGGAGAGACCAAGGTATTATTGCCTGGAGATCCTCCTGTAATGACGGCTTGCCAGTTCGAGTTTGTATCAGAATTGTCTAGAGTTGCATCAATCACATGAAAGGAGCTACCGTTACCATCCGTAGCATTACTATCTGCATCGTCATAAACCACAATGTCAGCCACAGATGTTGTGTTGGGTGCTACCAATTCAACGGTTGCACCTCCATTAGGCAAGAAATTTGTCGTGCCTGGAGGATTTGAATAATCTGGAGTAAACGGACAATCGATGGTTACTGTACCTCCATCATATCCAATTAAAACAGTGATACAGCTATTTGCAGGAATGCTTGTGCTTCCTGGAAACGTAAACCTCACAGTGCCATTCACGTCAATGGTATAATTACTAATATCTTCAGGTGCACCGTTTAAATTACATATTTCAATCCATTCGTAATCATTTCCTGGTGTTGGCGTGTTGTACATGATTTCTGTAATAACAACATCTGCAACAGGAGGATCATTGACAAATAGTGTCCCATTATTATTGGTTGCATCCCAAAAATTACCCGTATTATCAGCCTGAATTCCACCGTAACTAAACTCGCTGCCATTAAGTCGGAAACGGCTCGCATAGTAATACGTGCCTGCTGGTAGTGCAGAACCAATTTCAGCCACATATTGATCATTTTGTATGCCATTGGCATCAGAATCATAGGTAGCAGGAACCCATGTCCAACCAGTAGTTTGCCATGGTTGGTAGTTGATTCCAATGGTATTGTAACCAATCCACGCCTCTAAATTACTACCTTGTCCTGCGGCATCAGTCACACTAGGCTCGTAAGCCTGCGCATAAACAAAATGGTTATCACCAGTTGTAATCGTAGCCGTTTTTGGAAAATCCACATTACAGAAATTGACTTGGTCAGGATTGACGGTTAATTCAACAGAGTCGTTATTCCATATTCCAGCAGTTCCTCCGTATTCATAGCCACAGCCATTGAGTTGAAATCTACTAGCGTAGTAATAGGTGCCAGGAACGGTAATGGCTGCACCAATATCAGCAAGATACTCGTCATCATTACCTACTTGTACGTTATAGGTCGCAGGCACCCAATTCGTCCAAGTGCTCGGGTTTGTATTATTAGTGCTGTAACCAATCCAAGCAGTAATATTAGCCTGAGGTCCAGCAGTTGGTGTAACAACAGGTTCATAAGCGCGCGCATATACGTTGAAGTTGTCTCCTACAATAATGGTTTGGGGAGTATTTGGGAATTGAATATTCGCGAAATCTACGGCGTCGGTACACGATGTGTAAACATTACCATTTAAAATTATATCATCTCCTGAGCCTTCAAAACCTCCAGTGCCAAAAGGTGATTCTGCCCAACCATAGACTCTGTAGGTTACAGGAGAGGTCTGATTCGTATGGTTTACAGTAAAATTGATAACCTGTGTTGCAGTATTATCTGCTATCACTTTTTCATTATCTATATCTGAAGCATAACCATCTAAGGAACTTCGTAATGCAATACCTCTAGGGCCAGTTCCTGACCTTTGAAAATTTACAACAATGGTAGTGATTTCAAACTGAAATCCAGATAATGGCGATATTGTGAATTCCATATAGTCATCACCAGAAACAGCATTAGCAATACTAGTGAGAGCCCAATTTGTGGCATTGAATCGGTTAGCATTACCATTAGCTATAAGTCCGGCACCTCTTGTAATAGTAGATGTATTAAGATTTGGATCATTGAAATTTGAAGTTGCAGAAACTTCATCTCCAGTTAAACCATTAAAATCGAAAGTGATTATTTGTCCAAAACAAGACATAACAGCACATAGGAATACTATTAAGATGAGGGCGTAATTTTTTTTCATAGGGATCAATTGTT
>JAAEZI010000033.1 GCA_018222915.1 Algicola sp. | reverse complement strand
GTTAAAATTACAAAATGTTTCTCGAAAATACAGTAAATCATAAAGAACAATTTGGTTGGATTGAAGTCATTTGCGGCTCCATGTTTTCTGGTAAAACAGAAGAGCTTATTCGTCGCCTTAAACGTGCAAAATTTGCAAGACAAAAAGTAGAAATCTTTAAGCCTGCCGTTGATGTGCGTTACGATGAAGATATGGTTGTCTCACATGACGCTAATGAAATTCGGTCCACACCTGTGCCAGCAGCTGCCAATATTCCAATTCTAGCAGATGGCTGTGATGTTGTTGGTATTGATGAGGCCCAATTTTTTGATGATGAAATTGTGAGAGTTTGTAATGACTTGGCTAACAAAGGAATTCGTGTGATTGTCGCAGGATTAGATATGGATTTTAAGGGTAATCCGTTTGGTCCTATGCCTAACCTTATGGCAACCGCAGAGTACGTGACGAAAGTTCACGCGATTTGCACAAGAACTGGAAATTTAGCGCAGTATAGCTATCGTAAAGCCACCAGTGAAGCTCTAGTGCTTTTAGGCGAAGTAGATGAATACGAACCGTTAAGTAGAGCAGCATTTTATAAAAGTATGCTTCGAGATAAAGTAAGACAAATGAAAGTAAACGACCCAGAAGAAGTGTCTAATAAAGACCCTAAAACGGATGCCAAAAGCTAAGGAAACAGTTTTAGAAATAGATTTAAAAGCCCTCAAACACAACTTTGAGTACCTTAAATCCAAGCTTCAAAATAACACGAAAATACTGGCAGTGGTTAAAGCCTTTGCTTACGGAAGCGATGCGAATGACATTGCTCATTTTCTACAGAATTTAAAAGTGGACTATTTTGCTGTGGCTTATGTCAAGGAAGGTGTTGCACTTCGCGATGCAGGAATTACCACGCCAATTTTAGTATTACATCCGCAGGCTGTCAATTTTAAAACACTTATCGATCGTTGCTTAGAGCCGAGTTTATACAGCGCTAAAATATTAAATGAGTTTATTGCTGCAGCCTCCGAAGCGAAACAAACCCATTATCCAATTCACTTAAAGTTTAATACAGGACTCAATCGTTTGGGTTTTTGGGAAAATGATGTTGATTATATTTCTTCAGTGTTAAAAACAACCCAAGCAGTTAAAGTAAAATCGGTTTTTTCACATTTGGCAGCAAGTGAAGATTTTGATGAACAAGACTTTACACGTCATCAAATTGAAACCTTTAAGAGTATTGCTGACAATGTGACCAAATCGCTTGGATATCCACCCATGTTGCACATAGCGAATACTTCTGGAATCTTGAATTATCCTGATGCTCATTTTGACATGGTTCGAACGGGTATCGGATTATATGGTTTTGGCAATTCTGAAGAAGAAAACAAGCACTTATTGCCTGTCGCAACCTTAAAATCTGTGATCTCGCAAATTCACTTAATTGAAAAAGGAGAAACAGTAGGATATAATAGAGCTTATACCAGTTCAGGGTTTGAAAAAACGGCGACCATTCCCATCGGTCATGCTGACGGAATCGGCAGACAATATGGTAATCAAAAAGGCTTTGTAACTATTGGAGATAAAAAAGCACCGATTATTGGCAATGTCTGTATGGATATGTTAATGGTAAATATTACCGGAATCGATTGTCGAGAAGGCGATGAAGTTATTTTCTTTGGAACCAACCCAACAGCTTCAGAATTTGCAGCCACAGCACATACCATTTCTTATGAAATAATAACAGCGATTTCACAGCGCGTCAAGCGCATCATCCTAAAATAATCTAGCCTAGTTTTTTAACATATTACTTTTTTATTTAAATTAGAGACTTAATAACTAACTTAAAACATTTATTATGCTCAAAGAATTTAAGAATTTTATTATGACAGGTAATGTCATTGATTTAGCTGTGGCTGTTATACTTGCGGGTGCCGTAGGAATGGTCGTAAACGGTTTTGTCACCGATATTATGATGCCAATTGTGGGTAATTTCGCAGGTGGTGTAGATTTTGCAGATTTGAAATATGTTTTATCTCCAGCAACTGTGGGAGCTGATGGTGAAATTACAAAACCTGAAAATGCCATTATGTATGGTAAATGGGTGAATTCCATTATCAATTTAATTATTGTAGGACTTGTGCTTTTCACTATTGTTAAGGCCTATAATAAAACCAAAAAACCAGCAGAGCCAGAGGCACCAGCAGGACCTTCTGAAATTGATTTGTTAAAGGAAATTAGAGATGCTTTGAAAAAATAATCGCTACATTATATATTCTAACATTAACCGCCTCAAAAAAGAGGCGGTTTTTTTTATTTTTTCATGTTTTGAAATTGAATTAATACCTACATTTGTTGTTCACTTTTGAAAATTCAATTACTCATGAAAGTAGCTGTTGTAGGAGCCACAGGCTTAGTAGGCCAAGTGATGCTTAAAGTTTTGGAAGAACGTCACTTCCCTGTTTCGGAATTAATCCCAGTCGCCTCGGAGCGCTCAAAAGGGAAATTGATCCATTTTAAGGGCACAGACTACAAAGTGGTTGGACTGCAAGACGCGATTGACATGAAACCAAATGTTGCCCTCTTTTCAGCAGGTGGTAGTACCTCAACGGAATGGGCACCTAAATTTGCAGAAGCAGGTATTACGGTTATTGATAACTCTTCGGCTTGGCGTATGGACCAATCGAAAAAGCTCGTAGTTCCTGAAATAAATGCCTCACAATTGACAGCGAGTGATAAAATTATTGCTAACCCTAATTGCTCTACCATTCAAATGGTGGTTGCCTTGGCTCCGCTTCATAAAAAATATAAAATAAAGCGTATCGTTGTTTCCACCTATCAATCCATCACTGGAACTGGTGTTAAAGCCGTGCAGCAATTGGAAAACGAAATGGCGGGAGTTTCTGGAGAAATGGCCTACCCTTATCCTATTCATCAAAATGCCATTCCGCATTGCGATGTTTTTGAAGATAATGGCTATACCAAAGAAGAAATGAAATTGGTAAGGGAAACTCAAAAAATTTTAGATGACAGGACGATTGCAGTGACGGCAACGGCTGTAAGGATACCAACAGCAGGTGGACACAGTGAAGCTGTGAATGTGGAGTTTTACAATGATTTTGATTTAAGTGACGTAAGGCAATTGCTTAACAATGCTGAAGGTGTTGTTGTACAAGACAATATCGATGTAAATACTTACCCAATGCCAATTTATGCCAATGGAAAAGATGATGTTTTCGTTGGTAGAATACGAAGAGATGGCTCGCAACCAAACACCTTGAATCTTTGGGTTGTTAGTGACAATCTCAGAAAAGGTGCTGCGACCAACACTATTCAAATAGCAGAATATTTAAAGATCAATAATTTGCTTTAGTATTTCTTTCTTGTTACGGTAGGGTTTTGATGGTCTAAGTTGTTTTAGTATTAGCGATACACGAGTGTTCGTTATTACAAATATTCTTCTTGTTGTCTGATAAAAAGTGTATTACAACTAATTAATTATTTGTATTGATGACATTGTGATTATATTTACTATCCAAATTTTACTATAAATGTTAAAAAATTACCTAAAATTATTTGGCATATTTACACTGTTCCTAGCTTATTACTCTTGTAGTGACGACGACAATTATGTGGCAGTGACTATACAAGCCAATAATGATAGTGTTGAGGTTCTTCAGAATAATAGTATTTCTATTTCTGTACTTTCAAACGATACGAATATACCTTCAAGTGGTACATTGTCAAGTACCAGTCCACAGCACGGAACAGTTGAAGTTTTAGATACTGAAGCAACTCCAGAAGATCCTTCTGATGATACCATTTTATACACGCCAAACATAGATTATAATGGCGCTGACAGCTTTCAGTACACCATATGTAATAGCAATGGCAGTTGTGGTACCGCTACTGTTTCTATCACAGTTTTACCTGTATCACCTGTAGTGGTAGATTTAGAAAATATGCCTTATGGCACACTCTCCGAATATCATTTTTTTGAAGGGGACTTAAAAGATCTTAATCCTGTTTTCGGTGTCCTTCCGTACGATATTAATTCGCCGTTGTTTAGTGACTATGCTCATAAAAAGCGATTTGTCTGGATGCCAGATGGTACAAAAGCAAATTACAACAGTGATTTTACGCCTCTTGATTTTCCAATTGGCGCGGTGTTAATCAAAAATTTCTACTACGATAACGTCCAACCTAGCAACGAAACTAGAATTATTGAAACTCGCTTAATGTATATGACTGCAGAAGGCTGGGATTTTGCTAAATATGTTTGGAATGATGAACAGACAGAAGCTTCTTTCTCCAATGCTGGAAGCTTTACGAATATAGAATGGATAGAAGATGGTGCTACCAAAACTGTGAATTACAGAATTCCGTCAAGAAATGAATGCTTTACTTGTCACAATAAATTTGGAACGCCTGTTCCAATTGGACCAAAACCTCAAAATTTAAATAGGGATATCACCTATACTGATGAAACCATCAACCAACTTCAAAAGTGGATTAATGTTGGCTATTTGCAAAATAATCTTCCAACTAATATCGTATCGACCGTTAATTGGGAAGATGAGTCATTGGATTTAAATTTAAGACTGCGGTCCTATTTAGATATAAACTGTGCACATTGTCACTCAGAAGAAAGTTACTGTGAATACAGACCAATGCGTTTTGCCTTCAATGAAAATGAAGATGATACGAATAAAGGGGTTTGTGTCACACCAGATACACAAATAAACGGAACTTCTTTTATTGTTGTTCCAGGAGATATAGAAGCATCTGTACTCAGATTTAGAGTTAATTCTGTTGAAGAAAATAACAGAATGCCGCTTTTAGGTCGTACCCTTAAACATGTTGAAGGTGTACGACTCATAGAAGATTGGATCAATTCTCTAGAAGGAGTATGTGAATAAATTAAACTGAATGTTATGAAATCAAAATTACTATTTTTAACGAGCTTGTTTTTGGTCTTTTGCGCATCATCCTTTGGGCAACCTGCCAATGACGATATAGCTGGTGCTATTCCGATCACACCTTCTCCTGAAGGAACCGGTTGTGCTACAGCAACCTTTGTTTTACCTTTTTCCACAGACGGTACTACCGATAGTGGTGTACAAGGTGGATGTAGCCTATCTGGATTAGATCAATTTTTTACTTGGACTGCCACGACTAATGGGTTATTTTTTGCTTCCGACGATCCTGGAAACCCAGGAATTGTGGTTTGGGATGCAACTGGTACAAATGAGATTGCCTGTGCCACAACATTTTCTTCAGAATCGTTGAGTGGTTGGACTATAGGTGACGATTTAATCATTCAAATTTATGATTTTCAAGGTACGGCATTATCAGATGTTGGCTTTTGTTTAGAAGCGATTGATTTCGTTGCACCTCCACCAATCCCAGTGACATTTACATCACAAGCATCTAATACGTCAGGTAGTTATAGAGTGGCTGTGGTGGATATGAATGGTGATTTCCTAGATGATATGGTGTCTATTTCGGAGACGAATGTGAATATTAGAGAGCAAAATCCAGGAGGTACCTTCACTACAAAAAATATAACAACTTCTCAAGCTGATTATTTACCTTCTTGGAGCTTAGCTGCAGCTGATTACGATGGAAATGGCTACACTGATTTACTTTATGGTGGCGGAAGCGGTGTTACTTTTATGAAAGCTAATAACTCAGGAACAGGATTTACTGAAATATCTGGACCAGAGGATATCTTCTCACAACGTTCCAATTTTGCAGATATCAATAATGATGGGAACCTCGATGCCTTTGTATGTCATGACGTGGCACCGAATGTGTACTATTTAAATGATGGTAATGGTAATTTAACCTTTTATCAATCCAATGATCCTAGTGCTCCTTATAACTTAGGCGATTATCCGTCAGGTGGTGATTACGGATCTATATGGATTGATTATGACAATGATAGAGATTTGGATTTATTTATTGCTAAGTGTGGTGGTGAAACTGCTAGAAGAACGAATCGCATGTACACAAATGATGGTAATGGTAATTTCTTTGAAAATGCTGTGGCGCTAGGTTTGGATGACCCAATGCAAACATGGTCTTCTGCTTGGGGAGATTTCGATAGTGATGGTGATATGGATGTTTTTGTTGGAGCTAGTTCAGGTGCTCACAAATTGATGAGAAATGATGGCGGAACATTTGTAGATATCACGGCTGGTTCTGGAATAAGTACCTTAACTACCAATTCAACTGAAACAGTCACCTTCGATTTTGATAACGACGGAAATTTAGACTTGGTTTCCGGTGGCAATATTTTATTTGGACATGGAGATATGACATTCGACGTTTATACTAGTGTCTTTCCTGGTTCAGGTTCATACGGTGACTTAAACAACGATGGTTATATTGATGCTTTCAATTCTGGTAACATGTTTATCAATAATGCAGACAGTAATAACAATTGGATTAAAATTCATACGGTAGGAACTGTGAGTAACATCAACGGAATTGGCGCACGAGTAGAAGTTCACACAGCTTCTGGTGTTAAAATTAGAGATGTAAAAAGTGGTGACGGATTTAGATACATGAACTCTTTAAATACGCACATTGGCATTGGCCAAGAAACAACCATTACAAGTGTCGTGGTCTACTGGCCTTCTGGTATTATTGATACCATAAATAATCCATCTATAAATGCACCATTGGAAATCATTGAAGGAGACACCTTAAGTTTAGAAAACTCCCTTACGAATGATTTAGTGATTTATCCTATTCCTGCCACTGAAGTTTTAAATATTAATACTTTAGATATTTCAGAAGATACTGTTTATACCATCTTTGATATCACAGGAAAACGCATACATAATTCTAAACTGCAATCTTCAGTTATTGATGTGTCTCAACTGTCACCAGGAAATTATATTTTACGATTAGTTTCGGGATCTTCAATAAAAAGTCAAAAGTTTATTAAAAACTAAACAAAAAAGCTTCTAAATTAACACATTAGAAGCTTTTTTCTTATTTTTATGCACTTTCTTAACAAATAAACCATATTTATGAAAAAAATTACTCTTGCATTTTTTCTTTTAAGTGCCTTGTTTGGTTTCTCTCAAACATTAAACCAGCCTGCGAATTGGCCTAACACTAACTGGTCATTAACTGGAAATTATTTGACGGATGCGAATGTCTTAGAGGCTAACCCTCTTCTCGTAGATAGATTTGCTTATGATGATGACGATGCTCAAAATAACCACATAGATAATATTGCTGCAGAATCTCCTGTTGTTGATTTAACTGCAGCCTTTAATGCTAACGAACATTGGATAACTGTTGGATCGAGTTATGTGTTTCGTGATATCGGAGAAGTTTTGATTGTCCAATATTGGGATGCAGACGCTAACACTTGGAATGATTGGGGAGCTGCTTTAGACGGCACCACCAATGCTATTAATGATAATTTTTGTTCAGGTAATTATGTAGCCTTTGGTTCGGACCCATTAGATATTTCAGGGTTTACCGCCAACCAATTAAGTAATTTTCAATATAGAATTTCATACGATGATGCCACTGCCGGAGGAAACTGGGGATGGGGATTTTGTTTCCAATCTCCCACTATTAGTTCCCAACCTGCACCACCTTGTCCGAATATATCCAACTTAAGTGTCGCTAATATCTCTATAAATTCAGCAGATGTTTATTGGCAAGCTGGTAGTTCAGAAACCATTTGGGAAGTGGCTGTGCAAAGTCCAGGCTCTGGAGTTCCTACGGGTTCAGGAGTTGCAACTTCAGCAAATAACCCTTATTCTATTTCATCACTAAGCCCAGGTACTTCTTATGAAGTTTACGTTCGAGGATTTTGTGGAGGAAGCGATTACAGTAATTGGATAGGACCGGTAGCATTTACGACACTAGCGCCTGCTCGTGTTAACTTTATCAGTCAATCATTCCCATTAGGTGGCTATGATTTAACGGTCGTTGACATGAATGGTGACCATTTAGACGATATTGTTGCGGTAACAAACACGAATGTTAATGTGCATTATCAATTGCTTGGTGGTGGTTTTAATGATGTAGATATTCCAACTCCTAATGCCGATTTTATGCCAACTTGGAGTATGGCAGCAGCCGATTTTGATAGAAATGGTCATACCGATTTATTATACGGAAATGGTTCTGGTGTTACTTTTATGAAATCAAATAGTACAGGAACCGGATTTACAGAAATATCAGGATCTGAATATGTGTTTTCGCAACGTTCCAATTTTGCAGATATTAACAATGATGGACATCTTGATGCTTTTGTTTGTCATGATGTGGCTCCTAATGTTTATTATATCAATGACGGCTCTGGAAATCTCACCTTTTACCAATCAAACACAGCTGGAGCGCCAGTGAACTTAGGGGATTATCCTTCAGGAGGTAATTACGGATCTATTTGGATTGATTATGATAATGATCGTGATTTAGATATGTTCATTGCAAAATGTGGTGGTGAAACTGATAGAAGAAGAAACAATATGTTAACAAACAACGGTGATGGTACCTACACTGAAAATGGTGCGGCACTTGGTTTAGATGATCCAATGCAAACTTGGTCATCATCTTGGGGTGATTACGATAATGATGGTGATATGGACCTCTTTGTTGGGGCAAGTTCAGGATCCCATAAATTGATGAGAAATGACGGCAATGGCGTTTTTGTTGATGTTACAGCTACAGCCAATGTGAGTAGCGCGCCTACTGGCCATGAAAACGTGAGTTATGATTTCGATAACGATGGCTTTTTGGATATCGCTTGTAATGGAATGATTTTATATGGTAAAGGTGATATGACGTTTGAAGATTTAGACGATACACAAATCAACTATAAAAATGGCTCTTTCGGAGACTTGAATTACGATGGATTTATAGACACTTATTACAACGGTGTCATCTATATGAATGCCACAACTCCTAACAACTGGATTACAATTAATACTGTTGGTGTTGCTAGTAATATTGATGGTATTGGTGCACGTGTAGAGTTATATACCAATGCTGGTGTTCAAATTCGAGACGTCAGAAGTGGTGAAGGATTCGAATTCATGAGTACTTTAAATACGCATTTCGGAATTGGAAGCGAAACAACCATTAACAGTATTGTTGTTTATTGGCCTTCAGGTATTATAGATACTATTAGTAATCCTACGATAAATACCTCTCTTGAAATTGTGGAAGGTTCTACCTTAAGTTTAGAAAACTCATTTGTAAATGATTTAGTGATCTATCCAAATCCAACGAAAGATGAACTAAATATATCTAGTACAACTGGTTTAGATAACGCTGTTTATACGGTTTTTGATATTAATGGAAAACGTGTCATGAACGCTAAATTGACCCAAAACACTATTGACGTGAGTGAATTACAAACTGGTAATTACATCCTAAGAATTGTTTCTGGGAATTCAATAAAAAGTCAAAAGTTTATTAAGGAATAAACTCTTAACCTTATATTAAAAAAAGCCGTTGCAATCTCATTGCAACGGCTTTTTCATTATTTTTGGAATACAACTAATCAAGACAAACACATTATGAAAAAAATTTCGTTATTACTCACTTTAATTGTAGTATTTAGTAGTGCTTGCAAAGAAGAAGTCAAAGAACAGAAAAAAGATATCGCTGTGAACTACCCTGAAACAAAAAAAGTTGATACGGTTACCAATTATTTTGGAACTGATGTTAAAGATCCTTACCGATGGCTAGAAGATGATAGAAGTGCCGAGACCGAAGCATGGGTAAAGTCTCAGAATGAAGCGACTTATGGTTACTTAGACAATATTCCGTATCGCGAAGAATTAAAAGACCGACTTTCCAAGTTGTGGAACTATGAAAAAGTAGGCGCACCATTTAAAGAAGGTGATTATACGTATTTTTATAAAAACGATGGACTGCAAAACCAGTATGTTATTTATCGTTACAAAACTGGTGAAGACCCAAGCACAGCGACTGTTTTCCTAGATCCAAATACTTTTAAAGAGGATGGCACTATTTCGCTTGGAGGCGCTAGTTTCTCAAAAAACGGTAAAATCTTAGCGTACGCTATTTCAGAAGGTGGAAGTGATTGGCGAAAAGTGCTTGTCATGGATACCGAATCTAAAGAAATCATCGAAGACACACTAAAAGATATTAAGTTTAGCGGCATGTCTTGGTATAAAAACGAAGGGTTTTATTACTCGAGTTATGACAAGCCAAAAGGAAGCGAATTATCTGCAAAAACAGATCAACACAAGGTTTATTATCATAAATTAGGCACGCCTCAAAAAGAGGATCAATTAATTTATGGAGGAACGCCTGAAGAAAAGCATCGCTATATCTATGGTGGTGTTACTGAAGACAATCGCTATCTTCTTATTTCTCCAAGAATTTCTACTTCTGGAAATAAATTGCTTATCAAGGATTTAACGAAACCAAATAGTGATTTCATCACCATTCTTGATCACACAGACAGTGATACTTATGTTATTGAAAACGATGGAAGTAAGTTGTTTTTAGTGACGAATCTGGATGCACCAAATCAACGAATCGTCACTGTAGATGCGGCCAACCCAACTCCAGAAAACTGGGTAGATTTTATTCCTGAAACTGAAAATGTTTTGAGTCCTTCAACTGGTGGAGGTTACTTTTTTGCAGAATACATGGTAGATGCCGTATCTAAAGTACTTCAATACGATTACAACGGAAAATTAGTAAGAGAGGTTGAGTTGCCAGGTGTTGGTAGTGCTGGCGGTTTTGGGGCAAAAAAGGAAGAAACATCACTTTACTATTCGTTCACTAATTACGTCACTCCGGGAAGTATCTATAAATATGATATCGAAAGTGGCGCTTCAGAACTTTACAGAAAACCACAAATTGATTTTAATCCTGAAGCTTATGAAAGTAAACAAGTCTTTTATAACTCTAAAGACGGTACTAAAATTCCAATGATTATTACCCATAAAAAAGGCTTAGAACTCAATGGAAAAAACCCAACCATACTATATGGTTATGGTGGTTTCAATATTAGTTTAACCCCTAGTTTTAGTATTGCCAATGCTGTTTGGATGGAACAAGGAGGTATTTATGCAGTGCCGAATCTCAGAGGTGGTGGAGAATATGGAAAAGCATGGCACGATGCTGGGACACAAATGAAAAAACAAAATGTATTTGACGACTTTATAGCAGCTGCCGAATATCTCATTGATAATAAGTATACCTCATCAGATTTTCTGGCAATTCGCGGTGGCTCTAATGGTGGATTATTAGTTGGTGCTACTATGACCCAACGACCAGATCTAATGAAAGTGGCACTACCTGCTGTTGGTGTTCTAGATATGTTACGTTACCATACATTTACTGCTGGTGCAGGTTGGGCTTATGACTATGGAACTGCGGATGATAGCAAGGAAATGTTTGATTACTTAAAAGGGTATTCACCTGTACACAACGTCAAAGAGGGTGTAGAATATCCAGCCACCTTAATTACCACTGGAGACCATGATGATCGGGTTGTACCAGCTCATAGTTTTAAGTTTGCAGCGGAATTACAAGACAAACAATCTGGAACTAACCCTACCATCATACGCATTGAGACCGATGCTGGTCATGGTGCCGGAACTCCTGTTAGTAAAACCATTGAACAATATGCCGATATTTTTGGATTCACACTTTATAATATGGGTTATGACGTTCTTCCAAACAAAACAAAGGAGAAAGTTAAGGGCTAATTTCATGAGTCATATAAATTGAAAATTCAAAGCCGTTCCTTATAGAGCGGCTTTTTTTATAGTACTTTTGTAAGACTATGCTCGCAATTAAAAACCTTAGTTTTTCATATCGTAAAAAATCACCTGTTTTGAATGGACTTTCATTCGAAGCTAAACAAGGAGAAAACCTAGCAATTATTGGTGAAAGTGGCTCAGGAAAAAGCACACTTTTAAAATTGATTTATGGAGCGTATGATTTGATTGAGGGTCAAATATTTTGGAAAGACACCGAAATTCTCGGGCCAAAATTCAATTTAGTAGTGGGTTATGATTTTATGAAATATGTGGCTCAGGAATTTGATTTGATGCCTTTCACAACTGTTGAGGAAAATATCGGTCAATTTTTATCTAATTTTTATCTGAAGGAAAAAGAAAAACGAACAGCAGAACTTTTAGATGTGGTGGAATTGACCCCATTCGCAAAGATAAAAGTGAAGTCGCTATCAGGTGGTCAAAAGCAACGTGTCGCTCTGGCCAGAGCCTTGGCAAGTCAGCCTGAGATTATTCTGTTAGATGAACCCTTCAGTCATATTGATAACTTTAAAAAGCAATCACTAAGACGTCGTGTCTTTCACTATTTGAAAAGTGAAGCTATTACCTGTATTGTTGCAACGCACGATCGTGAGGATGTCCTTGGGTTTGCAGATCAAATGATTGTACTTGATCAACAAAAAATAAGGGAACACGATACTCCAGAAAATTTATATCATCAACCGAAAACACCACTCATTGCGGCATTTTTTGGAGAGTATAACCTTATTGAAAACCAACTGGTTTACGCACACCAATTAAAAAAAGTTGCAGACTCAGATTTTAAAGTAGTCGTCGTAAGAAGTTACTTTAAAGGACCTCATTACTTAATTGAAGCGCACTGGAATGAAAAAAGCATCTTTTTTGAAAACTCAAAATCCATTGACAAAGATACCGTCGTTTATCTAAGTGTTTCTAAATAACCGAATTGTTCCAATTGATACCGTTCACTCATTAAAATACAAAACCTGAGAAACGCCCGCAGTGTGTTAAGGAGAGATGTATCGGCAATTTTCTTGAGGCATGATAGATTTCAGGCATGCCTGTTTCCGTCTTTTCGATTGTCAGATTTTTAACATCTAAATCTACTACCTTCGAAAACGATTTTAAAACTTGAATCTTCAAAAATTCACTTTGCTTCTGATAAGAGGGCATTTCTGATGTGAACACAGAGGAGTGAACTTTCTCTCTATGGTCTTGAGTCGCAATAGTATAAATATAATCTGTGTGTAGTTGTGATGTCGTTGTATATACAGAGTCATTTATGGTCACCATTCCGCAAGATTCAGACAGACGTTGGCATTCTATACATTTAGGATTGAAAAAACGCTCACCAAATTGTTGAACATTACATTTATAAGCCGCCTCCTTAAGACTCCATAACCACCAAACGGCTTGATGCCGATTCTTAGCTTCATGAATCAAGGCTTGTTCGCTAACTGTAAAAACTTTATCTAAAAAACCAGGTTTTTCCCAATGAGATATACGCTTAATGTATGTTAAGTCGACTATGTCATTGCCAATCATTTTTCAGCTAGTTTTTCATTGACAATGGTCATGGCTGCTTTAACTGACGTCATTTTTTCCATATCATCATTTTCAATTCTTATATCGAAAGCATCCTCCACATCTAAAACAACATCGACTAAATTTGCCGAATTGATCTTTAAATCATTGATAAAATCCGTGTCTTCTGAAAGGTTAGCAAAGGCCTCTTCATCTTGAATATAAGGTTCAACAATCGATTTGAGTTGCTCAATTAATTCTTCTTTAGTCATAACTTAATTATATCTTTTAAAGATAATACAACCATTGACATCCCCAAAACCAAAACTTGCTTTTGCGGCAATCTGTAAATCTGTGTCTAACATACGTTTGGCGATTTTTTCTTCGGAAATTAGAGATGCGATTTCCGGATGTACATCTTCGCAGTTTAAATTAGGGAAAACAAACTGATCCTTTAATTGCAATACCGTAGCCACAGACTCGATACTTCCTGAAGCTGATAAACAATGACCCACCATCGATTTTAACGAATTAATAAATGGAAAATCCTTCCCTTTTCTGTTTAGAGCTTTGGTCCAATTTTCAATTTCGAGGCTATCTTTGGAGGTCGCTGTTAAATGTCCGTTAATAGTATCAATATCTTTGGATGAAATATTCGCATTAGCAACCGCTTCTGAAATACAACGTTGCACAGCGTCAGCGTTTGGTGCTGTCATTGTTCCTCCTTGTCGTTGTCCTCCTGAATTTATGTGGCCACCTAAAACCTCAGCATAAATTCTCGCGTTTCGCTTTAGAGCACTCTCCAGTGACTCAAGTATTAACGCACCTGCGCCTGCGCCTGGAACAAATCCGGAAGCACTAGCACTCATAGGTCTTGAGGCTTTTTCTGGCGAATCATTATGCTTGTAGGTCATCACACGCATGGCATCAAATCCACCCCAGATATATGGGCCATCGTCACTACAGCTCCCAACAAGCATCCGTTTCGCCTGTCCGTGAGCAATACGATCATACCCCATCATAATAGCTTCAGTACCCGTAGTACATGCCGAAGAATTTGTAGTAACTTGGTTGCCCAACCCTAAGATACCACCTAAAAACGCACTGATACCACTAGCCATAGTTTGCACTACCACAGTACTACCAAGACGTTTCACATCACCTTGATCAAGTTTGTAAATCGCTTCTCTGAACTTTTCAACACCAGAAGTGCCAGTTCCAAAAACAGTACCACTATCGAAATCTAATGTGCTTTCAGGATCGACAGTAAATCCAGCATCTTTCCAAGCATCGATTCCAGCCATGCAACCGTACAAAATACCTGAACTATTAAAATTTCGCAACTGTAGAGGTGTTAGATATTCTAATTTTTTTGCTTCAGAAATTTCAGGGATACCACCTATACAGCACGAAAAATTTAAGTCTGCTAATTGTTGATGAAACCGAATTCCTGAATGGCCCTTTTTAATGGCTTTAGAGAACGCATCAAGCCCAACACCATTGGGTGCTACAACACCTAAACCTGTAATAACCACTCTGTTTTTCATACGCTTATCATACCTGATAAATGACCTCTGCAAATAAGATCACCTTCGTTATTAAGCATCTTTACCAGACACTTTAATTTATGAAATCGAAAGACTTCTTTTTCCGAAACTACAGTGACTTTATCACCTGGAAGCACGGGTAGAAAAAAATCCACTTGTGCAGATGTAAAGGCTATTTTAGTCGCCTTACTATTGGCTACGGTATCTTTCAGTATATAAATGCCTAAACTTACCAACCCTATTTGTGCCATACATTCAATTAAAATCACACCTGGTGTGACTGGATTATTTTTAAAATGACCTTTATAAAAATAATCATCATGATGAAACTTATAAGTTCCTGTGATTCCATCCGAAGACATTTCAGAAAGTTCATCAACAAATAAAAAAGGCGCTTGATATGGTAATTGTGCAATGATTTCTTGACTATTCATAGTAACCTTAGAGTTGTATTAAGAGATATGTTCACCGCCATCTACTGGAATTACACAGCCATTGATCCAGCTAGCTTCATTTTTACTTAATAGATAGACGGCATTACCGACATCTTCCGGTAGGGTTAAGCGATGATAAGGATTGCGTTTTAAACTGTGCGCTTTAATTTGATCACTTCCAGGAATCATTCGTAACGATGCCGTATCAGTGACACCAGCTTGTATACAGTTGGCTCTTATCCCATGAGGTGCGAATTCCAAAGCAATATTTCTTGTAATGGCTTCTAAGGTCACTTTGGCGGCAGAAACAGCTGCGTAGTTACGCCAAGCTTTCGTGTTTCCTTCACTTGTAAAACTGATAATTCTAGCATCACTTGCAAATAGTTTTGCCCCGAATATAGCCTGAGTCCAATCGTACAAACTTATTGCCATAGCATTGATGGTGAGATTGAAATCATCATTTTTTAGTGTCGGCACTCCATCACCAATCATTGGTTTCAAGTTGCCTTTAGCAACACTATGAACTAAGGTTCTGATACGTCCGTTTTCTCCGAGTATGGTTTTTAATTCTGAAATAACGAAGGCTCGTTTTTCCTCATTAAAGGCATCTAAATTATAGGCTTTAAATTTAATTCCCTCGGCTTTGATGTTTTCAAAACCTTTACTAATGGCTTCCTCCTGGGTTCTTGAGTTTCTATGAAGGATACAGATATGCATGCCATGTTTAGCCAGTTTTTTTGCTGTGGCTAATCCTAATCCACTGGAACCTCCCAGAATGAGAGCCCAATAATTTTTATTTTCAAAGTCTTTTACCATTCCAATAATATACGTTGTGCTGAAAATCCAGGACCAAAACTCAACATTAAACCTTTATCACCTTTTGGTAATTGTTTATCCATAAAGCGTTCTAAAACGTAAAGCACTGTAGCGCTGCTCATATTCCCATATAACTGCAAAACGGCCTTGGTGTCCTCAATAGTCTTTCCTAAAGATCCGAATAAATCTTCAACTGTTTGAACTATTTTCTTTCCTCCTGGATGAAAAATCAAATGGTCAATATCATTGATTGTTATGCCATTACGTTCTAAAAACGGATGGATAATCTTTGGAAAATGTGCTGATATGGTCTCTGGCACTGCTTTGTCCAAAATCATTTGCAGTCCAGTGTTTACCAATTTGAAGCCCATCATGCTTTCAGCGTCGTAAAAATGGTACATAGCTTCGTCGAGAATTTGAGGTCCTGATTCATCTTCGTACGAAGATAAAATGACACTGGAAGCACCATCGCCAAAAATGGCTGCACTCACAATATTGACCATGGAGTAGTCATTCAGTTGAAATGTGGCTGTTGGTGATTCTACGGCAATGACCGCAGCACGTTTATTGGGATTAGCCTTTAAAAAATTCTTAGCATAAATGATCCCAGATACGCCTGCAGCACATCCCATTTCGGTCACAGGAAGCCTCACAATATCTTGTTTCATTTTAAGATTATTGATAAGATAGGCATCCATAGAAGGAATCATAATTCCGGTACAGCTCACGGTAATAATATAATCGATATCCTGAGGTTGTAAATTGGCTTTGTCTAAAGCTTTTACCAAGGATTGTTCTGCCAATGCGACCACTTCCCGGCTGTAAATATTGTTTTTCTCCTCAAAAGAGGTTTTTGTAAAAACGTCCTCAGCATCCATAATAGAATACCTTCTGTCCACTCCAGCATTCTCAAACAGTTTGATGACCTTCCGTTGAAAGCGTTCCTCTTGTCCAGACAACCACACATTCAAATAGGGAATAATGTCTTTAGTTTCCCGTGTATATTTTGGAAGTTGTTTAGCGACTGACGTTATTTTTACATTCATATATTTTTGGGCTTTAGAATCCACTGGAATCGAAATGCCCATTTCCATTTAATTTGAAAATCGGCATCTAAATTTTGTGAAATCTCTTCTAATTCTTTTCGTTTAAATCCTCGCAAAACTGAGGTAAGACCATCCTCTATGATGGTTCTATTTTTTATCGTAATACATAATAATTTAAATAAATAATAGGCTAATTTATGTCGATGCAAATCATTAATCACTACACCAATTTTTGCCTTTTTTACGACGGGACTCAACAAGTAGATAAGCGCCTCTTTATCAAAATGATGCAAAAAAAGTGTTGCCAAAACGACATCATACTGTAAAGCATTAAAATCCTCCGAAAACACATCAATAGTTTCAAATGTAATCGTATCGAAAGCTTCAGATTGCCGCTTAGCATAAGCCACTGTATAAGGATTTGCATCAATGCCCAATAATTGGAATTGGTACCCATGACGTTTGCCATACTTGGCTATTTCCCTCAAAATATCACCACTACCACATCCTACATCGACAATGGTTACAGGCAACTCCTTTGGGTGATTTTTCAACAAAATTTTGAGCCCATTCATCGTCACCTGATTGCCTCCTAGCCAGCGGTTTATCTTAGCCAGTTTATCTAAGGCATCGTGAAGTACTGGACCATGATAATTCAAATCGTCCATGATTTCTTCCTTATTGCTTCTGTATGTGGTGTTAACCAATAAACTCATGGTACTTGCATTAATTCGCCGTGGGTTTGTTTAATGATATAAGGTAACAGGCTTGGAAACCATTTTAATCCTTTTAGTGCTGCTTCAGAAGCTTTAGGTGCATTAAAAACACGAGCTATGAGCTGACCCGTTTTTAAGCGTGACTTAAAATTGGCGGTCCAAGCTTTGGTGTACTGCGTTTCCAACTTATTCCTAGTAAAATCTTTATCTCTGTAATATTTCAAAATCAATTCAGAAGCTATTTGAGCACTTCGCATGGCCATACTCATTCCATTACCACACAAAGGATGGATTAATGCGGCAGTATCGCCACACATCAAGATATGATTTTCTATCGGTTTTTTGGCTTCAAATGAAATTTGACTGATGGTTAGAGGTTGCTCAAAAACAGGATTCGTATTATTAAACAGGGTTTCTAAGTGATGGTTCTTGTATAATACATGTTCTTGAAACTCTTGAATATTCTTATGTTTTTTAAAGGCCCTAAAATTTGTAATATAGCAGAGATTGATATGATCATTTTCTACTTTAGACGCACCACAATAACCGCCTCTAAAATTGTGAAGCGCAACGACATTCTCTGAAAAGTCGCCCTCAACATGTGTTTTAACTGCCAAATATGGTGATTTACTCGCTATAAATTTACGCTGTAATTGCCTATCTAATTGGGCTCGTTTTCCATAGGCACCAATCACTATTTTTGCTTGAAACACACCTTGATCTTTGGTTTTGACTGAAAAAAGGTCATTCTCATACGTTATATTTTCAACAACACCCTCCAATAAATTTGCACCAGATTCGATAGCATGATTAGCCATTGCAGCATCTAAACAATAGCGACTAATGCCAAAACCACCCAATGGTAATCTGGTTGAAAGCAGTTTGCCGGTTGTGCTTGACAATTGAAATTCATTAATGTGTTTGGCACCGAGCTGAAATACGTCCACACCCAAATAATTCAGATATGGTAGCACTTCGTTAGAAATATATTCTCCACAAACTTTGTGCCTAGGGTAGCTATTTTTCTCAATAACTAGCACGTGCAGTGCCTTTGTTGATAAGTGAATGGCGCTAGACAAACCTGCCAATCCACCACCCACAATAATCACATCAAATATTGGCGTTGTAGTATTCAATTTCTTTTTCTAAATCTTTTTTTTAAAGATACAGATATAAGCGTTTAAATAACGTTAAAATAATGGCATATATTCTAAATATATTAAACCATTTGGTAATTGAACAGATGAAAATTCTAGATGTAATTCATATTGATATTACAGGTATCTGTTCAACTAAAACTAAATTTATTTGCTTTTTTCAAAAAATTATAATACTTCGTATTATGTGCTCAAATTTTCAGGGTTTTGAAAAATAAATTTTGAAAATTCAAAAATTAATCTCAATCTTTGCATCGCTTTCAACCAAAAATACAGTTGAATAAAAATTAGAAATTATGAGTTTATTTATCACATATCAAAATCGACCGAAAGGAATTCTACCTTTTGTGCTGCTTCGTGATTATAGATAGATCAACTTTTCAATTACCAATGAAAAATCCGAAGCAATTAAAAAACTGTTTCGGATTTTTTGTTTTCAGTTATTAGCATACCTGCTAAACAATTTCCCAAACAGCAATTACAAAATCGAACTTCTCTGTCGCATTGCGCACAGTCGAAACGCGTCATTTAAGTTCCAAATCAATTATTAAAAAATAAAACAATGGACACGAATTTGTTAAACAACTACGTGTTAAAAGCCATAGATGCTTATCCATACGATTTAGAAGAAACCGTAGAAAATCTGAACTATGCCTTGTCTTACGAGAGTGATAATGCCTATGCCTTATATCTCATGGGACGCTTGCAAGCTGAGCAGTTTGGAGATTATGAGAAAGCCAAATTCTATTTTGCTAAAGCATTAGCGAATAAAATGGACTTTATAAAAGTTTATCCAAGATACATCTTGGTGTTACTTTGGAATCATGATTTCGATGAAGCGCAAAAATTGATAGCGTTTGCAAAAACAGTAAAAGCAATTCAAAAAGGCGAAATATTAGTATTGGAAGCCCAACTCTTCGAATGTCAAGAAGCGTATAAAGAAGCATTGAAAACTTTTAAAAAAGCGAAGTTATTTGTTTACAATAACGATTATACCTCGTTTATAGATGCAGAAATTAGCAGAGTTAAAAAGAAGGTAACATCAAAGAAGAAAAAGAAGACATCTTCTAAAAACAAAAAAAAGCATAAAAAAAAGAAGAGATAATTTTAACTACGCAAAAAGATTGCGCAATAGGGTTACATATTTGCAATGTAATCATAAAAAAGTCTTATTAGTTAGACTTTGGTAGTAGTGCTCCACCAGTCAAAGGAACTGGTGGAGCTTCATAAAAATTTAAAAACAATATCTGGGAAGATAACGATTGGTTGTTTACTCGCTTTGGATGCGAGAGGTTGCAGGTTCGAATCCTGCTTCTCAGACTAAATGGTGTAAAAATGACATATATGAAAACAAAAATTACTGGACACGATTTAATAGCCTTAGGATTTCAACAAGGCAAATGGATGAAAGAGGCCATAAGTCATATTAATCAACATGAATTAGAAGGAAAGGCCATGGATACTTATTTGGAGCAATTCAAATCTCCGGATCCCATCGCATTACATGAATCTCCTGTTGCATTTTCAATCAATATCAAAGCCGAAAATGAACTGGAAAAAGAGAATGTGTCTAAGGTTATCAATTCCATGCAAACGCTCATGAAAACACCAACTTTAGTGGATGGCGCCATCATGCCTGATGCTTGTCCTGCTGGTCCAGACGGTACCATTCCTGTAGGTGGTGTCGCTGTTGCTAAAAATGCCATACACCCAGGAATGCATAGCGCTGATATTTGTTGTTCCGTGATGCTCACCGATTTTGGTAAGACAGACCCTAAAGCCATTTTAGATGCCGCACATGCAAATACACATTTTGGTCCTGGCGGACGAGATAGAAATAGCCAGTTCCGATTTCCAAAAGCACTGTTGGAAGCTTTCGAGGCCAACTCCCTTTTGAATGATGGTCAGATGATTCAAATCGCGAGATCTCACTTAGGAACACAAGGTGATGGTAACCACTTCTTGTTTGTTGGTACGTCTAAAAAAACGGGGAATACGATGCTCGTCACACATCACGGATCCAGAGGTCCTGGTGCAAGATTGTATACCAAAGGCATGAAGCTTGCAGAACGTTTTAGAAAAGATTTATCTCCTGAAACTAAAAAGCAAAATGCTTGGATTCCATTTGATACTGACGAAGGACAATCCTACTGGGAAGCCTTGCAAGTGATTAGACAATGGACAAAAGCGAATCATGAGGTATTGCATAATGCAGTCGCTGATACTTTAAATATTTCCATTGAAAATCGCTATTGGAATGAGCATAACTTTGTATTTAAAGATGGTGATTTGTTCTACCATGCGAAAGGAGCCACACCTTTAGATGCTAGGTTTATGCCAGACAGTACTGGCCCGAGATTAATTCCATTAAACATGAGTGAACCTGTCTTGATTGTTGAAGGGCATACCACTAAAACCAATTTAGGTTTTGCACCACATGGTGCTGGTAGAAATGTGAGTAGAACGCAGCATAGAAAACAAAAATCAGGAACCACTATGCAAATCTTTAAAGAGGAAACTAGAGGTTTGGATGTTCGTTTCTTCTCAAAAGAAATTGACATTACGGAGTTACCTTCTGCTTATAAAAATGCCGAAGTCGTTAGAACACAAATGGCTGAGTTTGGCTTAGGAAAAGTGATTGACGAAGTGATGCCTTATGGTTGTATTATGGCTGGCGATTGGCAGAAGAACGCGCCATGGAAGATTCGTAGAGATAAAAGAAAGCGCAATAGAACGTAGGTTTTAGACAAGTAAAAGCAGATTAACTTCGGTTGGTCTGCTTTTTTAACTCCGTACAAAACACTATTTTCAATGGAAGATTCAAGCACATGAGTAAGCAGAGAAATAGAGGACAAAATAGTAACGATGATCAGCTCTTTGGAGGTGATCTTATGCAACATAAAATAAAGCAAGCTGTGGCAGATATGCAGTATTTGCTTTCAAGAGGCTTTGCAGAAAAATCATCATTACAGTTAGTGGGAAATCGCTATCGCCTGAATGTGAGACAACAAAAAGCCGTTCAAGGAATGAGTGCATCGACGGAGCAATTACATCGTCGTCAAAAACATGAACTGTCCTATGAACAGCTCAAATCAGGAACTATTATCATTGACGGCTTCAACTTACTAATCATTTTAGAGAGCGCTTTGTCTGGCGCTTATCTCTTCAAAGGCTTAGACAACGCTTATCGCGATTTATCTGGCGTACATGGGACTTATAAGCGCGTGCAACAAACCGAAAAAGCATTACGCCTCGTAGGTGATCTCCTTTTAAAGCATCACGTCATTTGGGTGTTTGATCAACCGGTGTCCAACAGTGGGCGACTTAAAACCTTGCTTCGTGAAACAGCAAAAAAATACGACTTTCAATGGGATGTTATCTTAGATAATAATCCAGATAAACGCTTAGCGGAAAGTGAACATGTCGTCGTAAGTTCGGATGCTTGGGTTTTGGATCGCTGTGCCAAATGGCTGAATCTCGGTAAACTCCTTATTGAATCTCATATCGACACATCTTTAATTATAGAACCTCAGTGATTTTGAAAGTATTGGACCTAAAATTAATGTTATCTCCTGTTGACTTTCCCAATAACAATTGTCCCATAGGAGTGTCTGCTGAAATCGCATAATAGGTGGTCTCATTGACATGCAGTTCACCTACACTTACAGCGATATAATAATTGGCATTTGTGGTTAAAACAAGACTTCCAAGTCCTATGTTTTTTGAAGGTTTGATTCGCTTAATTTGAGACAGAATCCGATTAGATTTTTCAATTTGAGCTAATTGTTGTCCTGCTTTTTCACGTTCTAATTGTAACATCGCTCGACCTGTTTCATGTTTATCTCCTGCAGAACTTTTGGTTTCTGAAGCTAAAGATTCCTGAATATCCTTAATTTTAGTTTCAACAGCTTGGAGCCGAAGGTCCACGGCATTTTGACACAATTCAAAAAGATGGACTTTTAAATTATTTGTTGTTTTCATCTCTCGTAGGATATTTAAGCGGACCAAAGTAGTGCATTTGTTGGACGATCCAAGTCTTTCGGCCTTCAATATACGTAGTCGCAGGATGCGCTTTATAGCGTAAAGGGCTCGGTAATATCGCTGCGATAGCAGCCGCTTCTCTTTTAGTTAAACGTGCTGCCGGTTTTTGAAACCAATAGGCTGATGCGGCTTGTGCACCATAAACACCAGGCCCCATTTCAATACTATTGAGATAGACTTCCATGATACGTTCCTTACTCCAAACGAGCTCAATCAAAAACGTAAAATAGGTTTCCAAGGCTTTTCGAAACCAGCTACGTTGCGGCCACAGAAAGACATTCTTAGCCGTTTGCTGACTAATGGAGCTTGCGCCTTTCAAGCGTTTCCCTTGTTTATTACTCTTATAGGCTTTTTCTATAGCTGCCACATCAAAGCCATGGTGCTTTAAAAAATTTTGATCTTCGCTACAAATAACAGCCAATTGAAGTTCTTTAGAAATATCCTCTATAGGCACCCATTCGTGTTTCCAAGTACGTTTTTCTTTGTTAGGTTCTTCAAAATTTCGAATGACCATTAAAGGCGTCATTGGTACTGGAGCCCATTTAAAAACAACGACTATAACAATTGAAAAGACAAATAACCAAAACAGTGTCTTAAAAATGAATCTAAAAAAACGTTTGATAAATCTCATACAAGGGTTATACTAAGTCTGCTAAGTCTCTACCAATTAAACTGCCTATGGCTACACCCATACCTCCCAAACGCACACCACAATAGACGTTATTGCTCAAGGCTTTTAAAACGGGTGTTTTTTGATTACCAACACCCATGATACCACTCCAGCGATGATCGATCTCAAATGCGGTATTCGGTAGAATAGTTGTTGATAATAGTCGTTCTAGTTCATTTTGTACCAAGGCGGTTTGGTTGAACTCCGTGGTCTCTTCAGTTTTAAAATCAAGTTGTCTACCACCACCCAAAAGAATACGATTATCAATATTTCGAAAATAATAATACCCTTGATCCAAATGAAACGTTCCTTTAATGTGTAAATCTTTTATAGGTTTTGTAATTAATACCTGCGCTCTTGCTGGTTTTACCTTAGGGATATTTAAATGGCCTGCAAAACCATTAGTTGCTATGAGTAATTTAGAGGTTGCAAACTCCATCTGATTTGTTTTTACCTGCACTTCATGCAAACTGTCAGAAAATTGTTCAACGACTATATTATTTAAGATTTTTACCCCTTTATCTTGGACCTTTTTCAGCAAAGCTACCATCATTTTACCAGTGTCTATTTGACCTTCAAAGGCATTGTAGGCTAGGGTTTTTTGACAATTTTCAAAACCGAAAACGAGATCTTTAAAGTGAAATACCTCAGCACCAAACAGAGGCTTAATCAAGGCATTGATTTGATGCTTTTGTGTTCTGCAAGCCTCTAAAATTTCTGGATCTTTAAATAATTCGTAGCCACCTAATTCTTGATAATCAATCGCGCTGTCACCTAAGGTTGAACGTAACATACGCAATCCTTCTAGGCGTTGATGCACGAGTTGATACACGGCTTCTTCACTATGGGTTTTTAGATCGTCTAAAATTTCACTTAAACTGCCGAAACACGCGAAGCCTGCATTTTTTGTGCTTGCGCCTTGTGGTAGAAATCCTTTTTCTAAAATCAGAATATTCGCTTTAGGAAAACGGTTCTTTAATTGTAAAGCACAGTTCAAACCCACAATACCACTACCTACTATGGTATAGTCTATTTGACTCAGCCATGATTTTATTTCCCAATAACTTAAATTCATCAACCTAATGTACTATTTTTTGTGTTAAGGATGGCGCCTTTGTTGGAGCTCCTCAAAGAGAGCGACTGGTGGCAGCCTGGTGTACGATAGTGTAACGAAAGTACAAACACCCAAATAATCATAAAAAAACTCCGAAACATAAAATTTCGGAGTTCATTGTTAATCTTCTTCTACGGGTTGCATTTCAAAATCCTCCATAAACTTGGTGGTATAATTACCTGCCAAATAATCTGGATGATCCATCAATTGCCTATGAAAAGGAATGGTCGTTTTGATGCCTTCAATCACAAACTCATCTAAGGCACGTTTCATTTTATTGATGGCCTCTTCCCTTGTTTGGGCTGTTGTAATGAGCTTAGCAATCATAGAGTCGTAGTTTGGCGGAATCACATAACCTGCATAAACATGCGTATCCAATCTAACACCATGTCCTCCTGGAGCATGCAAAGTTGTTATACGTCCTGGTGATGGTCTAAAATCGTTAAATGGATCTTCGGCGTTAATACGACATTCAATAGAATGCAAGTTTGGTGTGTAGTTTTTTCCTGAAATTGGCACACCAGCTGCCACTAATATTTGTTCACGGATCAAATCGAAATCAATCACTTGTTCTGTAATTGGATGTTCTACTTGGATACGTGTGTTCATTTCCATGAAATAGAAATTACGGTGTTTGTCTACCAAGAACTCCACAGTTCCAGCACCTTCGTATTTGATATACTCTGCTGCTTTTACAGCAGCCTTACCCATTTTATCACGCAAGGCCTTGGTCATAAATGGCGACGGCACTTCTTCGGTTAATTTTTGATGACGACGTTGTACAGAACAGTCACGTTCTGACAAGTGACAAGCTTTACCTGTAGAATCACCAACAATTTGAATTTCGATATGACGTGGTTCCTCGATGAGTTTTTCCATGTACATATCGTCATTTCCAAAGGCAGCTTTGGATTCTGTTCTTGCAGACTCCCATGCATTCTGAAGATGTTCAGGTTTCCAAACGGCACGCATACCTTTTCCACCACCACCTGCTGAGGCTTTGAGCATCACAGGATACCCAGTTTCTTCGGCTAGTTTTTTACATTCCTCGAAATCTTCAATAATGCCTTCACTACCAGGAACACAAGGCACACCTGCTGCCAACATTGTGGCTTTCGCATTTGCCTTATCTCCCATACGATCAATCATCTCTGGTGAAGCACCTATAAATTTAATATCGTGCTCTTCACAAATCTTCGAGAACTTCGCATTTTCTGACAAAAACCCATAACCAGGATGAATAGCGTCTGCGTTTGTAATTTCCGCAGCAGCGATGATATTGGATATTTTAAGATAGGATTCACTACTTGCAGGAGGCCCAATACAAACCGCTTCATCAGCAAACTTGACATGCAAGCTTTCTGCATCAGCTGTTGAATAAACAGCAACAGTTTTGATGCCCATTTCTTTACAGGTTCGAATAACACGCAGTGCTATTTCTCCTCTATTAGCTACTAATATTTTTTTAAACATAACGTCTTAAGATTTAAAATTTCAAATTCCAAACTCCATGATTATAGGAATTATGCTTTGGAACTTTAAATTTGGTTATGAAGGGTCTACTAAAAACAAAGGTTGATCAAACTCAACTGGAGAGGCATCATCTACTAAAATCTTAACGATTTTTCCAGAAACTTCAGATTCAATCTCATTGAAAAGTTTCATTGCCTCAATAACGCAGAGGACATCACCTTCACCTATAGAGCTACCTACCTCAACAAACACAGGTTTGTCTGGAGATGGCTTTCTGTAGAACGTCCCAATAATTGGTGACTTAATGGTAATGTATTTTGAATCTTCGGTAGCTGCTGGAGCAGCTTCAGTAGTGACAGGTGCAGCTGGTGCCGCAGGAGCTGCAGCAGGCATGGCTTGAGCTACTGGAGCATTCATTGGTATCTGTTGAACATAAGTGGTTGAATCCCCTTTGTCATCAGCACCAGTTCTAATAGTGATTTTAACATCATCCATTTCCAATTTAACCTCACTTGCACCTGATTTGGCGACAAATTTGATTAAGTTTTGAATTTCCTTAATATCCATAATTATTAGTCTTATTAATTAGTTAGTTTCAATTGATTAGGAATTGTAAGCCCATGTTAAATAAATAGAGCCCCAAGTAAATCCGCCTCCAAATGCTGCGAATATAATTTTATCGTCTTTTTTTAGTTGTGATTCATAATCATGCAACAACAATGGCAGCGTAGCAGAGGTGGTGTTTCCATATTTATGGATGTTCATCATCACCTTTGTTGGATCCAATTCTACTCTATTGGCTGTTGCTTCAATTATGCGCTTGTTTGCTTGATGCGCTGCTAGCCAAGCGATATCGTCATTCGTTAATTGATTTCTTTCCATAATGCGTTCAGTCACATCTGCCATATTAAAGACAGCGTTCTTGAATACGGTTCTTCCTTCTTGGAATACATAGTGTTTTCCTTCTTTAAACGTATTTTCATTTATTGGATACGAGGACCCTCCGTAAGTCGCCTGAAGAAATTCACGTCCTTCCCCATTACTTCTTAATAGCTCGTCTTGTAATCCTAAACCTTCTTGGTTGGGCTCAAATAAAACAGCACCTGCGCCATCACCAAAAATGATACAGGTTGCTCTGTCTTTATAATTGATAAATGAAGAGTTTTTATCGGCTCCAATAAGTAAGACGTTTTTATACTTTCCCGATTCTATATAGCGTGCAGCGACAGACATTCCGAATAAAAAACTGGAACATGCGGCTTCCAAATCAAAAGAGAAAGCATTGGTTGCACCAATATTTGTTGCTGTATAAGCAGCTGTTGATGCCGCTTTCATATCAGGTGTTGCCGTGGCAACAATAACTAGTTCGATATCTTTTGGATCAATCCCTTTCTTATTGATAAGGTCTTGAGCGGCTTTGATCGCCAAATAAGAAGTTCCTTTGCCGTCTTCCTTTAGTATTCTGCGTTCTTTAATTCCTGTTCGAGCGGTGATCCATTCATCATTGGTATCAACCATAGTCTCTAGAATTTGGTTAGTCAATACATATTCAGGAACATAAGCGCCTACTCCAGTAATTGCAGCTGTGATTTTACTCATATTGTATTTTTAAAATCGTCTCCAAAAAGACAAAAATCGTCAAAAAAAGGTAGAATTTTAATGAATTTACTAAATTTTGAACGAATACGATGCAAATTAAGTCGTTTTTAAGACTTTGAAAAATTAATCATAAAAAAAACGCTCATTGCTGAGCGTTTTATTATATGCGTGCATAATAATTATGCTAAATTTTCTTCTTTTTCTGAGTTATCAATCAATACCTGACCTCTGTAATATAATTTACCTTCATGCCAATGAGCTCTGTGGTAAAGGTGTGCTTCTCCTGTTGTAGGACACGTTGCAATAGTAGGAACTGCTGCTTTGTAATGTGTTCTTCGCTTATCTCTTCTTGTTTTAGAAATCTTTCTTTTAGGATGTGCCATTTTATATGTTATTTATCCGTTAATAGTTTTTTTAATGTATT
>JAAEZI010000032.1:23235-29027 GCA_018222915.1 Algicola sp. | reverse complement strand
TGTCCGTAGATAGAAATATTCTTCTTATCACCACCATGCGCTTGTAAAAACTTTAGAGACTGTACAAACATACCACCAGAACCACAGGCATTGTCAAAGATTTTTCCTTGATATGGTTCAATCATTTCTACCATTAAACGTACAATACTACTTGGTGTAAAGAATTGCCCTGCACCAGAACCCTCGGCAATGGCAAACTTACCAATATAATACTCATAAACACGACCTAAAATGTCGCTACCTGGATTTTCTTTTTCAGAGAGTTTTGGATTGGCCAAAAGGTTAATCAAACCCGCAACTTGCTTTGGTGTGAGTTGGCTCTTTACAAAAATACGCGGCAGAATCCCTTTTAAATCTGGTCGATATTGTGCCAATGTTTCATCTAACAAGTCAAAAGCATCATCTACTAAGACCTTGATATTATCTTGCTCGGCGTTATCTTGTAAAAATTGCCAAGTCGCTTCTTTTGGGATGATATAGGTGTTTTTAGAAAGGTATTCATCAGGATCTTCTAAAACGTAGTTTTGTTCATCTTGATCTATTGTATAGTAACTAGAGTTTTCATCGTTAAATGCCTGAACCAATTCTTCTTTTCGGGTTTCATAGCGTTCAGATAAATGTTTTAAAAAGATAAGTGGCAAGACATAGTCTTTATATTGGTTTTCGGCCACGGCACCTCTTAATTCATTAGCGGCTCTCCAAAGTTCTTGTTCGAAGTTGATGTCGGCTTTCGATTGGTTTTTTGGCATTTATCTTGTTGGTTTACGATTCTTTACACATTCTCACAAGTAATATCATTGAACGATTAATTTGTAGAAAAATCATTCAACAAATAAATTTAAGAAGCGTTAATAATACAATTACTATTATAGGGAGAGTTTAAAGATATAAAAAGACCGAGCGTTTCAAAACATAAATGACCGTAAATTAAAAATTTTTTCAGTCGCGCTATTGAAATGTCATCAACCATGCACTGTCAAAATTGTGCATTGAGCATCTCATAAGAAAAAAACCCACAACAGGTGTTGCAGGTTTTTATTTTTAAAACACGATTTTCAATCCTCCTCCCGAAACCGTCGCATCTTTCCGGTAATCTCTTCTATAGCAATAAGAAACACAATCGGTAAGTCATCTGTATAGATTTTACTCGAAAACTCCTTGATAAAATCCAACTTGCGATGCTCTTTCCTAATGATTAAATCTTTAACACCTAATGAAAAATCATGCAAATAGGATTTCGCTTCGCTTCCAGATAATTCCTTGTAGGTCCCATGTACCAACACAGAATCCCAGTGATTCACCGATGTGATGTCTGAGACTTCCATACACACTTTGTTTGCTTTTCTCATGGCAGTCACCTTATGGCCTTCCGAAGAATAGCCAATCACCGCGTGAACACGCTCATCATAAAAATAGGTAATGGGCGCAATAAAAGGTTCCGAATGATAGATATAAGCGAGATGACCGATATAGTTATTCGACAATACTCGTAGACTTTCCTCAGTTGTTAAATTTCTTCTCATGATGTTCTTATTTTCTGGTGACACTTGTGATGGTCATGCTTTTTTCAATTGGCAAATACCCATCCCAATTATGACCTTAAGGTAGCTATTTTAAAGCATATGAACTATGACAATCGTCAGTTAATTCACTTGTTTCTGTTTTAGTTTACCTAAGATCTAACGATTTTTAATTTTCTCAAAATCTGATATATATCATAGTTTATTCTTGTATATGGACCTAACTTTAATAACAAAGTTGATGTATCATGAAACACATTCTTATTCCAACAGATTTTTCAAATAACGCAATGAATGCCATCCGTTATGCTTTAGAACTTTTCAAATACGAAAAGGCTCATTTTTACATCTTGCATACCTATCAAGATGAGGTCTACAACGCTATTGAATTACTAGAATCCCACGATTTCGAAACCGTCGTTAGCACGCATGAAAAAACGTGTAACGTGAAGTTACAACAGGTATTAAAAACTTTAGAAAAGGCGTATCCCAATCCGAGACACCAATATGCGGTGATGTCGGCATATAATAGTCTTGTTGATGAAATTGACCTGTTAACGGAAGGCAAAAATATGGACTTAATTATTATGGGTACCAAAGGCATCACCAATGATAAATCATTGACTTTTGGAAGCAATACCGTCAAGGTGATGCGCTATGTGAGTTGTCCTGTGCTTTCGATTCCTGAAGGGTACGAATACACACAACCAAAAAAAGTGTTATTTCCAACGAATTATATGCTTCCGTATACACGACGAGAGCTAAAACTACTGAAAGAAATGACCGTACCTTATCGCTCTGTGATTGATATGCTCTATATATCAAAAAGCGAACATTTATCGCGACGACAAGAAGACAACAAAGAATTTTTGACGCTGGAGTTAGCCGATCTTCAAGTCCATTTTAAAACCGAAGCTCACACAAATATCATCAATGGGATATTCTCATATGTCAAAAAACAGCATATCGATCTGTTGGTCATGGTTAATACCAGACATTCTTTTCTTGAGCATCTATTATTTCAATCCACCGTTGATGAAATGTCCTTAAATCTTGACATTCCATTTTTAGCGATGCAAAATATAAAGCGGAACAACACCTAACAACTTTAAAAACACAGTACGATGAAACGCATATTGCTACCCACCGATTTTTCAGATAACTCATGGAACGCTATCAGTTACGCGCTTCAGTTATTCAAAGACCAAACCTGTTTGTTTACCCTGTTGCATACCTACACACCAGCCATCTACCAATTGGAAGCGGCACAACTGGGTGTGGCTCCTATTGGCTTAGAAAATGCTATGGAAGAAAGCTCGAGAAATGGCTTGAATACATTACAAAAGCGTATCGATAAAACCTTTAAGAATGCTAAGCATACCTTTTCTCATATCGCTGCCTTTAATACGCTCACTGCCGAGATCGAAGCGCTTTACCAAGGTGGTGTTATGGATTTAATAATTATGGGAACACAGGGCGCATCTGGTATACAGGAAATTTTATTCGGTTCCAATACGGTGCATGTGATTAAAAACACTAAATGTCCGTTACTAGCTATTCCTAGTGGCTTTAGCTATGAAGCACCTCATGAACTATTGTTTCCGTCCGACTTTCAAATTAATTTTGAAGACCATCATATCAAACCCATCACAGACCTAGCCAATCATTTTCATGCGCGTGTGAATATTTTACATATTTCCTACGGAAATGCGCTTTCCGAAGTGCAACTAAAGAACAAAAAGAAACTGGAAGCTTATTTTGAAAAAACGGCTCACCTCTTTCACAATGTGACGAATACAGATGTTCCGGATGCCATCAATAGTTTTCAATTAAAATCACGTATTAATTTACTCGTAATGATCAACAATAAACATTCGTTTTTTGAAAATCTGTTTTTTAAATCCACCATCAACCATATAGGCTTTCATTTAAACATTCCGTTTTTAGTCATTCCTTCCACATGATATGTGCGTAATGACTCGTTAACAACACAAATTCTCTAATTATGAAAAAGCACATACTTCTACCAACTGATTTTTCTGATAATGCCTGGAGTGCCATTGTTTATGCGCTAAAGTTATTCAAGGACGAATCCTGTACCATTTATTTTTTACATGCTGCCAATCTGCATCTTTCAGCCATGTCTACTAGCTCCAACACGCATCTGAAAACTATTTTGGATAATGCCGTGACAGAACTTTTGGAATTAAAGTCGATGGCAGAAACGGTGAATTGTAATGCTAATCACCAATTTGAAATCATAACGAGCAAGGATCAACTCCTAGAAGCCATAGAAATGGCTGTTAAAACGTATCAGATTGATTTGGTAATTATGGGTACAAAAGGCGCTACTGGTGCTCAAGAATTTTTCTTCGGAAGCCATACAGTACATGTTTTAACACATCTCAACGATTGTCCGATACTGGTCGTACCTGACGAATTTGATTTTGTACCACCTAAACAGTTGGCATTTCCAACAGACTATAAGCACTTTTTTGGTGCCCAAGAATTAAATCATTTAAAGCAGTTTGCCGCACTTTACGACAGTAAAATTCGCGTGGTATGTATTCTTGAGGATGGCACCTTGACCGAACTAGAAGCCTACAACAAGTCACAATTAGACAACTATCTCATGAACTACGATCATAGCTTTCATTTTATGCCAAAATATTCAAAAAAGACCAAGGAAATTAACGATTTTATAAAAGCCTTAGATATCGATTTATTGGTGATATTTCGTTACAAGCACAACATGATCGAGCGCATTCTGAAAGAACCTGTGATCAAGAAGATTGGTTTTCAGCCTCTGATACCATTCCTAGTGATTCCTAATGCACCGACAAAACAATAATTATGACATTTCAAGCGATAGATATTATAAAAGCTTCAGGTGAGACCGCAAGGTTTTCAGAAGACAAACTTCGTACATCTCTAAAAAGAACAGGTGCTGATGCAGCTACGATAAATCACATTATTGAGAAGGTACGTGCCGAATTGTACCAAGGCATTTCCACCAAAGAAATTTATAATAGAGCCTTTGCTTTATTGAAGAAGCAACGAGGACATCTGGCATCAAAATACAAACTTAAAAAAGCTATTTATGAATTGGGTCCAACCGGATTTCCGTTTGAACGGTTTATTAGTGCGGTGCTTCGAGCTTCTGGATTTCAATCTGAGGTAAATAAAATCCTACAAGGCAAATGTGTCACACATGAAATTGATGTGATGGCTCACAAAGATCATAGCACAACGATTATTGAATGTAAGTTTCACAGTGAACAAGGACTCAAATGCAATGTTAAAGTTCCCTTATACATTCACTCTCGCTATTTGGATATTAAGAATCATTGGACATCTAAAAACACCCTTGCTCAAGGTTGGGTAGTTACAAACACTAAGTTTACAAAAGATGCTCTGGATTATGGGCAATGCAGCGGACTTTACCTTTTGAGCTGGAATCATCCGAAAGATCACAGTTTGAAAGATCGTATTGATCAATGGCAGCTCTACCCTATTACCGTATCAACCTTACTCACCAAAAGAGAAAAACAATTTCTGCTTGAAAGAGACATTGTGCTTTGTCGTGAATTATTAAAATCACCCTTTTACTTAGACCATTTAGGAGTGTCTAACATCAGAAAAGAGCGCATCCTTTCAGAAATCAAACAATTGTGTCATCAATAACTATAACTCATGGATCACTACGCTAAAATAAACTTTTTAGGAGCTTCAGGAACCGTTACAGGATCCAAGTTTCTCGTTGAAACTTCAGAAAAACACATCATGATTGATTGCGGGATGTTCCAAGGATTAAAGGAACTTCGTGAACTGAATTGGAACGATCTCCCTATTAAAGTCCATGAGATCGATGTGGTGTTACTCACACATGGGCATTTGGACCACGTAGGCTATCTGCCCAGACTGATCAAACAAGGGTTTAAAGGAGCCATCATAGGAACAGCTCCAACCCTAGCTATAGCAGAAATCATTCTGCGAGACAGCGCCAAAATTCAAGAAGAAGAGGCCAACAAAGCCAATAAAGAGCATTACAGTAAACACGAACCTGCGCTACCCTTTTATACAGTAAAAGAAGCTGAAACGACCATTCAAAAATTTGAAGTCGCTTTGGTCGATTCATGGCATCAACTCTCTGAACATATATCGTATCGCTTTCAGTACAACGGACATATCATTGGTGCAACCTTCATTGAATTAGATATTAATGGCAAACGCTTAGTGTTTTCAGGGGATGTTGGTCGCAGAAATGATTAT
>JAAEZI010000032.1:15146-23225 GCA_018222915.1 Algicola sp. | reverse complement strand
CTATTAGATGACCCAAAATTACCAGAATGGGCCGACTATCTGTTTTTAGAGAGTACCTATGGCAATACATTGCATCCCAACGACGATGTAGAAACCAAGTTAGCCAAGCTCATTATTGAAACCATTCAAAATAAAGGCAATCTTATCATTCCTAGCTTTGCTGTGGAGCGCTTACAAACGCTGATGTATATCTTATGGAAACTTTATAAGCAACATAGAATTCCGAACATTCCCATTTTTATCGATAGTCCGATGGGAACAAATGTGCTTCAAGTTTTCAGGCGCTTTCCTAAATGGCACAAATTACCATTAGCCGAATATGAGGCGATGTGTGAGCATGTCAATATCGTGTCATCGTATAAAGAAACCTGGGAAACCATAGACGACAAACGTTCTAAAATCGTGATTGCTGGTAGTGGGATGGTCACAGGCGGACGCGTTCTTACCTATCTTCAGCAGCTTATAGATGAACCTTCAACAACCGTTCTTTTAGTTGGATATCAAGCTGAAGGTACACGTGGACGACAATTGAAAGAAGGCGCTCATGAAATTCGTTTCTTCGGCAAATATTATCCTGTAAATGCACGTATTGAATGTATTGAAAGCTTATCAGCCCATGCCGATCAAAACGATTTATTACACTGGGTAAGTCACCTTAAAAATTTCCCTGAAAAAGTCTTTTTAATTCATGGCGAACCCAATGCTTTGGATGCCCTTCGTGTCAAACTTCAATCAGAGTTCCACTGGAACGTTTGTATCCCTAAACTCACCGATGTGGCCAAACTACTGTTATGATCTTATAGCAAGTTATTTTCATATAAAATCCTCTAAATATGATATATATCATTTTAATGCTACAGTTTAAAACGTAACTTAGAAGGACTAATGAGGAGGTTCTGAAGACTTTGTTGAAATCAAACGTCGGAAACAAGCATCTTCATCAGTAAACACTTAAAATCGCAAGCTCATCAACAACTCTATGAAAGTGGGGAACGGTATGAGGGACTGTTCCCTGCTTTTTACTAAAAACAACATCATGAAGACCACAAAAAAACATCAAAAATATACGGAATGGCTGAGTGCTGAAGAGATGCACAGCGCTTCTAAACAATGGTTATCTGAATTAGAATTCATTGAAGATGAACACCTGTTTTTTAACGACTTGATAATGACGTTTACTTCGGAACTTATTGCGCCAGATAAATTCTCAAAAGGCCGAGAACTCATCGACTTGATATACCAATCACAAAAACAAAATAATGTCCTTCAAAAAGCCGTAAAAACGCATGAGAATGATTTACAAATCATGGTAGATGGCGTAAACCAAATCAAGGAAGAACAGGCTTATATGGAGGAACATTTAGGACTGATTTCATTAATTAATGACTTTCTGAAAGATTATAGAGTTTTAAAACGTGCTTTATTTGATTTGATTAAAACGATTAAAAAAGAAGACAAGCTTAGACATTTGATAAACCGTAAATAACCTTAATTCTAATACCATGAAAACCTTCATCGCCATATGTTTTGGTCTTTTATTAGTTGGCTGTTCTTCCGTACAACTCACAGATTATTGGAAAAATCCGACGATCGACACTTACGAGCCCTACAAAATTTTGGTCGTTGGTATTACCTCTAATTTTGAGGCTAGACAGCAATTTGAAAGCCAACTTAAAAAGGCCTTCGAACAACGAGGAAGTCAAGCCGCCATGAGTATCAATTATATTAATGAATTTCAGGAGTCTAATGCTATGACCGAAAATCAATTAGATAGCCTAGAAACCAGACTGATTTTGGATGAATTTGACACGATACTCCTGACAAAGATTATTGGTGTTGAAGATAAAATTGTCTACAAGAAAAATTACAGAGGTCGAGACGAAACCTATCGTCGCTTTAAAGAAGAATATCTCATGTACCAAGATATCTTTTATAATCCTGATTATTATGAGGAATATACCATTTACCATGCAGAAACTTCTATGTATTGTATTTGTCCGTCAAAAGAGCGAGAGTTGCTCTGGAAAGGCTATATTAATATCACAGATCCCGTCTCTGTCTATAAAACTACCGAAGATTACAGTAAACTGGTCATGGCAATTTTGGAAGAACAACAGTTGGTACCTCAAACAACCAATTAGCACAAGTAACTAAATGCTATCAAGATACCTCCCTATTTTTGTCATTCTTTCACTCATAGCTGAGATTCTGGGCACTATTGGAGGTTTTGGTTCCTCTGTGTATTTTGTACCTATCGCTAACTTCTTTTTTGATTTTCAATCTGTTTTAGGGATAACGGCGCTCTTCCATTTGTCTAGTAATGTGAGTAAGATTGTCTTATTTAAAAAGGGTTTTGATAAAAGAATCGTATTAACACTCGGTATACCTGCCATCATTTTCGTTTCCATAGGTGCGTATTTCAGCAATTATTTTGACCCGAAAATACTGACCTACATCTTAGGCTTTTTTTTAATCGCTTTGAGCACCCTTTTTCTCATTTTTAAAACATTGAAAGTGGCGCCTAAAACAAAAAATGCCATGATAGGAGGCGCTTTGTCTGGATTGAGTGCTGGATTATTGGGAACAGGTGGTGCTATAAGAGGTATAACGTTGGCTGCATTTAAAATGACTAAGGATACATTCATCGCCACCTCTGCCATCATCGATTTAGGTGTTGATTTTAGTAGAACTATTGTTTATTATTTTAATGGTTACATACACAAGCACGATCTTTATTTAATCCCGATTTTAATTGTTGTAAGTATTGTAGGCACATGGATTGGTAAAAAAATCCTTAATAAGGTCTCACAAGAACAGTTTCGGATGTTCGTGCTCCTCCTCATCTTAGCTATTGGGATCGTAAGTGTCCTGACGAATTAACGCACTATTCGCCAATCAAACTAAATGCCCCCTTTAACAAAAAAAGAGAATCATCAGGCAAAGCTTTTTTAAAAGTGACTTCGCTAAAGCCATCTGATGTGGCTCCTACCAACACCTCCACTTGTTCAAAGTAGTAAACCTCAGCTTCCTGTTTTTTCAACACCAACACATAGTTAATGTTATCAATATCTGAAATGGCATCATTGGGTAGCGCACTTTCGGTTTTAAATCCGGTGATGATTGAGGCGTCAACAAACATCCCTGTCAAAAAATTATGATTATCTTCATCCTCTATATGGCCATGTACTTTAACGGTTCTATTTGACGCTAAGGCCGTTCCAACGAGATGTACTTCAGCTTTATAGGGTTCCTCTGAAACCTCCGGAATTTTAAAAGAAATTTGTTGATCTTTTTTAACCGCCATAATATCTTTTTCAAAGACCGAAAGTTCCAGATGAATGTGCTCATTATCAACGATTTCTAAAATTGAAGTCGCTGGTGACACGTAACTCCCTTTCGTGATATGAATTTGTGTGATACTTCCAGAAATAGGTGCATAGATCCTCGCCTCTGACGTGATTTGACCTGCAATAACTTGGCTAGGTGCTATATGAAGCATCCGTAACTGCTTATCTAAACCTTTATACTTAGCAACAGCCGTTTTATAAGCACTCTCTGCTTTTAAAAAGCTCTTTTGTGATGTAATGTTTTCAGCTTTCATGGTTTTTTGCCTATCGTACTCCGCTTTTAAATACGTGAGCTGCTCATGGATCTCCATATACTCCTGTTGTAGAGTCACAAATTCAGGGTTTTCCAAAGTCACCAATAATTGTCCTTTCTTGACAACATTCCCGACCAATAAAGGCGCTTGCTTTATATAACCGCCTCTTGTCGCAGTAACAACTGCCCGATTTTCAGGTGGTACATCAATCATGCCACTGGCTTTTATAGTTGTTGGAAAGTCTTTCTGTTCTATTGGTCCTAGTTGCATTTTTCCATATTCGAATTGCGATTGGGTCACCTCAATTAGCTCTGACTGCTGCAATGAATCCACAGCAACCTCTGTATCTGCAGTTTTTGATGATGTTTCACATCCTAACAATAGCAATGTCAAACTTAAGATGCTTGTGATATATAAATGTCGTTTCATAACCTTGTTTTATTTTAAAGAGTTAAGTAATTAATAGCAATGACCGTGTTATTATAATCCTCTAATTTTGTGAGGTAATCCAACTGAATGGTATACGCGCTTTCTAAACTTTGTATGTATTGGTAAAAATCAATTTCGCCATTTCTGAAACTACCATTAGCAGTTTTTAAAATCTCATCGGAAAGTGCCGAACCTTCCTTCTCGTAGTAATCGAGTGCCTTCTGTAGTTGCTCTAAGGTCAATTCTAAGGTCTCTCGCTTGGTCTCCAATTGAATTTTATAATTTTCAGAACTAGCTTTAACAACATTTTCTGCCGCTCTAGCCGCTTTAACTTTTGATGAACGGCCACCAAATACTAAGGGTATTTTAACTCCAAACTGATAACCATATAGTTGGGTGTTGAGATCGGCATTCGTACCCTGAAAATATTCAAAACTTAAATCAGGTAGTAATTGCTGTTGTTCATAACGCCTTTCTGATGCACTTAATGCTATACGATTTTCATTAAGTTTTAATTCTGGCAATTCATCAGTTGCTATTCGATTAATGGCAAGTTTTAATTCAGGAATTTGAATCACCACAATTGAATCCTTTGATTGAACTAAGGCCTTTAATTGCGCATATGCTGCCATTTCCTCTTTTTGTACGTTATCGTAATTTAGCTGAATGTGTTTTTGTTTGGAAGCAGCCGTAATCTTTTCGAGATAATTGGTTTCACCCAACTCAAATCGCCGACTTGCAATCCTTGAAAAATCTCTAAACAAACTGTCCAATCTGCGATATACACGTACTTTTTCCCTAGCAATTTGATAGGTGTAGAATTTTTCGGTCACCAATTGCTTAAGGCGTTTTCTATTAATTTCTAAGGCACTCATACGCAATAAGTGTCTATTTTTCAGTACGCTTTTTTCCGATAAGTAAACCGTCGGAAATCGCATATCTTGTTGTATACCAAACACTTTTAACGGTTGATTATTAAGGGCTAAATTATTCTCATCATACTGATAATACAATTGTGTTTTATCTAAAAGCGACGCACTGTTTATTAAGGCTTCAGCTTGGTCAACTTCCAGAGTATTGGCGTATAATCCTTGATTATTTTCTTGTGACAAGGCTATTAAATCGTTGAGATCCAACGCACTTGACTCTTGACTGTAACCAGCAAAAGACGCACCTATGAAGAGAACGCTTAACACGGTTTTCGAAGGACTCGATTTCCTAGTTTTCTTGTTGGCTCTTTCACTATTAAATAACGCATACAATACAGGCAACACAATCATGGTTAGCAAGGTAGCTGTCACCAAACCTCCAATAACAACTGTTGCCAAAGGACGCTGAACTTCGGCACCAGCATTGGTAGATACTGCCATAGGCAAAAAGCCTAAAGCTGCTGCTGAAGCTGTAAGTAATACGGCTCTTAATCGATCCTTAGTTCCTTGTTTAATTAAGGCTTCCATACTGTCGAATTTTTTATGTTTTAATTCCTTAAAATGTTCTACTAATACAATCCCATTTAATACCGCAATTCCAAACAAAGCAATGAATCCGACTCCTGCAGAAATACTAAATGGCAAGTCTCGTATCCACAGTAATAAAACACCTCCAACAGCTGCTAAAGGAATCGCAGAAAAAATCATCAAGGCATCTTTTACCGATTTAAAAGCAAAGTATAGCAGAATAAAAATCAAAATGAGTGCTATGGGCACAGCAACCATTAACCGTGATTTTGCGCTTTGCAGATTTTCAAATTGACCGCCATAAGCAACCGTATACCCAACGGGTAACTTAATCTGTTCATTGATTAAGGCCTTAACATCGTCTACAACCGATTGTAAATCACGATTTCTTACGTTAACACCTACCACGATTCTTCTTCGAGTATCATCTCGAGAAATTTTGGCGGCTCCCTTTTTAACAGAGATATCTGCCAATTCTCTCAACGGAATTTTCCCACCAGAAGGCAGATCCACAAAAAGGTTTTTTATATGGTCTATGTCCTGACGTTTATCCTTATCCAAACGCACTACAAGATCAAAGCGTTTTTCGCCTTCAAAAACACTACCTACCGTTTTTCCAGAAAAACCCATAGACAGCATATCGTTCAAATCTTGAATGTTCAATCCGTAACGTGCAATCTTTGAGCGATCATACTGTACACTCATTTCAGGCAATCCAGCAATTTTCTCAACAGATATATCAGCAGTGCCTGACACTTCATTCATAAGTTCTCCAATGTCATGACCTAATTTCGCTAAAATATCCAAATCCTCTCCAAACACCTTAATTGCAATATCTGCTCGAACACCTGTGATCAATTCATTAAAGCGCATTTCAATAGGTTGTGTAAACTCTACTTCCATTCCGGGAATTATGGCTAATGCCTCCTTAAATTTATCGGCGAGCTCATCCTTTGACTCTGCAGAAGTCCATTCACTTTTTGGTTTCAGGACAATAATGACATCACTTTCTTCCATAGACATTGGATCCGTTGGCACTTCAGCGGCACCAATACGTGTGACTACTTGTTTAACTTCAGGAAATTCCTTCAACAAAATCGTTTCAATATCTGTGGTTATGGCTACCGTTGCTCCCAAGGAAGTCCCTGTTTTTAAAACAGGTTGAATCACAAAATCACCTTCATCTAGTGTGGGAACAAACTCACCTCCCATGTTGGTATAGAGATATACTGATAGTGCCAACAGCGATACAGCGATTCCTAAAACAAGTTTCTTACTTTGTAATGCCCAATGTATGGTAGGTTCATAGCGTTTATTTAACCAAGACATTAATCGTACCGATACATTTCTGGACGTGGCATTGGAAGGCTTTAAGAATAAAGAGGCCACCACAGGAACATAGGTGAAACAGAGAATCATCGCACCAATGAGTGCAAAACTAAACGTGAGCGCCATAGGTTTAAACATTTTACCTTCAACGCCACTCAATGAAAGAATTGGAATAAATACAATAAGAATGATTAACTGACCAAAAACCGCAGAATTCATCATTTTGGAGGCTCCAGACAAGGTAATTTGATCTTTATAGTCTTGACGCTCAGACTTTGCTAAGCTTTGAATTTCGGTTTTATTCTGAGTAATCTTAAATGCAATAAATTCAACAATAATCACGGCTCCATCGATGATGATACCAAAATCAATGGCTCCCAAACTCATCAAATTAGCATCTACGCCAAAAACATACATTAATGATAATGCAAATAGTAAACACAACGGAATCACGGATGCCACCACCAATCCAGAGCGTAAATTACCTAACAGAAGTACAACTACAAAGATGACAATAAGACATCCAAGCACTAAGTTTTCTGTGACTGTAAACGTTGTTTTTGCAATGAGTTCACTTCGATCTAAAAACGCATTGATATACACGCCTTCTGGTAGCGATTTTGAAATAGAAGCCACACGTTCTTTGACAGCTTCAATCACTTTCTTTGAATTCGCATTCTTCAGCATCATGACTTGGCCTAGAACTTTTTCACCTTCACCATTGCCAGTAATCGCGCCAAATCGCGTCGCATTACCGAAGCCCACATGAGCGACATCCTTGACATAAATTGGGATCCCATTTGTATTGGAAACTACGATTTGCTCAATATCTTCTAGTGAAGACACAAGGCCTTCTCCTCTAATAAAATAGGCTTGATTCACCTTTTCTATATAACCACCTCCAGAAACACTGTTATTCATTTCCAAGGCCTTGAACACCTGCTGTGCAGTGATGTTCATAGCCAATAATTTTTCAGTGTTGATGGCCACTTCATATTGCTTTAAATAGCCACCCCAAGTATTGACTTCAATAACACCAGGAATTCCCGAAAGTTGCCGTTTTACAATCCAGTCTTGAATTGTTCTTAGATCTTCAGGTGTGTATTGATCTTTGTAAGCGGGTTCTACATCCAAAACATATTGGTAGATTTCACCAAGACCTGTCGTGATAGGTCCCATTTCGGGAGTCCCAAAACCTTCGGGTATTTTTTCAGAAGCAGATTTTATTTTTTCTGAAATTAACTGCCGAGGTAAATACGTGCC
>JAAEZI010000032.1:0-15136 GCA_018222915.1 Algicola sp. | reverse complement strand
ATACGTGCCCATCCCATCTTCAAAGACAATAGTAACCACCGACAATCCAAACTTTGACACGGATCGAATTTCGGTCACTCCTGGCAAATTGGCCATTTCCAATTCTACTGGATAGGTGATAAACTGTTCCATGTCTTGTGTAGACAAATTTCTGGAAGTGGTGATGACTTGTACTTGATTATTGGTCACGTCGGGAACAGCACCGATAGGAATTTGCGATAAGGAATACAATCCAAAACCGATAATAAATACGGTAAATAAGAGAACAATGAATTTGTTCTTAATACTAAAATTTATAAGATATGATAACATGTTTCATAAGATAATCAATGTGACATATCCAATTAAAGAGAAATTGGATAATGAATTTAAACTAAAACTGATGTCTTATGATTGCCTTGGCGGCTGAAAAAGGCCTTCAGCAAAGTGCGAAGAAGACGGTTCTTCATACACAAAATTGTGTGTTTTGAATTCAAAAATTTCAATGGGAGTCAAAGTCTCTAGAGGCTGACTTAAGATAAATGCGGGAATCGAACAAATATGTGAATGGTGTTGAAAAGGTAATTGTTCGTGCTCTGTTTTTTCCTGGTCATCGGTGTTTTGATGTGCTGCTTTCAACTCACCGTAATGCTTTGATATAAATACAAATAGACTATCGCCATATTCCTTTTCATGATAACTCATATGCTCCAACAAATCATCTAATTGCGACATGTCGTGCAAACTTAATCCCAAACTTTGTGTCAGAATTAATAGTGATAATATGGTAGAAAATAATGTTTTCACAAAGCTAAAGATAGTAATTTCATTCGTTTCTAGGATATTTAGTTCATAATGATTGTGAAATACTCACGCCTTGACTTCCGATTCTTTATGTTCCATGACCAACAACGGCACGTTTAGATTAAATGCAAAATCTTCAACGGTATGCCTTACAAATAATCGTTCTAGAAAGGAGTGTTTCTTCCCTGTCATTGCCAAGAGATCCATCAATTGCTCCGTGATATAGGAACCTATCGCCTCCGGTACATCGTCACTTTCTAATTCAACAAACGAATGATTGATTTCCCGTAAGTAGGTATCTAATAGTGCTTTGTTTTTTTCTTGCTCTTTAGTTAGACCATGTACATTTGTAACATGAATGACATACACAGCACTATTAAATAACTTCGCCATTTGAACTAAGACTTCTAGATCCTTTGGATGATAGGTTGATTCATAATTTGAACTAAAGCCTATGGTCTTCAGCGATCTAAATTCATGATTATCCGGAACCGCTATAATTGGACAGTTCACACGTTGAATGACACGTATCGTATTTGAGCCAAATAGTTTTTTTTCTAATTTTGACTCACCTTGAGTTCCCATAACGATCATATCAATAGATGCCATTTCCACAACCTGATTAATCGCATCAATAAAATTGTCATAATCGACTTTAGACTTAAAGCTGTGTAAATCTTTATTTCCAATGGATTTCAGGTTTGAAATAAGTGCTTCAATCTTTTCCTTTGCTGTTGAAACTAAGGATTCATAGACCGATTCTGAAGCTTGCATCGCCATAAGATCATCAGAAATAAACCCTGAAGTTTTTTGAACATGAAGCACAAAAAACTCGCAAGGTACATCCTTAAAACATGCCAAAGCATAGTGAATGGCATTGATGGAGTTTCCGGAAAAATCAGTAGGTAGTAGTACGTTCTTCATGTCATTTGTCTTTTATGTCCCTAAGTTAAGAATTAGTATTGACAAAATTTATGATATATCTCATCCTTACAATTCCAAGTGACTAAAAATTTTAAATAAATTAGTATGATAGCTATATGCATTGTATTTTCGGCACAATAAATGATGACTCTATCGTTAATTGTATAAAACTATTTCGGATGAAATTATTTCTAATACTCACGCTCCTCATTGGCACGTGCTTCTCTAATGCTCAAAACACAACGATTGCAGCTGGTGAAAAATTAACATTTAGCGCTTCCTATAATATGTCTGGACTTATGACAGAATTAGCACAAGTCACTATGGAAACGAGTGAGGTAAAAACATCAACTTCAACCTTGTTAAAACTGAAATGTACAGCTGCTACTTATAGTAAATGGGATAATTTTTTCAAAATCAGAGATTTATACGAAAGCTATGTCAGTCCGAAAACCCTAACACCTTACTTATATAACAGGGACATTTACGAAGGTGGCTATGAAAAATTTATGAAGTATAAATTTAATCACAAGACAACATCCGTAGAGAGTGTCAAAAGAAAGAAGCGAGGTGATGGCACCACATGGGAAGAAAAAAAATCATTAAAAGTGGGAAGTAGAACGAGGGACTTGGTAAGTACCTTATACCATATTAGAAATTTAGATATCCATAAGGCCAGTATTGGTGACAGTCAAAACTTTACCGTATTATTTGATAATAAAGAGCAGGTTATTAAAGTGACTTATTTAAGCAAGGAAAACCTAAGCACGGTATTAGGGAACAAAATGTGTTATAAGCTAGCCATCTCTATCAATAATAGTAACGTCCTAAAGGGCAACAATGACAATCTATTATGGCTCACTGCCGATAATAATAAAGTGCCTGTTTATGCCAAATTTAAAATACCTGTTGGAAGTGGTGAACTAAAATTAAAATCCGCTACAGGACTAAAACATTAACATCAAAATGAAAAAATTATTTTTAGTATTAGGATTTTTGACATCCATATTAGCGCTCATACTGGCAGTAACTCCTTTATCTAAAATCGCTTACATACCCTCTATTGCTGCACTTTTATTCGGTGTCTTGACCCTTGTGACATCAAGAGAAAACACCCAATATAAAAGATCGATTCAGCTGGTTTTTCTAATGACCATTTGCGCATTGACGTTAACGACATATAAGGTCATATTTAATGAAGTTGAAGTTGGTAATACGGAGCAATTGGAACAAAAAATGGAAGCGTCGGAGGAAGAATCTCTACAAGAACTCGAAGGTATTGATATTGAATAATTTGCAAGACTCATAATTTCGTTCCATCTGTTTCCTAATTCGCTTTTTTTTTATTTTATTTGAGCTAAAATCAGCCACTTTTAATCCTTAAATGAAAATTCACCTTGTTGCTTTAGCACTTTTTCTCGTAGGCTCATGTGCTACTTTGAGATATTCGGAGAAAATAGAAAAGATAAAAGCCAATATCGTTTTTAAAGACTCGGAGACGGTAAAATCCTATCTGGAAACGATTACAGAAATGGAATTAAAAACCCACGTCTATCAGTTTTCTTCGGATAAATTCCAAGGTCGTAGAGCTGGTGAACCTGGACACCACAAAGCCTCAAAGTTCATTAAGGACTACTACATCAAGGAGGATATTAAATCACCCCTAGGCTCTAAATATTATCAGTACATTCCTGAATCCTACTTTTCTGAAGGAATCAAAGATTCTCAGAATGTCATCGCCTATATTGAAGGCACAGAACTGCCTGATGAAGTGATTATTATTTCAGCACATTCCGATCATGAAGGTTATAATGACAACGAGATTTATAATGGTGCCGATGACAATGGATCTGGTACAGCTGCTGTCCTAGAAATGGCTCAGGCATTCAAAAAAGCGGCTTCCGAAGGACACGGTCCGAAACGCAGTGTTGTTTTCCTACATTTAACGGGTGAAGAAGTTGGACTCAATGGTTCACGTTACTATACGAAGTACCCTGTATTCTCAATGAAAAACACAGTGGCCAATCTTAACATCGATATGATTGGTCGTGTGGATGATGATCACATTGACAAGCCCAACTATGTTTACGTGATTGGTGCAGACCGCTTAAGTACTGAACTTCACTATATTTCAGAAAAGGCAAATGATAACTTTGTAGGATTAGACTTGGATTATAAGCTCAATAGCGACAATGATCCTAATCGCTATTATTTTAGATCCGACCACTATAATTTTGCCCAAAAAGGCGTTCCTGTTATATTCTATTTTAACGGTGAGCATGAAGATTATCACGAACCAACAGACACACCTGAAAAAATCAATTACACCTTACTTGCAAAGCGTACTAAACTCATATTTGCAACAGCCTGGTATTTAGCGAATGCTGAAAATAGAATTGTTGTAGATAAAGAGTATTAATGGCTGTTAAAATTTAGCCAAAGACCAACATACAACGCGAAAAAGCATTAAGATTTTTCGTAATATTACGTTTAAAATAGATTCAAATTACATGAAAACAGCTCTTAATTTCCTCGGAATTGCCCTATTATTATTTAGTTGTGGTAGTTCCAACAATTCCAAACAAGTTAAAAACAAAGTCCCAGCCGATCCAACAGTTTACGGAAATACAATTACCTCTGAAGAATTAAAGGAGTTACTTTACACCTATGCTTCAGATGAGTTTGAAGGTCGAGAGACAGGTGAGCCAGGACAAAAAAAAGCCGTTAATTTCCTCAAAGAAAATTACATGTCTTTAGAAATTTCATCACCACTTTCTGGTGATGATTACTTCCAAGAGGTGCCACTTACTAGACAAAAAGCACCGATGGTCTCACTGAAGGTGAATGGTGTCGATTTTGAATATTTCACAGATTATTTGGTATTAGGAAGTGCTGAAACACAAGATATCAATTTTAAGGAGATTGTTTACGCAGGCTATGGCATTGATGCTGAAAACTATTCGGATTATAAAAATCTAGATGTTCAAGGTAAGGTAGTTCTTATAAAAAGTGGTGAACCAACAGATGACGCTGGTAATTTTGTCACGACTGGTACCACAGAAGCTACCAAATGGAGCACAGGTAGAACGTCTTTGTTATCAAAACGAGATGCTGCAAAATCTCATGGTGCTAAAGCCTTATTGTTTTTAAATGACGACATGATCGCTCAATATGGTCCTTATTACAAAAATGCTGCAGAGTCTGGAGCGGCAGGACGAATATCTTTGAAAAGCAATGAGCCAGAAATGCTCTTTGTGATGATTGGTCAAAAATTTGGTCAAGCTATTTATCCTGAAGTTATGACGACGGATGCTCCTAAGGCGTTAGAATCATCTATTTCAGGTAAAATTACGAGTCAGTCAGATGAGGTATCTTCTGAAAATGTCGTGGCATTTTTAAAAGGTTCAGAAAAACCAGATGAGATTGTCGTTATTTCGGCGCATTTAGATCATGAAGGTATCAAAGATGGTCAAGTTTATAATGGTGCTGATGATGATGGATCGGGAACTGTGGCCATATTAGAAATCGCCGAAGCATTTAAAGCTGCTGCAGATGATGGTTACACGCCAAAACGTTCATTGCTATTTTTACATGTGACTGGTGAAGAAAAAGGACTTTTAGGATCCAGACATTACACAGATAATGACCCTATTTTCCCATTAGAAAATACAGTGGCCGATCTTAATATTGACATGATTGGTAGAATAGACCCTAAACGTGAAGGCGACCGTAATTATGTGTACCTTATCGGAAGTGATAAATTGAGTACCGAACTTCATAACCTATCCGAAGAAGTAAATACTAAATATACCAATATCACTTTGGATTACACTTACAATGATGATAATGATCCGAACCGTTTTTATTACAGAAGTGACCACTATAACTTTGCTAAGAATAACATCCCTGTCATTTTCTATTTCAACGGAACGCATGATGATTACCATCAACCTGGTGATACACCAGACAAAATTGAATATGACTTATTAGAAAACAGAACACGCTTAGTTTTTTATACAGCTTGGGAAATTGCGAATCGCGAAGCACGATTAGTTGTAGACAAAGCCACAGAAGAAGAGTAAGGATCTGTTCCTACTATTTAAAATTACAACATACAAAAAAAGCTTCCCTAAATAAGGGAAGCTTTTTACTTCTGGGTGGATGATGGGATTCGAACCCACGACCCTTGGTACCACAAACCAATGCTCTAACCAACTGAGCTACAACCACCATGTGTAGCATTTTTGTAATGCGTGTGCAAATGTAAATTATTTCACAGTTACTACAAAGACTTTTTTTAAAATTATTACTTTAAATCAGACAAACTATCAACAGCAACATATCGCTCCACATTAAATCCTTCTCCGTATTCAGTACCAATAATTCTACCGAGATCTCTCGCTCTATAAATGATGCTATCGGTGAAATTCTTACTAGAAATTGGTGTTTCTGGTTCGTCACTATTGGGATCATAGAATTGCGTTTTATAGGCCAAAACAGCATCCATCTTGGTGTCTATAAAACCGGTCACGTCGATCACAACATCAGGTTCTAAGGATTTCCACTGAATAAAATGCAAAACTAATTTTGGACGCCATTTTTCTTGATTCTTCCCTTGAATTGTGGTCTCGATTTTCATCAATCCACTCAAAAAGCAAGCATCACTCACTAACTGACTTCCCTTGCCGTGATCAATATGCCTATCATCGATGGCGTTACATAGCACAATTTCAGGTTGATACTTCCTAATCATTTTTATCACCTCCAATTGATGTTCCTTATCATTTACAAAAAAGCCATCTGAAAAGCCTAAATTATCTCTTACCGCAACACCGAGTATTTTAGCGGCATCATCAGCTTCTTGAGCACGCGTGTCTTCTGTCCCTCGTGTGCCTAATTCACCACGTGTTAAATCAATAATTCCCACCTTTTTTCCTCGAGCTACTTCCTTTGCTATTGTTGCTCCGCAACCTAATTCGGCATCATCTGGATGTGCTCCAAAAACCAATATATCTAATTTCATCTGTCTCTGTTTAAAAAAATCATTCGTAGTCACGCGCTCCTTTAAAAGCGATTCTCATTCACTCTTAACTGGTCATGACCATAGCGCAAAATTACTCTAAAAAAATAAATCTACCATAGTTGATTTTGTTCCTAAGATGGAATCACCTTCATCCTAAAGTATGTTTGAGGCATTGTATAAAAGCTTATCGATGAAATCAATGGATATTAGATGATAAATATCATATGAAACACATAGATATTAGTCTAATTTTATAACCTCTAATACCACCTTGAAGAATCTTAAGATTAACACCTTCATGTCATTTAACATTGAAAAAAATGCAAATAAAGCGTCACAAGTCATTACAAAAAACAGTCCTTTAATTAATGAGCATCACCAATTAAAGGATGATATCTAGAAATTTACGAAAATGAGGTTGGCAACTATATAAAAAGGCTAATTCATGATTACAATGCGCTGGCCTCATTTTCTTTTAATTCTTGTAGGGCTTTTTTTGAGAAGAACGTCCAAGCTACGACTCTGCTTTTTTTATTTCCTAACGAAGAATCAAGAATTTTAATTTGTTGGGCTCCTAATTTTTCCAGAGATTTTTTCATGGATTTGATATGCTCACTTTTTGAGACCAAAGAGGTATACCATACACAATTGGTTTTCAAAAGAGAACTTTGATATAAATAATTGTGCAAAAAGGCTTTTTCGCCTCCTGGATACCAAAGTTCATGTGCTAAACCACTAAAGTTACGTTCCATCTTATTTTGAGCTGTTCCCAAACCTTTCAGTTTGCGCTGCGTTTGTTTTTGCGCTTCTTCAGCACTGCTGAAAAATGGTGGATTACACATACTTGCTGTTAGGGTTTCCGTAGTAGATAACACACCCGTAAGTATCTGCTGAGGATCCTGTTGGAGTCGTAATGAAATGTACTGACTCAGGTTATTATTATCAACAATTTTTTGAGCAATTTGAAGCGAGTTTTTATGGATATCAGTGCCCACAAACGACCAACCATAAACGGCATGTCCCAAGAGTGGATAGATACATGTAGCACCAGTACCAATATCCAAAATTTTTATGGTCTTGCTATAAACAGTGTCAACAATCAAATCATTTAAAAGATGGATATAATCGACTCTACCAGGTATAGGCGGACATAAATTTGTGTCTGGAAAATCCCAATATGAGATATTATAATACCGTTTTAAAAGCCCCTTATTTAATAATTTAACGGCTTTCGGATTCGAAAAATCTACCGTAACTTTTCCAAAGTCATTTTTATAAATATATGCCTCCAATTCAGGTACAGCCGTAATCAATGCTTGAAGATCGTAATCACCTTGGTGTAGATTCTTTTTATGCAATGGAAGTGGCTTTAGTTTTGGTGATGGCTTGTTCGATGTCATTCTTAAGATCTCTAAAAGTTTCAATACCCACAGAGAAGCGTATTAATCGATCACTAATTCCAACAGCATCACGTTCCTCCTGACTTAACAAAGCATGTGATGTTTTAGCAGGTAACAACATTGTACTTTCGACACCAGCAAGGCTCATAGATGATTTGATAAGTTGTAATTGATTTTGAAATGCCATAGCATCTATCCCATCTTTTAATTCAAACGACATCATGGCGCCAAAATCATGCATTTGCGCTTTCGCTAAAGCATGCTCAGGATGATCTTTCAAACCAGGATAATAGACTTTAGCAACAGCGTCGTGTTGATTTAAGAATGTCGCAAGCTTTTTCGCATTTTTGGTTTGTGCTTTAACTCGTAATGCCAATGTTTTCATACTTCGTTCAAGCATCCAGACCGTCATGTCACTCAAACTTCCACCGAGATTTTTAGACACATTCCAAATACGATCGATATGCAACTGTGAACTCGCAACAGCACCTGCGAGAATATCACTATGACCTCCTAAATATTTGGTAGCTGAATGCATGACTACATCAACGCCTAAATCTATGGGGTTTTGATTGATCGGACTCGCAAAAGTATTATCAATTGTTGATATAATACCATGATCTTTAGCCAACGCTGAAACTCCTTTGATATCTGTTATCGTGAGTAATGGGTTGGATGGAGACTCTAAATGTATAACCTTGGTATTGGATTGTATCGCCTTTTCAAAATCGGCTACTGAATAACCGTCGGTGAATGTAAACTCAATACCGTATTTCGGAAATTCTTCACGAATAAAATTACTCGTGCCACCATACAAGGTGTTTTGAACAACGATATGATCCCCTTTTTGTAAAAAGGCTAAAAACATATGGCTGATTGCCGCCATGCCACTTCCAAAAATCAGAGCAGCTTCCGTATGTTCTAAGGTTGCTATTTTTTTTGATAAAAACTCCTGATTAGGAGTGTTAAAATATCGTGGATAACGCTTTATATCCACATTATCAAATTGATAAGATGTAGATAAATACATTGGAGATACAGCACCTTTAAACTGCTCGTCCTTGATTTCACCTATGTGTGTACAAATGGTATTTAATCCATACTTCTGTTTAGTCATGCCTACTTTTTTGTTCGTCTAAAATTACAAAAAAGAAACACAAGACGCTCTTATAGTTTAAGAGTATTTAATGGGTAACGATAAGGCGTTTACTTAATTTCTGATGCCTAGTTCTGATGATGACAACATAGGTGCCTTCAGATAGATTATGCAACGGTACATCAAGTTTACCAAAAGTATCAGATTTCAAATTAGTAAAGGATTTTACATTTTGTCCCAATACGGTGTAGACTTTAATTTCTTGAATTTCAAAATAATCAGAAGCGCTTATTTGCAATTCCTGTTGCGAATTTAAGTAAGCGATGTTGAGTGTTTCATAATTAGTATCAGTTACTGATAGTTGATTATCTGAAAATTGCATGAGTGAAACGTCATCAGTAAAAGTGACAAAAAACCGATTAATAAAATCACCACTAGACAGATTCTGTACATAATTGGCGTCACTAATGGCTGTCGCTTGATTCGTTTGTGTATCGTAGATGTACACGGAAATCGGTTGATTAAAATTTTCAAGAGCTAACAAGGAAATTTCAACATTACCAGCATCAGCAAGGAATACACCAAGAGGATACGTTTTACTCTCATGAAATGCTCCTACACCCTGAATTACATAGCGGTTGTGGTCAATCATCCAATTACAATCATTGGCGTAATCATCCATATTTTGGGCATCATAGCCGTAATCAAAGCCATCTGAAGCTGTGTTATCAGGTGTAAATCCCAATAACAAATGTCTGGTATAGCCATTGGGTGTTGTCACATCGATACGCACACGCTGAATGGCGTTGGGATCACTCGAAGTCTCCAATTCTGAAAATGCATAGATGACTTTCGTTGGGGCACACAAAAGCATCACAAAAAACAGGTAGGTTAAGGTTTTCATTAGATTAGGGGTTAATGAAACTGCAATTTAGTTGTGGAGCAATGTAAACAATAAAAATAAAAAAATCCACAAAACGCATTTATAATCGATGAAATGCATCTTGTGGATCTAATAATGTAAGTTTTTATTTACAGATCTTTTAAAAGTACTTTACTCGTTAAGGTCTGAGTGGACGTCTTAACTTTGATAATATAAGTTCCTTCTGAATAAGTATCAACTGGTATTCTAATAGCTCCTTCTATCATGAACTCCTGTGGTTTATTCCACGTTTGTACTTCCTGTCCGAGCATATTATAAAGTTCAATGGATGTAACATCAGAGACATTTGGTGCTTTGACATAAATTTCCTGAGTAGAATGTAAATAATTGACAATCATTTGACTGATATTTTGCTCAGGTATGGAAAGCGCATCTTCCGATGAAAACGCTACAAAGAAGCGATCCAAATAGACATTGGCATCTAAAGTTATCTGAAAAGCCTCAGAATTAATTTCAAAATATGAATCCATTAAAGCATCATAGATATACACGCTAATGGCCGTATCGAAGTTCTCTAGCGCATCCAAAGATATTTCAAAAGTTCCAGTATCGTTCAAGAACATTCCAAGTGGATATTGCGATGTTTCATCAAAATCGCCCACACCTTGTGTCGTGTAATTCTCATTTTCAATTCTCCAAAACATATCATTAGGAAACTCCGTGTCAGAATTCATAGCATCATAGGCATAATCTACACCATCCGTTGCCAAACCATTCGGTACAAAACCTAAAAGCAAATGACGTGTTGCACCATTAAAGGTTGTAAAATCAATACGAACACGTTGAATTTCTGGATTTGGATCTTGAGGTGCATCGTACATATTAGGGTTGCTACTTCTTATAAAAGTTGAACTCGCTGCACTTTCTTTCACATAGACGCGCTGACTATTTTTAAATTGCACATTCCCTCCAAGATTACTAGAAGTGACAAAGAAGCCTTGAGCAATGGGAACATAGCGTCCAGGAAGCTTGGTTCCTACACCATTTCCACTCACTAAAGGAGGTGATACCGCTGCATTTCCTCCGGTCAAATTATAAGTCGCATAACCACCTTCATAGTCTTCGAGCACGTGTGTAAAATTTGAAGCATAGTGCTCCCAGAAATACAAGGTACCGTCTAAACTTTGTGATGACCCAGGATTTCCTCCAGGTATATTATCTAATATAAAGGCGTTAGCATCTATCGCAGAAGGATAAGGGTTTCCTAATAGAGCTTGGTTACCAATCGTAATTGGTGTATTAATATTTCCATTATTCGGCTTCCCTATAAATACATAATTTTGAACATCTGCGACTGGGTCTCCTGCACCACTACCCTTCATGGTAAAGCCTAATCCTGTATCTAAAACATCATTTTCATCAAGATCTCTCCATGCTGCATAGGTATCCTGCGGAAAATTTTCATAGGCATATAACCATCGGTTACTCATGGTAATAGGTGTGGTACTTCCATTGGCATCATGAGCTGTTGTCCAAAGCATTGTTTGAGGATTAGCTGAATTAGTTCCATCATGGATGACACTATTTAAACTATAGGGATTATTATTAGAACTCGCATTGATGGCACTCACTGGTGAACCCCAATAATTATAATTAAAGAGATTGGTAGTTCCTTGTTGATCGCGTTCTAATCGACCAGAACTCGTCACGTCGAGAACACTTCCTTCATCTTGTAATAATTGTGATTCTCCAAATAAATCAATAATCCCATCTAATTTCAAATAATGCGTAACTCTTAAAGATTGACCTGTATTGGTTTCATCTTGGTTGGCACTAGGATTAGAGATATTCAATACTTTGTTTGATGTATCTGAGATTAATCCTAAAACGACAATATCCTTATTTCCTGAATTGATATCATGCGATGTTTGCACAATGTTCCAATTGATTGGTGTCACACCATCGACGCCAATACTGTTTGGTGCATCCCAAACATTGAAGTTTGTCCAGGTGTCATCCGTTTCCCAAAACTGACCATCGATTCTAGAGGTGTATGGTAAAGGAGCGGTCTCTTGTTGGGCCGTTTCCATGTTTCTTAAAAGTCCTCTAACGCCTTTATCGGCTACAAGGGTACCGCAATTGACATTCATTCGGTAATAACCATCCAGATGAGTCCATGACAATCCAGCGATATCCAATGGCACCACAACGCCTCTCACAGCCGAATTATCCTGAATTTCTTGATTCATCATTTGACGAATTTGACTTTCTGTAAGTGCCACATTCCAAATTCTTAATTCGTCCATCCAACCATGATAATAATTAACAGGTCTATTTGGAGGATTATTGGCTTGGTCCATGCCTCCTGCAATACCTCGCATCCCATTACTAGTAGGCAGCGCACCAGTTATTGGACTACTTACAGCGATACCATCAATATACAAGTTATAATTTCCATTATCGTTGGTTACAGCAATATGATACCAGCGATCTGTTGATATCGGAAAACTCGATTGAATACTTCCAGTAGAATTCCAATTAAACGTCACTGTGGATCCATTCAAACTTAAATCGTAACCAGTGGATAAATCATTAGCGTCTCTTTTTGACAGCAGTGTTTGGTTACCAGAAATTGACTCTGGTTTTACCCATACTTCGACACTAAAGGTGTTCGATAAATTATAATTGTCTTGAAAACTTATATAGTCATTAGTACCATCAAAATCAATCGTCGGACAACTTTCAATAGTTACTTCAATGGTATCTGAACATCCTACGGAAGGTACTGTCCATGTTAATAAGTAAGTTCCTGGATCAGCTGAAAATCGAGATGTCGGACTGCCAACATTTGAAAATGTATAATTGCCTCCACATGCCGATAATTGAGTAGCTGACCAAACACCAGCTTGTCCTGTACCAGGATAAGTTCCAGTTGTAAAAACTGTAGGATTAACAACGCCATTCGCGATGTTTTCTGCTGCCGTTAAAAAGTTATTATAAGCATTCAAAGTCACACTCTCACCGCACTCACCAATAATTTGTGTGATATCTTCGCCTGCATAGGCTAGTGTTGCATTAACGGTCACAAACTCGGTGCCTTCAGGTCCATCAGCTCTACACCCATTGATAAGAGATGTCACACCGTAGGTTTGTTCACCTGGTGTCACAGGCGTTATTGTAGTCATAGAACCTGTTGTGACCACCGTACCTGTACCATCTTCCCATTCAATGACTTCATCAATTGGTGCTTGGGGTATGGTGATGCCATCAATAGCCCATGAGCTCCCAACGGTAGAAGTAAACGTAAATCGTACTCTTAAATTGGTAAGCCCGATGTAGTCACTTAAATCTAAGGAGACCGCATTACCTGGATCCTGTAAATTTATAGTTGGGACATTATTTGCACCGTTCCCGAGATTCACAAATCCACCAGAATCACCAGGTCCACTAAAACTCATCAAGGTTACTGGATAGGTTGCGCCACCATCAACAGATAATTCAATAATACCCATAGCACCTGCTTGCAAATAATAAGCGGACTGGAAGTCAATACTCGCTGAGGATAAACCGAGTGTATTAAACACTGCTGTTTCCATGGTGGTAATTGGAGGCGATGGATCTGCTCCATTAAAATCGCCATAGGTTATCGCAAATTTATTTCCACCTTGATTTTTATAACGAACACCTTCTGTTATGTTACTACCGTTATTAGCATTTCCGTTACTAATTCCACGCCACGGTGTGGGTGTTGAATTACTTCCAGAAGCACTCCATCCTGAAACGCCATCATTACCATCAATTAACCAACCAGGAAGATTAGCTTGATTAAATTCACCGCCATTATTCAATTCTGGATTTGTGGCGAAAGAACTTTGAGCCTCCACATTGATACTATTACCTAAACACATATCAAATGTATCAGGACCAATAATTGTTGGTGGAATATCTGGTGGAATCACCACGATACGAACAATCGTAGACGTAGCTTGGCAGCTCCCTATCTGAATAACTGCTCTAATCAATGTTGTTTCAAGAATATTAGGATAGTAATACGTAGTCGTGTTATTAGGAATATTGGTCCAAACCAAACCTCCATTTGTGGAAGATTGCCAATAAGCAACATTTCCGGTATGACCGGATAAGCTCAATGTGGCATTTTGAGGTTCATCAGGACAAGCTGTTACTTCAATTAAATTGTCAGAATCTGCCACAGTTTCTGTATTATTTAAGTATCCTATGACGGTACCTCCACTAATATTTGGACTTTCAACCGTCACTGTAGAAATACAGGTTGAAGAATTACCATTAGTATCCGTAGCTGTAAGAACTACGATATTCGTTCCTATATTGGTACAATCAAATGTGTCTTGTGACAAACTAAGAGATACAGTACCACAATTGTCATTGGAGCCATTGTCAATTTGACTTGGTATGATGGTAGCTGTTCCTGTAGCATTATCCAATTGCACTGTCATATCTTGACAAACGGCTACTGGATCTGTTGTATCATTAATAACGACACTCTGTACGACATCAAAACTGTTGCCATTACCATCATCAAAATTCCAAGTAATGGCATAGGATCCCTGAACATCATAATATAAGGGATCACTCGTGGTTCCCGTAATGGTACCAGCACAACCATCTGTAGTTGTTGGGATGCTTACTGTGGCATCACATTCACCTGTAATGACTGGTAAAGTTGGCACAACAGGACCTGTGATATCATCGATAATCACGTTCTGTGGTACGACAATACTATTGCCATTACCATCATCGAAAGTCCAGTTAATCACATAGCTTCCTTGGGTGTTGTAAGAAAGTGGATCACTCGTCGTTCCTGTGATGCTTCCTGAACAGTTATCAGTCGTGGTTGGTGCGGTTGCTGTGGCTGAGCACTCACCTGTAATATCACTTAAGGTTGGTATTAACGGATCTGTCACATCATCGATAATCACGTTCTGTGGTACGACAATACTATTGCCATTGCCATCATCGAAAGTCCAGTTAATCACATAGCTTCCTTG
>JAAEZI010000084.1 GCA_018222915.1 Algicola sp. | reverse complement strand
TGGTGAGCATCTGTGTGCCGACCAAAATATCGATCTCCTGCTGCTCCAGAGCAGTTATTATTTTTTCATAGCCATACTTTCCACGAGTTGTATCTAAGTCCATGCGAGCCACATTATAATCCGGAAACAAAGCCTTTGCTTCCTGCTCTACCTGTTCTGTTCCAAAGCCTTTAGAATCCAATTCTACACTATGACAAGCTTCACAGGTTTTATGCATGACGGAATGGTAACCACAATAATGACAACGCAACTGATTTTTATATTGATGAAAAGTTAAACTCACATCGCAGTTTGGACACTGAGGCGAATGCCCACAGGTATTACATTCTACTATTGGCGAAAATCCTCGTCTATTCTGAAACAGAATGATTTGATGACCAGCTTTTAGGGTATCTTGCATCTCAAGAATCAATCGGTCACTAAAATGACCTGTCATTCGTTTGCGTTTGTGCTTATCCTTAATGTCAATGAGTTCGATATCTGGCATTAATACATTATTGAATCTATGTTTAAGCTCTACTAGACCGTATTTACCTTGTTGTGCATTGTGAAAGCTTTCTAAACTTGGTGTCGCAGATCCTAACAACGTTTTAGCCTCAAACAAACTTGCTAAAACAATAGCTGTATCTCTGGCATGATATCTTGGTGCAGGATCAAATTGCTTATAGGATGATTCATGCTCTTCATCAACAATCACTAAGCCTAAGTTCTGATATGGTAATAATACAGAAGAACGTGCACCTAAAATCACCTGAGCTTTTGGTGAATTATGCAATACATTATTCCAGACCTCAACACGTTCATGTGAGGAATATTTACTGTGGAATACTGCTACTTTTTCTCCGAAATAATTCTGAAGTCGCTCCACCAATTGCGTTGTTAAAGCAATTTCCGGAAGCAAGTACAACACTTGTTTACCTTCAGATAATTGCGTTTCAATAAGTTTAACATAAAGCTCTGTCTTTCCAGATGAGGTCACTCCATACAAAAGCGTAATGTCTTGTTTTTCAAAAGATTGAATAACTTCACTTAAAGCTGTTTCCTGATGCTCGTTTAAATGTTTAGACGCTTGATTATCATCACCTTCATATTGCACTCTGTCGGTTTGAATGTGGTATTCTTCTAAAATACCTTTATCAATTAAGGTTTTTACTATTGCAGAAGACGCATCACTCTCATCAATTAAATCTGAAACTTTTACAGGCTTTTTTGTTTGTGCAGAAACTGAAAATAAGGTCATGACCACATCACGCTGTTTTGGTGCACGACTTAAGGTACTCATTAATTCCTGAAGTGCTTTTTCAGAGGTATGAGCTGTGGCTAGTTTGACATATCTGACTAATTTGGGTTTGTATTTTTCATAAATTTCCTCCTGAACGTTAATCACATCTTTATCTAAAAGTCGTTTTATGACAGGAAGCACATTCTTCTTATCCAAAATCGACATCAAATCCTGAATTTTCAAAGATGATTGATGATGTAAAGCCTCATACACTATAAACTCATCATCTTTTAAATCGGCATCATCAATTTGAAGCTTTGTATTTCTGTAAATAACAGTTTCACTCTCCAGAATAAAAGCACTTGGCAATGCAGCTCTCATCACCTCTCCAACCGTGCACATATAATAATTCGACATCCATTGCCAATGCTTAAGCTGAATGGCTGTTACTAACGGTGTTTCATCAAGAATCTGGTGAATCTGTTTTGCTTCATAAACCTGAGGCGCTTCCTGATGAATACGTTCAACGAGTCCTGTGTAAATTTTGCTTTTTCCGAAAGGTACAGACACACGCATTCCGGGTTTTAGAAACTCAGCCTCTGCTCTTGTAATGGCATAGGTGAAGCTCTTTTCTAAAGGTATTGGCAATATGACGTTGATGAAATAATTCACATTTCAAAGGTAATTGGTTTGCATAAAAAAACCACCTCTATTTGAGATGGTTTTTATAATACAGTTTACTTTTTTTATTGTCTTGGCGAAAATTCGTCAGAATCATAAAGCAAACGTCCAGTATTGTTTTCAATGTAAACACCTTCAGGATCTCCACCATCATCTAACATTAATGTCGCGTACTTAAAATCTTCAATACCATCTTGAGTGATTCTACCTGAAATAGCAATTGCAGTTTCAGCATCGAAATTACCAATTCTAGTAGTATTTTTCAGATAAACTGAAAATAAATTCCCGTCACCTGAAACGAAAGAACCAAAGCCTTCATCTGTTTGCGTTCCTCCCATTCCATTAAAATCTAAAGTTAAGGCTTGATTATTCTGATTAAAAAATTCTGAAGTATAGTCTGCAAAGGTTTGTCCTATAAAGTCACCAGGTACTGAAGATGCCTCCAGTATAAATGGGCTTGAGAAAAAGACGCCTTCAATATTTGGCGGATTGTTCCCAGTATTGATGATAAACCCTAAATCTTGTAAGGCCTGCACTAAGTCTGGACTAAAAAAGTCTTCAACAGATTCTAAAGATCCATCAAATTGGTTTCCGATATCTTCGCCATTGTCGTCATCGCTGCTACAAGACAATACGAGAGCGAGCATTGCAAATACTAAAATTGTTTTTTTCATGTTTGGTTGGTTTTATAATTAATAACTTATTTAAAATTCTAATCTTTTGTAACAATTTGCAACAGATTTACGATTTCTCTTGCATTTTCAATAGTTGAGGCTTCTATACTAATTTCATTACCATAGCTTTTTATTTCACCATCTTCATAGGTTTTTATGATTTTCTCAAAGTATTTCGTACTCATTTCAACAACTACATTTTTCCCTGAAGTGATCATTTCAATGCTTTTAGAGTTGATATCTTTAATTCCGAACTCGAAGATTTGCTCTTCGCTTTTCTTTGTATTTGAAAA
>JAAEZI010000031.1:1424-32435 GCA_018222915.1 Algicola sp. | reverse complement strand
GTAATCCCATCTGGAGTCCCATCGTCACAAACCTCTAATGCCGTGGGAGGAACTAGAATAGGCTGAGAGAACACGGTGACTGATTGCGTAGTCGTTGTCGGACAAGTCCCATTGGTTGTATAATCTATAGTATAAGTTGCTTCGTATTGACCATTTGTAATCGTTCCTGTTGCGGCATCTAATAATGCACCATCTCCCGGGTTAGGATTAAATGTAAATGTCCCTCCAGGCAATCCAGTAACCGTAGCAATACCTCCATCACAGGTTGGGTTTAAAATAAAACCAGAATCATCTTGAGGAAAAACAGTCACAGTTTCTAGTGAAGTTGCTGGACAATTCCCAGCTGTTATATATTCAACTGTGTAAGTAACTCCTGGAGACCCATTTGTTATTTCTCCAGTAGCCGAATCAATTAAAGAACCGTCATTAAGATCTGGAGCAAAGGCAAAAACACCACCAGTATCACCAGAAATTGTTGCTATGGCACCTGTACAGCTAGGTGTCAACGAAAAAGTAGGATCTTCCGCAGGGTAAACAGTAACCGACTCACTCGTTGTTTCAGGACAAGGTCCAGCCGTAGTATACTCAACTATATATGTCGTACCAGAAATTCCGTCAGTTATTAAACCCGTTGTTGCATCAATTTCAGAACCATCATTCAAATCTGGTGCAAAAGCAAACGTTCCTCCTGCATTTCCAATAATCGTAGCCGTACCTCCATCACACGTTGGTGTTAACGTAAAACTCGCATCTTCGAAAGGCAACACTGTCACACTTTGAGTTGTTGATACAGGACACGCACCACCTAAGGTATACTCAACAGTATACGTTACACCTTGCAGTGCATTCGTTATTGTTCCAGTTGTGGGATTTAAAGTTGCTGGATCTGCTGGTACAGGATTAAAGGTAAAAACCCCTCCTGTATCACCAGTTATCGTTGCAGTTGCCCCATCACAGGTTGGTGTCAATACAATACTTGCATCCTGAGCTGGTAAAACTGTCACCGTTTGAATATCTCCAGGGCTACATGAACTCGCAAATTCATATATAACCGTATACGTTGTTCCAGAAACACCATCTGTAATAACCCCTGTCACCGGGTTTATCACAGCACCATCAGTTGGCTGTGGGTCTTGAAATGCAAAAGCACCTCCAACATCACCAGTTATTGTAGCAAATCCACCGTCACAAGTTGGTGTCATTACAAATGTCGTATCAAACACTTGTCCAACAATTATGGTTTCTGTATCATTAATTGCAGCGGTACAGTCACCTAAAGTAATATCAATAAGATTGAATACCTGATCCACTGTTGGTCCTGTAATTGTTACAGTAGCTGTACCAGTCGCATCAAGAACTATAGATTGATTTGCACCACCATTTATTGTATAATTAACCGTCCCATTGGGAGATCCAGTTATCACAAATTCAGCATCGTCGCCTTCACAAATAGGATTAACGACGGCTGAAACATCAGCAGTTATTTCTTCTTCCATTGTAATACAAACTTCTTCCGTGTATTCACAACCAAAATCATCAACAACTCGGTAAGTATAACAGTAAACACCTGCCACTGGAGGTGCAACAGTAATGGTGCTTCCAGTAACATTAGTAATGGTTGGGTCTGTATCCCAAGATTCAGATACGATAGTTGGCGTAAATGACAATTCAGGTGGTTGAATGTTTGGATCGAAGTTTAATCCCCAAGAGAATACATACCCATTATCTATGGCTAAGTTATCAACAATTTCAATACACCAATCACCATTTAAAGGACTACCGACTAAATTAGCAAAGGATTCCACAGGTAAATAAGTTCCAGGTTCCCAAGAAGCATTCGGTGGGTTACTTCCTGCTGTAATGGTGTTTGCATTTTGTAGTAAGGTTGTTCCTGACATCGAAAAACAGTAATCAGCACCAACACCAGGTGTGTTAGAACCATCGTCATTCGCTCCTCCAAAGTAAGTTCCGCCTCCTGCTTGCGTGAACAAATCGGCTTCTTGACCATTTGGAGAGATAATTTTTATATCTAAATCTCCAGAATAAGAGTGCTCCATGTTTACGCAAATCTCTAAAAGTTGATTTGGATCTGTCAAAGTTTGAGTTGAATCAAAGCAATCGACCGTAATACAAGTTGTGTAAACCGCTCCTGAACCATCTGGCAGGAAGGTTGTTCCGCTAACTGGAGGTGTACAGTCATTTACAAAGGGTACTGGATTAACAACACCATCTATAGTGGTCGTCTCACCGAAACAAAGTGTATCATCGGCAGCTTGAGTCCCTGTAAAATCAGGTGCTGTCCCTACTTGAATCACTTGATTTACTAAATTTGTATTTGGACAACCTAGAGGATCACTACTCGTATTAGCGTCTCTAATATTCAAATTCACAATATAAACACCAGGCGTAGCATAAGAAAACGTTACTGATTGACCTGGCACTGGTGCACTCCCATCACCTAAATCCCATTCGTAAGTAGCTCCTGTTCCGTCAAACTCAAAATTTCCACTTCCATTTAAAGTTATTTCTTCATCGGGACAAACTCTAATATAACCATCTGCATTTGGCGCAGGTACTGACGAATCTACTTGAGATGTAATTGTTTGACATGGTGTAAAGCACGAAATATCTGCTGCCCATCCAGTGGTTGTTCCACCGCCATCCGACACAAACTGTATGGTTAGACAGCCTGACCCATTATCGTCTGTTGCAGAAACAAATCCTGGACTATTAGCACCATCAAACGTACCAAAAACTGGACTTGCCGTACTGTCGCCATTGTAGATGGTCATGACATCTGCTGACAATTGCGTGTTAAATTCGGTAAAATCAAGTCTCACTAACTGCCCAGGGTTATCTGGACAAATTGTTAAAACCAAATTTTCATTACTCCCGTAAGCGCCACCAGGGCCTCCTGTATCATAAAATGTCCCTGAACATCCAGTGACAGTTCCATTTTGCATGATAACGTCTTGTGCGTAAGAACTAAATGAAAATATCGTAAAAATTATGAGTAGTGCTTTTTTCATAGCGAAAAATTGTATTGGATAATTAATAGTTTATTGATATTGTGATTTGATAATAATAAAGTAATTGGTATTATCAACACGATACATATGAGATCCGTAAGCATAGAATTGAAATAAATACTTAAGCGGATTAAAGTTCTGAGGGTTAAAATTCTTATCACGCTCTAAATCACTTACATAGTAATCCATTAATGGTACTTCTGATAATAACGTACAAGGCTTTTGATCACTTGGATTAGGGATATTTTTAACCTCTACTCTATTTCTTAGAATATTTTTGATATCCTTTAAGCGCTGAGGAATATCCAACACATTTTGTTTCACTGTATGACCATAAACTTCGGTAATCATAGCTAACTCATTTGCTGTGAGCGGATTATTAACGTTGGCCTTATAATTAACCGTTTTTTGCTTTCTTGATATCTTCGTTGTTTGCGAAAACATGGATGGCGTTGCTAATAAGGCACATAACAACATTAGAGGGAAAAATAATTTTGATTTCATGATCATCTGCTTGTTTATAAAGATGCGGAATTTAAGAAAATTTTGATTAAAAAACTGTTAAATCGGATATCATGTTCGGTGATGTCGATTACAGGCATATAACATGTTAAATTAAAAAATCCCTACCCTGCGCTCATTTTTTTTTATTGCTTATCTTTGCAGTCTCTAAATTAGAGTTTACATATTATTTTAATTAAATACATTCCGTTACAACGGAGTATAGAGAATGAAAATAGACAAAGACTTTCAAGATATCGACGCTTTAGGTGAAAACCATATTGGCACCTCTTCAGAAACACCCCTTCGAACTGATGCTTTCGAACTGACTTCTTCTGAAAAAATTGATATTATTAAAGACGATGTGAGACATATCATGGAAACGTTAGGTCTCGATCTTACAGACGACAGCTTAAAAGGCACACCCAATAGAGTGGCTAAAATGTTTGTGAATGAAATTTTTGGCGGTTTAAATCCGACCAAGAAACCTAGTGCGTCCACATTTGAAAACAAATACAAGTATGGTGAAATGTTAGTGGAGAAGAACATTACTGTTTATTCTACCTGTGAACACCATTTGCTACCTATTGTAGGTAAAGCTCACGTCGCCTATATTTCAAATGGCACCGTCGTAGGCCTTTCCAAAATGAATCGCATTGTCGATTATTTCGCTAAGCGCCCACAAGTTCAAGAACGTTTAACGATTCAAATCGTCAAAGAGCTTCAAAAAGTACTTAATACGGAGGATGTTGCATGTGTCATCGATGCAAAACACTTATGTGTTAATTCAAGAGGCATCAGAGATGTTGATAGCAGCACAGTTACCTCTGAGTTTGGAGGCCAATTCAAAAATAAGGAAACCAAACGTGAATTTTTAGACTATATAAAACTAGACACGTCATTTTAAGTACAGACGGCTTTTAAAAAGCACAAAAAATCTTAGATTTGAACATAGCTAATTTTAGCGAAACAAATCAACGCCAAAAAACACCAATCATCATGCATTTGTACGACGCACAAAAGATTCAGATTTACAATACGCTAAGTGGCCAAAAAGAGACCTTCAAACCGATAGAAGATGGTTATGTTGGTATGTATGTTTGTGGTCCTACGGTTTACAGCAATGTGCATCTTGGAAATGTGCGAACTTTTATGTCTTTTGATATGGTTTTCCGTTACCTAAAACATTTAGGTTATAAAGTGCGTTACGTTAGAAATATTACGGATGCTGGCCACTTAGAAAACGATGCAGATGTCGGCGAAGACAAAATCACTAAGAAAGCGCGTTTAGAACAAATTGAACCCATGGAAGTGGTACAGCGCTACACCGTTGATTTTCACAATATACTAAACACCTTCAATTTCTTACCACCAAGTATAGAACCGACGGCTACAGGACATATTATCGAGCAAATTGAATTGATCAAAATGATTATGGATAACGGCTTTGCTTATGAAGTCAATGGTTCTGTGTATTTTGATGTTCATAAGTTCAATGAAACCAATGACTATGGTGTTTTAAGTAAAAGAAAACTTGAAGACCTTATCCATAATACACGGGCTTTGGATGGTCAAAGTGATAAAAAGAATCCTCAAGATTTTGCCCTATGGAAGCGCGCCGAACCACAACACATTATGCGTTGGCCTTCACCTTGGAGTGATGGATTCCCGGGATGGCATTTAGAATGTACAGCCATGAGCACCAAGTATCTCGGTGACAATTTTGATATTCACGGAGGCGGTATGGATTTGAAATTCCCACATCATGAATGTGAAATTGCACAAAGTGAAGCGGCTAAAGGCCAGACACCTGTCAATTATTGGATGCATGCCAATATGCTTCATCTCAACGGACAACGCATGTCTAAATCCACGGGAAACACGGTCAATCCTAGTGAATTATTGTCTGGAGATAATGCATTTTTCAGTAAAGCATACGCGCCAAGCGTGATTCGTTTTTTTAACGCCCAATCCTCATACAGGAGTGTTCTAGACCTAACAGATGATGGCTTATTAGCTAGCGAAAAAGGGTTTTTCAGACTTATGGATGCTATCAATCTTTTAGAGGACTTAAAACCATCTTCAGAATCTTCGTTTCAGGTGGCAGAATGGCGACAGAAATGTTATGATGCGATGAATGATGATTTTAATTCTCCGATTTTAATTGCGCATCTTTTTGAGGCAGCCAAACACATCAATCAAGTAAAGGATGGCAATGCTTCTTTAACTTCCGAAGATTTAGAACTCCTAAAAAAAACCATGAATGCCTTTACATTTGATGTTTTAGGATTGGTGAATATCTCTAAGGCTGAAACAGGAACAGACAAACTCAGTGGTGCTGTAGAACTTCTTATTCAATTACGTCAAGATGCACGTGCCAATAAAGATTTTGCGCTTTCTGATAAAATTAGAGATGAATTAGCAGCGAAAGGCATTCAGCTTAACGATGGCAAGGATGGCACTACTTTTACGACCAATTAGTCATGAAACGATTATTGGTTGCACCCTTGCTTTTTCTTATTAAAATTTATCAGACGTTCATTTCGCCAATAACACCTGCCACTTGCAGATACCAACCGACCTGTTCACATTATACAAAAGAAGCGCTAGAAGTTCATGGGTTTTGGAAAGGTGGCAAACTAGCGTTAAAACGGATTTTTAGCTGTCATCCTTGGGGAGGTTCTGGCTATGATCCTGTTCCAGAAAAAGAAGATTAAAACTATCTTAACACCAATGATAGTTTACTCATAAATACTATCTTTATCCCATAAAATATTTTATATGATTGCTCTTAACACTGTATGGAACCCAGCCAAAGGCATAGACCTCGGTTTCTTTACGCTTCACTTTTATAGTTTAATGTGGATTATTGCCTTCATCTTAGGTCTCGTTATTATGAAGCGTATCTATAAAAATGAAAAGCAATCGAATGAATCCTTAGATTCGTTATTTATTTATTCTGTGATAGGTATCATGCTAGGTGCGAGATTGGGTCATGTCATTTTCTATCAGTCTGAGCTTATTTCCGAAGATTTCTTCAGTATTTTCTTGCCTTTCAGTTTTAAAGATGGCGTTGAGTTCACAGGGTTTCAGGGATTGGCAAGTCATGGTGCAGCCATCGGGATGATTATTGCGATGTACTTGTACAATAAAAAAGTTTTAAAGAAAACGGTACTTTGGATTTTGGACCGTGTTGTTATTCCTGTAGCTTCTGGAGCTATCTTCGTACGATTGGGTAATTTTATTAATTCTGAAATTATAGGTAAAGAAACCGATGCCTCTGTTGGTGTGCAATTTGTTCAGGACCATTATAACAAATACGAAATTGTACAACTCACTGGCATTAAGAATGCCAAAGACGCTTACAAAGCGGTAGGAAGTGATCCGCAATATGCACAGTTATTAGAAGCTGTACCTTCTAGACATCCGGCTCAATTGTATGAGGCAGGCAGTTACATTTTTGTGTTTCTTATCTTAATGTACTTCTATTGGAAGACGAATAAAAGCGAACAACAAGGGTTTCTATTCGGTCTATTCCTATTACTATTGTGGAGTGTGAGATTTTTTGTGGAATTCGTAAAAGAACCTCAAAATATAGAGCGTGCTGACTGGTTATTGAACACTGGACAATTATTGAGTATTCCTTTTATACTTATAGGTCTTTATTTTATGTTTTTCTATAAACCTAAAACCAAGCTAAGTTAACATGTGCTATCTATCGCCTCAAAAGTTAGCAATCCTGTGCATAGGATGGATTTCATTGACCTTGTCGTATTCATGTCAAGACACACGAAAATCTTCTGGAGTAAAAGAAGTGACGATTGCATTCGAAAAAGAAGGCGAATTACAATTAAAAACGAAAGATACAGACTCTTTAATTGTCAACTTGGCTATTGAAATTGCTGATAATGCTTACGAAACACAAACCGGTTTGATGTATCGAAAGCATATGGCGAATAACCATGGCATGCTTTTTATCTTTCCCGATTCAGATGACCGATCCTTTTATATGAAAAACACTGAAATTCCTTTGGATATCATTTACATTTCAGAAAACAAGACAATTGTCAGTATTCAAAAAAATGCCCAACCTTTTGACGAAACATCATTGCCATCTGAAGGTCCAGCGAAATACGTGTTGGAAGTGAATGCTGGTTTAAGTGACCAGTGGAAACTTACTAAGGGTGATTATATCTCGTTTACTCGAAATTAATTTTTAAATACAAAATTCTTTAATCTCTGGTCAAGATTAAAACTTAATGCAAGCCTGTGATGACTGACATTGTTCAAATCTGCTTTTTTTAGAGGAATACCATAACCGTAAGTGAGATTAGCCCATCCACCTAAACTTATTCCTAATTCTGGTAGTAGGCGAAATTCTGATTGTGAATTCTGGAAATAATTTACAGCTGATAATCGCAACACATAGACGGTTGCCGATAGCTCATAACCAATTTTGGGAGCAATAGTGTAATTATTGCCACTTCGTATATTTGATTCTATTCCCAATCTAAAGCCATTAGCACCAACAATAGGAATCTTACTATTATTCTCAACATATACGCTTCCAAGGAATAGATTGAATTCCAAGAAGGTATCATGCTGAATAATAATTCCTGGCGAAACTAACAACTCATTAAATTTCCTACTCTTCGTGGTTTCAGTGTTATGCTGTGAAAAACAGCAACTTGTTACACAAATTAACAATATAAGAATAGGTAATTTCATGATTTATTTATAGTTGAAGCTAAATTTAACAATAAAAAAAGCCACTTCTTTTGAAGTGGCTTTTTTTATAATCACTTGAATGGATTATTATTTATCCTCGTCCTCTTTTGGAGGTGCGATTCCTTTATTTTTTAAAGTGTCATACATTAATGGTGTTGCGATAAATACCGAAGAATAGGTACCCACTACCACACCAACTATCAATGCGAAAAGGAGTCCTCTCAATGATTCTGCTCCAAACACAAACATGGCAATTAATACGACTAAAGTTGTTAATGACGTATTTAATGTTCTACTCAATGTACTATTGATAGCAGAATTTATATTGACACCACCTTTAAAACCAGCTTTTTCTGCTAACACCTCTCTAATTCTATCAAACACGACCACGGTATCATTCAACGAGTAACCAATTACCGTCAAGATGGCCGCTATAAATGCTTGATCAATTTCCATACTAAAAGGCATAAATTTATACAGTAAAGAGAAGATTCCCAATACAATAATCACATCATGGAATACCGCTGCCACAGCACCCAGTGAGAATTGCCATCTCTTGAATCGGAATAAAATGTATAAGAACACCACTATCAATGAGCCCAAAACAGCCAATAAAGACTCTTTCTTGATATCATCGGCAATGGTCGGACTTACTTTACTGGATAATACTTTACCTATACCATCGGTACCTTCAGAGAAATCTTGGTAAGAAAAATCACTTGGTAAATAAGACTTCAAGCCATTAAAAAGCATGGTTTGTACTTCTTCATCTACTTCCACTGAATTCTCATCAACCTTATATTTCGTAGAAATTTTCAACTGATGATCGTTACCAATAGTTTTCACTTCTACACTACCAAAGACATCCGTAAGGTCTGATGCTACTGCTTCAGAACTTACCGCATCAGCAAATCTTACTTGATACGTTCGTCCTCCAACAAAATCAATACCTTGGTCTAGTTTGTTTGTAAATAAAGATCCTAAACTTACTAATATTAAAATTCCAGAAACAACATAAGCTACTTTACGCTTTCCGATGAAATTAATGTTATTGTTCTTAAATAAGTTCTTTGTTATTGAGGTAGAGAAATCTAACGACTTACCTCTATTAACGTACCAATCCACTAGTAATCTCGTAATGAAAATTGCCGTAAATAAAGAGGTCATAATACCTATTAATAAGGTCGTTGCAAACCCTTTAATTGGTCCTGTTCCAAAAACGAATAAGATAATAGCCGTTAAACCTGTGGTAATATTGGCATCTAAAATAGAAGACAAAGCATTAGCGAAACCATCTTTAACAGCTTCTTTTTGAGCCTTTCCTTTGGCCAACTCTTCACGAATTCTTTCAAAGATAAGAACGTTCGCATCCACAGACATACCAATAGTTAATACGATACCTGCTAAACCAGGCAATGTTAATACCGCTCCTAAACCTGATAGTACTCCAAAAATCAATAAGATGTTTAATAGTAAGGCTAAATCGGCAAAAATACCTGCTTTACCATAGTAAAGTATCATCCAAATTAATACGAGAGATAAGGCAATCAAGAATGATTTGGTACCACTATCAATGGCTTCCTTTCCTAAAGAAGGTCCTACTTGATCCGCTTGAACGATTTCTGCACGAGCAGGTAATTTACCAGCTCTTAAAACATTGGCTAAATCGATCGCTTCAGTTACTGTAAAGTTACCAGATATTTCAGTGTTACCACCTGAAATCGCTCCATTAGAAGCCGTTGGTGCCGAATACACAATATCATCTAATACAATCGCTATTTGCGTTCCTTGAGCAGCTGCTCTTCCTGTCATTTCTTCCCAAACCTTAGAACCTTTAGCGTTCATTTGCATGGTCACTGTAGGCTTGTTTGTTTGACCATAAGACTGACGTGCATCTGTTACAACGCCTCCACTTAATTCTGGCTCATCATTTCTGTTGCCTTTTAAAGCATAAAGATCAACATACTCTATACCAGTTTCAGCATCTAATTCTGGTAAACCAAAGGCAAATTTAGTGTAACGTGCCTCTGCTGGTAATCCAGATTTTACTTCTGGCATTTCCAAGTAAGATTGTAAGGTCGCTTTATCCTCTAATTTTACAGCCAACATCCCACCTGTTCTTGGTGGACCTAATATATCGAACAATGGATTTACTTGATTGGTCGCTGTTGAATCTGTAGATGTTTCTCCTAATAAATTATCAATCGTACTGTCGCTATCAGTCGCTGTTGAATCTTGCGTCTCTGTAGCTGCTTCTTTTTCATCTAAACCTAATTTTGTCTTTAGATTCTCATTAGCTAAGGCAAAGAAATCGCCAAGCGCTTGTCCGTTTTCAACATCCCAAAATTGTAACTGAGCTGTTGTCGTAATTAATTCTGTCGCACGCTTTACATCTTTAACACCTGGCAATTCTACCAAGACACGTCCAGAGTTTCCTAAACGTTGGATGTTAGGTGATACTACACCAAATTGGTCAATACGCTTACGAAGTACTTCAAAAGCAGACACAATAGATTCATCTACTTTTTCTTCCAATACTTTTTTCACATCGGCATCCGACATCGAGATATCTACGACATCATCTAAATCTCTATTGGCAAAAATATCTGGTGATGCCAATTTCTGATCACCTTTTACTGCGTCCCATGCTTCAAAAAAGGATTCTAAATAGGATTCTTGAGCATCCTTTTGAATTTCTTCAGCATTATCCAATGCCTTATTAAAGGCTATATCGTTGCTGTTATTAGCTAATCCTTCAAGAATATCTCTTACTGAAATTTGAAGAATGACGTTCAATCCACCTTTTAAGTCAAGACCAAGATTCATTGACTTTTCCTTGACTTCTTTACCTGTGAAACTTGCGATACCAATATCATAAGCCTCCTGGTTTGAAATAGAATCCAAGTAGCGCACCTCAGCGTCGCTAATCGCTTCTGGATTATCGTAATTGTTTACTGCGTATGATTTCGCAGCCTCATCGATTTGATTGTTTTTGAATGTAAATGATAATTGGTAAATACTTACCAAACCAAATAACACTGCAAAAAGCTTTACTAGTCCTTTGTTTTGCATTATGTAATATTTAGGTCAAATTTTAATCACGCAAATATAGAATTTACGTCTTATCTGACAATTATTTTTGATTATATGTTATTTTGAAAGACAGGACCATATGATAGGACCTGCGTTGATCATTATGAAACGACCCTTTCATGTTTTTCTGAAAGTTTCTTGGGAGGGAGATCAAGCCTTGATAAAAGTCCCATTTTGCCAAGGACCAGCTCTTACTTCAGGAATTATTCTAGATTTAAAATCTTTTTCTATCGCCTCATCCAATCCGATTTTACAAGTGGACTTTGGCATGTGTTGAATGCTTATTTCATCGAAATAAGCAGATGTTCCAGTAATAATAGGATTTGCGAACCTATCATATCCAACTTTAGTTTCTAAGGCTAATTTACCATCGAGATGAGAGACCTCGTCATTCTGTTGAATTTCATACACATCCACATCACAGGTGACAGATGTTTCTTTCGATGGCGCATTTTCAATAGGGCCATTGGTTGGAACGTCTAATTGTAAGGTGTCATCTGAAGAAAGTAAAACTTTAATACTATGGACATCTTCAGTGCTGTAATAGGTAATTTTTAATTGGCCATCGGCCTGTTCAAGCACCTGTATGTTCTCAGCCTCTGCTGATTCTAACTGCTGCTTGATGAAATTAATTGTAGACTGCGCTTCATCCGAAGCACCATTACTATTAGTAAATTGCACCACAATCTCTTGATTAGGTGCCGTGATTTGCTGTGTATTCACAAATCCACCCAAACAAGTGAGCGTTATGATAATAATACTAATGTACCATCTTGAAGTCATGCGCCAAATATATAAAAAATAACCAATCTAGTCTTGCACTTTATCGTTAATAGGTCATTACCTAACGAATTTTAGATTCATGACTCATTCTTTTACATTTAAAATGCTATCAGCACTGTCCATCTAAAATAAAAAAGGCTACCAAATGATGATAGCCTTAAATTTTAATAAGCAAAGCATCTTACAGTTCTAAAAGACCATTTGTTTTTTGAACACCTTCTGCGCTTTCTTTAAGGTGTGCATTTTCCGCGTCACTTAATTTTATTTTAACTATGTCTTCAATACCATTTCGACCTAAAATAACAGGAACACCAATACAAAGATCGTTCAAGCCATACTCCCCTTCCAACAAGGTAGAACATGGAAACATTTTCTTTTGATCACAAGCAATAGCCTGCACAAGACCACTTACAGCTGCTCCAGGTGCATACCATGCAGAGGTTCCAAGAAGTTTTGTTAATGTAGCGCCACCAACCTTGGTATCTTCTTTGACCTGATCCAATCGTTCCTCAGACAAGAATTCAGAAACTTTCACACTATTCCTAGTCGCGTGTGCTGTTAAAGGCACCATTCCTTTGTCACTATGTCCGCCAATAACCATGCCATCAACATCGCTAATAGGCGCTCCTAAAGCTTCCGCTAATCTATACTTAAAACGCGCAGAATCTAAAGCACCACCCATACCAATAATTCTATTCTTTGGTAAATTGGTTGTTTTATGCACAAGATAAGTCATGGTATCCATTGGATTACTAACCACAATAATGATGGTATTTGGAGAGTGTTCAATCAAACTAGAAGATACTGATTTTACAATGCCAGCATTAATGCCAATGAGTTCTTCTCTCGTCATTCCCGGTTTACGAGGAATTCCTGACGTAATCACACAAATATCACTACCTGAGGTTTTAGAATAATCATTTGTTACTCCTGTGATTTTTGTATCAAAACCGTTTAAAGAGGCCGTTTGCATTAAATCCATCGCTTTACCTTCAGCAAAACCTTCTTTAATGTCTAACAATACGACTTCACTTGCAAAGTCCTTAATGGCAATATACTCAGCGCAACTTGCGCCAACTGCTCCTGCTCCAACTACTGTTACTTTCATTTTTTATGTGTTATTAAATTTGTGTTGTTTAATGAGTGTGCAAAATTACAAATTTTAACAGTGTTAATGAAAAAAGCGCAAGAGAATTTCTTGCGCTTTTAGAATATGGTGATGTCTTAATTTGTGTTAGTTTAAAAAGAAAAGTTAATCCCTAAAGTGGCACTATCAAATTCGGCAATTGTATAATCGGCATTAAGGCCAAAGAAACCAAGTTTTAAGTTGGCACCTACGGTACCTCTAATGCCAGAAATATCTTGTTCTATTGAAAATGGATCATTAATTTCTTCGGAAAACAAAAAGCCATCTGTTACTCTATAGGTTCCTAATAAATCGGTCTTCGATGTTCCTGTAATATAACCCAATCCACCATAAAAATTGATGATTTTTAATTTGGTTCCAACGATAAGCTGCAAAAGCAACGTATTGACATCGGTATCTACTCTTTGATTGTCACCATCAACAAATTCAGCATCCGTGAAATCATAACTCCCATCCAAATGTGTATAGGCAACTAATCCCGAGATAGCGACTGGTAAAACCTTATCGGCTGGCAACCAACTTGTAAACTCTTGTTGGATGCCGAAGCCATAGAGTCCAATTTTAGTATCTTCTGTGTCCACTTTTGGAAAAAATCGTCCTTTGATCTGCGTGCCTTTAAATGGTGAGAAACTCGCTTGCAAAAATCCGGTTGGAATGATATTAATCCCTTCTGAACCGATGCCTGTTGGCAATATAAGTTCGGTTTCCTGACTCCCGAAAATGGGATCATCATACGTGATGATCACGGTAACATCCGGATCATTATTACCTAAAGCGGTTGCTACCATTTGAGAGGAACTGCCATTCTCAAATCTAATATTTTCGTAATCGGCAATATTCATCTGAAAGGATTTTTTTTCATCCTTTATAAATCCGACATTCCCGATAACTGATAATTCAAAACCAAAACGCTTTGGCGATTTGGCATTATTAAACCAACCGTTGTTAATACCAAATCCAACAGCTTCAGATGCTGGCGCGATATAATTTTGAGTGTAACGTTGAGCATCGGCAATACCTGCCGCTAATAAATCATTGACATTTTCCTGTGCATTAAGTGTTAGTGCACCTAGAGACACTAACCCTATCATAACTATTTTTTTCATTGGGATTTAGAGCTTTTAAAGTTTTTCTATTATACATAACGTGTTTTATCCAATATTCTTTTATAAATGACAAAAGCAACTACATATAGATATACGTAGTTGCTTAGTATTTAGTTTTTTTTGAATGTAATTGATTACAAACTTTACTCCATTAGGCGTCAATATTCGCGTAAATCGCATTCTTCTCAATAAATTCTCTACGAGGAGGCACTTCATCACCCATTAACATGGAGAAAATACGATCTGCCTCGCCTCCGTTGTCTATATTCACTTGACGCAGTGTTCTGAACTCAGGATTCATAGTGGTATCCCAAAGTTGCTCTGCATTCATTTCACCAAGACCTTTATAACGTTGGATTTTTGAGCCATCACCATACTCTGCAATAAGAGCATCACGTTCTTTATCACTCCAAGCATACTCTTTTTTCGCGCCTTTTTTAACCAAGTAAAGTGGTGGTGTCGCGATATAGATATGACCATTTTCTATCAATTCTTTCATATATCTAAAGAAGAATGTTAAAATAAGGGTTGCAATGTGACTACCATCAATATCGGCATCACACATGATAACTACCTTATGATATCTTAATTTTGATAAATTAAGTGCTTTACTATCTTCTTCCGTACCGATGGTTACACCAAGTGCTGTAAAAATGTTTTTAATTTCTTCATTTTCGAACACTTTGTGGGTCATGGCTTTTTCAACATTCAAGATTTTACCACGTAATGGTAATATGGCTTGAAACGCACGATCACGGCCTTGTTTAGCCGTTCCACCTGCCGAATCACCCTCAACCAAGAATACCTCACACTTTGCAGGATCTTGTTCGGAGCAATCACTTAATTTTCCAGGTAAACCACCAATACTCATTACCGTTTTACGCTGTACCATTTCACGCGCTTTTTGTGCGGCATGACGAGCCTGTGCGGCCAAAATTACTTTTTGAACAATGGTTTTGGCATCATCAGGATGCTCTTCTAGGTAATCGGTCAACATTTCAGATACCGCTTGACTTACGGATGCAGAGACTTCTCTATTTCCAAGTTTCGTTTTAGTTTGACCCTCAAATTGTGGTTCAGCAACTTTTACTGAAATGATGGCAGTTAATCCTTCACGGAAGTCATCACCTGAAATATCAAATTTCAATTTATCCAGCATGCCTGAATTATCAGCATACTTTTTTAGCGTATGAGTCAAGCCTCTTCTAAATCCAGATAAATGCGTTCCACCTTCATGCGTATTAATATTATTTACGTAAGAATGTAAATTTTCAGCATACGAAGTGTTATAGATCATAGCAACCTCAACAGGAATATCATTCTTCTCACCTTCAAAAGCAATAACATCGCTCATTAATGGCTCACGATTGCCGTCTAAGAACTTTATAAATTCTTTTAGACCTTCTTCTGAGTGAAAAGTTTCACCCTCAAATTCGCCATCTTCTTTCTTAGACCTTGTATCGATTAAATGAATCGTGATTCCTTTATTTAAATATGCCAATTCACGCATTCTACTTGCCAAGGTATCATAACTATACTCTAAAGTTTGGGTAAATATGGTTGGATCTGGTTTAAATGTAACAACCGTCCCACGTTTATCTGTTTCTCCTACAGCTCTTACGGGATATTGTGTTTTACCGCGTTCGTACTCTTGTTCCCAAATGGTACCATCTCTGTAAACTGTTGCCTTTAAATGCTCAGATAGGGCATTAACACAACTTACACCAACACCATGCAAACCACCAGAAACCTTGTAAGAATCCTTATCAAACTTACCACCTGCACCAATTTTAGTCATCACCACCTCAAGTGCTGAAATCCCTTCTTTCTTGTGCATATCTACAGGTATCCCACGACCATCATCTTCGGTTGTAATAGAATTATCTTCATTGATAATTACAGTGATATTATTACAGTGTCCTGCGAGTGCCTCATCAATGGAGTTATCCACAACTTCATAAACTAGATGATGAAGACCACGTGTCCCAACATCTCCAATGTACATGGATGGTCGCATGCGCACATGCTCCATGCCCTCTAATGCCTGAATACTATCGGCTGAATACTGTTTTTTATTTTCTTCGCTCATAAATTATTATGTATTTTGAAATCTTTAGTTTATCCTATTGGCAGAACAATAATTAGCATCATGCCACATAAAAAAAGATGCCTTTCTAGCATCCTTTTGAACACAAACAAAGATAAGAATTTTAGAGGCTTTTTAAAAGCATTTTGTCGAAACTATCGAATAATTATCAACATTTGTTAATTACTAGAAATGCTCTTAAATGAGCTAAAAATAGCCTTAAAATTGATTTCGACACTTTTTAGAACCTCCGAAAAACGGCCAAATACACAAGAGTGCTTACAAGTGCTGTTTTTAATTTTACCCATCGTAAATTTTAAGTAAATTTCTGCTTAAATTTTAGAAATATCCAAGAGTGACAATCAAAGACATCCAAGTTTCAAAAGTGTTCATATGAGTATACCGCATACTTTCTCCTTGTTCATGCTGGTAGATCGTTTTTAATGACTTTCATCACCTACATTGTTTATTTGAAATGTTTTCGAATGATATTTCAGTATTAACTTGACAAAAATCAAAGTCAGAATTGATGGTAAAACACCCTTCACTATTTGTAACAATAAATTAGGCCATTCCGAAATTGGCGTTCTTGAAATTTCAGTAAATATCAATTCACCATAAGGCTCGTTTTCGAAGAAACATGCATTTATTAGATTGACACCGAGATGAAACCCCAAAGCCATCATGATAGAGGATGTTTTATAAAACGCATATGCCCAAACATAGCCAGCAAATCCCGTAACCACAATCACATACACAATGGGAATTACTCGACCTCCAATCATTCCATAAGAAAACACGTGGTATACACCGAAACACAGTGCTGAAACAAGAAGAGCCCAAGGCGCTCCCAACCTCTTAATAAGGATGTATAAAATAGCACCTCTAAACACTAAATCCTCGGTTAATGCCGATTTAAAATGATAGATAATGGCTTCAAAAATCACACGGCAGCTAATCTTTGATTGTAGTACCCAATCGATGTCTAGTACCATACTTTCCAGGTAGATAGTCATAAGACTAATAAGAATTATAAACACCAAGCCTACCGTAAATTGTACCATATGACTAACGGTGGGAACCATCCCTAAGACGGTTATATTTTGTTTCTCAATGAGAGATAAAAGTGCCCATGAGACGACTATGATTAATAATAATCCTAACATAACTTTATAATATAAATTAAATGATTAAGCCTTTTTAGGCTTTAAAAAAGGAATAGAAAGCGGATAGTAACAGGTTCCTGAACCTAATGCAGTAAAGATATTTTTAATGCTCACAATAATTCCGAAGAGAAAAACCGCAGCTGTTAGAAAAAAATTGTTACCCGGAAATGGAAAGAAAAGCAGTAATGATATGATTAAATAAAGAATCAAGGAGGAATGAAAATTTATAACTGCGCGACCATGTCTATCATAAATTTTATTGTCTTCCGCTTTACTTATCCAAGTGAATAATGGAAACAATACATTGGCAAAAGGGATGATCAATCCGAAAAACGGAGAGGCATGTAACAATAACATCCATTTTCGTTGTATCGTTTCTTCCTTCGGATTATCCAGAACAAGTAAATCTTCTACTTCAATATCTAATCCAACCGCTAGTAATTTTACGGTTTGCAAGTGTGGTTGCACTTCTCCTTTTTCTATCCGTTGAATCGTACGGACGCCCACGCTCGTTCTTTCCGAAAGTTCATCTTGCGTATAGCCTTTTGATTTCCGATGAAATAATAAATTATCTTTAAGTGATTGCTGTTTCATTTTGTATCCTATTTGTTGGCACAAATCTAATCAGTATTTCTCGTTTTTTACACGTCATTTAAATGTCACCTATCTGTCACTTGCAGTAAATATAGGTGTTTCAAGCACAAAAGCAATTAAATTTTGAAATTCGTCATATGATGGCATAAAAAAAGATTGGCATGGCAACCAATCTTTTTTTGTTGAATATGGGTTATTATTTACCCGATTTTAATACGCATCGGCATGCACATTAGCAACCGCTCTACCACTAGGATCGTTCATGTTTTTAAAGGCTTCATCCCACTCTAAAGCAATTTGAGTACTACAAGCCACACTAGCTTCCTGTGGCACACACAAGGCTGCGGCATCGCTTGGGAAATGTTCAGCAAATATGCTTCGATAATAGAATTCTTCTTTACTCGTTGGTGTTTGTATTGGGAATTTATACTTTGCGTTTGCCAATTGTTCATCACTCACTTCACGATTTACAATTTCCTTAAGCGTATCAATCCAACTATAACCTACACCATCACTAAATTGTTCCTTTTGTCTCCAAGCCACACTCTCAGGCAACATATCTTCGAAGGCCTTTCTAACCACCCATTTCTCCATGCGCTCCCCATTGATCATTTTATCTTGCGGATTGATACTCATAGCGACATCCATAAACTCCTTATCCAAAAACGGCACTCTACCTTCGATGCCCCAAGCCGCTAAACTTTTATTAGCTCTTAAACAATCGTACATATGTAACTTACTCAATTTTCTGACGGTTTCCTCGTGAAACTCCTGAGCGTTTGGTGCTTTATGAAAATACAAATAGCCACCAAAAAGCTCATCAGCGCCTTCACCAGACAAGACCATTTTGATTCCCATAGACTTGATAACTCGTGCCATTAAATACATAGGTGTACTTGCTCGGATGGTAGTGATATCATAAGTTTCTAATTTATAAATCACATCTCGGATAGCGTCCAATCCTTCTTGAATGGTAAACTTGATTTCATGATGAATCGTACCAATATGATCCGCTACTTTTTGAGCAGCCGCCAAATCTGGAGATCCTTCCAATCCTACTGAAAAGCTGTGCAATTGCGGCCACCAAGCTTCCGAAGTATCATCACTTTCAATACGTTTTTGAGCATACTTTTTTGCAATCGCAGAAGTCACTGAGGAATCCAAACCTCCCGACAACAACACACCATAAGGTACATCACTCATTAATTGTCTGTGGACGGCCGCTTCCAATGCTTCCTTGATTTTAGCGATACTCGTTTCATTGTCTTTCACAGCTTCATAATCGGTCCATTCACGCTTGTACCATTGCACAAATTTTCCATCTTTACTCGACATATAATGTCCTGGAGGAAACAATTCAATTTTTGTACACACTCCTTCCAATGCCTTTAATTCAGAAGCCACATAAAAGGTCCCATTTTGATCCCAGCCAATATAAAGTGGAATAATTCCCATATGGTCTCTAGCAACGAAGTATTCGTCCTTTTCTACATCGTATATAGCGAAACCAAAAATCCCATTCATCTCATCTACAAAATCGACGCCTTTTTCCTTGTATAAAGCCAAAATGACTTCACAATCACTCTCTGTTTGAAAATCATAACGACCTTCAAATTGTTTACGAAGACTTCTATGGTTATAAATTTCGCCATTAGCAGCTAATATGAGTTTTTTATCTTGACTGAACAATGGCTGCTTTCCCGAAGCTGGGTCTACAATAGCCAAGCGTTCGTGAGCCATAATGACTTTATCATCGCTATAAATACCACTCCAATCTGGTCCTCTATGCCTTATGGTTTGGGACATTTCCAATATTTGGGGTCTTAATGCCTCAGAGGTCTCTTTCAAATCGAACGCACAAACAATTCCACACATAATCTTATAATTTTAATTCTTTATATCATAATTGAAAGACAAATATGTACTACTTATTACAATATAAAAACATAAAATCAAATATAGGTTACATATTAAAACTTATTTTATTCTTTTTAATATTTATTATAATATAAAATCAAAAAAACAGTCTGGTGATATGAAAATCTGTAAATTTTAACATCACTTTACGACCATTCATTGAGTATTGCCAGCAATACTATTTATCTTTAACATTCAAAAAAACTAATAGTACATTATGAAAACAACGTCAATTACCACAACCCTTATCTTATCGTTTCTTATGCTTTTTTCTTTGCAAATAAATGCTCAGGAATTCTCTCCGATTGATAAGAGCCCAATGGATGCTGCGGCATTCCCTAACGATTATAAAGAGGCCAACAAACTCATTAAAATTGTTTATAGTAGACCACAATTAAAAGGCCGTAGTCTAGAAAAGCTAGCGCCAAAAGGAAAAGTTTGGAGAACAGGAGCCAATGAAGCTGCCGAACTTACACTTTATACGCCAATGATGTTTGGTAAAACAAAGGTGCCTGCTGGTACGTATACGTTTTATGTCATTCCTGGAGACAAAGAATGGACTGCTATCATCAGTTCAGACCTGAATGTTTGGGGAAGCTACTTTTATAAAGAAGAAAACGATGTTGCACGAATGGCTGTTCCTGTAGAACAAGTCGATGAAGCTTTAGAGGCTTTCTCTATTGTATTTAATGAAGGAAAAAGCGGTGTAAACATGCATCTTGGATGGGGAAATACACGAGTAATGGTGCCATTTAATATGTAATAAACATCTCAATTTGATACAAAAAAAGCTTTGTGAAAACAAAGCTTTTTTTTATTGCAATTTGGTTATATGTTTTAACTAACTTAGTGTATAACTTCCAAGAATCGACAACTAAAATCAACTAATATGCATTTGTTTTTCATCAAAGATTTATGGAATATTCAAATACTTATGTGTTTGTAGCGATACTTTCCATTTCGGATTTGCCATGACATAATCCACTATCATAGGCACCACTTTATCGCGCTTGCTCCATTCGGGTTGAAGGTATAAAATACAATCCTTGTTGACTTTTGAAGCTTGCTCTTCCGCAAATTTAAAGTCGTTTTTATTGTAAATGATGCATTTTAATTCATGCGCCTTTTCATAAACTTCTTCCGTAGGTAATTTCATCTTTTTAGGCGACAAACAAATCCAGTCCCATTCGCCCGTGAGTTGATATGCTCCTGACGTTTCGATATGTGTCTGTAAACCTTTAGCCTTTAACTGATGGGTCAATTCGGTCATATCCCAAGTTAAGGGCTCTCCTCCTGTAACGACAATTGTTTTGCTATATCGAGCTGCATTCTCAACGATTTTTGAAGTTTCGGTAGGAGGATGTAATTCAGCTAACCAGCTTTCTTTAACATCACACCAATGGCAGCCCACATCACAACCACCAATTCTCACAAAATATGCAGCCGTTCCTTTATGATACCCTTCACCTTGAATCGTGTAAAACTCTTCCATTAAGGGTAATAGCAACCCTTTGTCAATTAGATCTTGTCGTTCTGTTCTTGTCATAGCTTGCAAATATACTTCAAAGTTCGTAGATAACCCACTATTGAACTGCAATCACATCGATTTCAATACGAGCGCCTACAGCTAAACCTGAAGCTGCAAAAGTAGTTCGTACAGGCTTGTTGGGAAAATACGTTTCATAGATCTCATTAAAGCTTTTAAAATCTTCAATATCTTTAAGTATCACAGTACATTTCACCACCTTGTCTAATGAGGAGCCATGATGCTTCAAAACACTGTTGATATTTTCAATACATTGTCTCGTTTCCGCTGAAATCCCTCCTTTAACCAATGTTCTAGTTTTGTGATCCATTCCAACTTGTCCCGCTAAAAACAGGAATCCGTTAGCTTCAACCACATCACTAAAAGGTGCTTCCGCTTTTTTGGGTTCGTGCGACTTGTGAAAGATGATGGGTTTATCCGAATCTTGGCAATTGAATAAACTCAAGACCATGAGCACCATGGTAAGGTATACGCTATTTTTCATTTTTCTGATTTTAAACTTGACTAAAATTACACTATTTTTATGCAAATTTTGAACGATGAGCAGAACAGACGATTTTTTAAAGGAAATCATAGATGGCAATTCCAATAAAGGTGATTATATCACATTGGGTTCTGCCATGCTGGATGGAGAAACATTACCAAATGCCTTTATCAATGTACCGTTAAAAACCATGAATAGACATGGCTTGATTGCAGGTGCAACGGGTACTGGAAAAACGAAAACCCTTCAAGTATTAGCGGAAAACCTCAGCGAAAAAGGGGTACCTGTGTTGTTAATGGATATTAAAGGGGATTTAAGTGGCTTGGCACAACCTAGTCCTGGGCACCCAAAAATAGATGAACGACACGAAAAAATAGGATTACCCTTTGAATCCAAATCATTTCCGGTGGAGATCTTAACCTTATCTGAGCAAGATGGTGTAAGATTAAGAGCTACAGTGAGTGAATTCGGACCTGTTTTATTGTCTCGTATTTTAGATTTAAGTGAAGCACAATCTGGCGTAGTAGCTGTCATATTCAAATATTGTGACGATCACAAATTACCATTATTAGACTTAAAAGATTTTAAGAAAATTCTTCAATATGCAACGCAAGAAGGCAAAGAAGAATTCACGGAAGCTTACGGACGAATTTCAACAGCCTCTACAGGAGCTATCTTGAGAAAAATAGTAGAGCTCGAACAGCAAGGTGGCGAACGTTTTTTCGGCGAAACATCTTTTGAAGTTGATGATTTATTACGTGTTGATGACGATGGCAGAGGGTTTATCAATATCATTCGCTTAACAGATATTCAAGATCGTCCGAAGTTATTTTCAACCTTCATGTTGAGTTTATTAGCTGAAATTTATTCCACTTTTCCAGAGCAAGGCGACAGTGGAAGACCTGAGCTTGTGCTATTTATTGATGAGGCGCATTTGATTTTTAACGAAGCGTCAAAAGCGTTACTCAACCAAATAGAAAGTATCGTAAAACTTATTAGAAGTAAGGGTGTTGGTCTTTATTTTGTAACACAAAATCCTACAGACGTACCCGAAGCAGTTTTGGGGCAACTGGGATTAAAAGTACAGCATGCCTTAAGGGCATTTACAGCAAAAGACAGAAAAGCCATCAAACTAACTGCTCAAAACTACCCTGATACCGAGTATTACGACACGGCAGACGTGTTAACGTCTTTAGGAATTGGAGAAGCCCTGGTTTCTGCCCTCAATGAAAAAGGGAAACCAACCCCTTTAGCCGCTACCATGATGCGTGCACCTATGAGTCGGATGGATGTATTGACAGAATCTGAACTTGGAGCACTGTTAGCTAAATCCAAGCTCGCCAAAAAATACAACGAAGAAGTAGATCGGGAAAGTGCCTACGAGATGCTCAATAAAAAAATTGAGATCGCCGAAGCTGAGGAAGCCAAGGAAAAGGCTCGTAAGGAAAAAGAGGCGCTTGAAAAAGCTGAGAGTAAACGTCGTACCACAAGAAGCAGAAGTACGCGCCAAAACCCAATCGTTAAAGTTTTAACAAGTCCCACAGTGATCCGAAGTGTTCTTGGTATCTTAACGAAGATGCTTAAATAATTATAAATTCATATTTTTACCCTAATAATTTTAATCGTGCATACATATTATAAAATATTATCTGTTTTTTTAATTGCAACCTTGGTCCTTACAAATTGTACTACTGAGAAAAAGCAAGATCCGTTTCAAGTTTCCAAACATCATATTGGATTACTCACAGACTCTATGCAAGTAAAAGACCTCAAACTGGCTTTTCCCAATGACTCTATCGTTAAGGTTACTGAGGATAACGAATTTACAGGACAAATCAATGACATTGATATCTATTCAGGCGGAAGCAAAATCCTAACTTTAACGCCTAAACAAGCATTGGATTCCACATCTGTCATAGAAAGTGTTCAAATTTTGAGCGACCAATTCAAAACAGATAAGAACATTTCAACGCTAAGCACGTTTAAAGACATTCAAGACAATTACAAAATTTCTAGTATTAATAACCTCATTAAATCAGTAGTCGTATCAGTCAACGAAATTAATGCGTCTTTTACCATTGATAAAAAAGAATTGCCAGCCAATTTACGTTATGACATGTCACTAAATATCGAAGCCGTTCAAATCCCAGATCATGCCAAAATTAAATACTTTATGATACACTGGTAATTAAATAAGTACAATTTTGAGCAAATCATACACCATTCAAAAATCGCCTTTTGTCGTACCAACAGACGACGGCAAATTAATCGAAGAGCATTTTGGAAATGCTACCGATGGTAATTCTAAAATCAGTATTGCGCATATGGTTGCGCCTGCTGGCTGGAGTGAACCTTTTCAAACTCCAGAATTTGATGAATTCACTTACATCATCAAAGGGAAAAAACAATTCATCATCAATGATGATGTGGTGATTTTAGAAGCTGGTCAATCCATAAAAATTAATAAAAATACCAGAGTACAATATTCAAATCCGTTTACAGAAATTTGTGAATATATCTCTATTTGCACACCTGCATTTTCTATAGACTCCGTAAATAGAGAGACCTAAATGAAAACGTTAATTGCAAAAGGAATTGGTCAAGTCATCAATCTTATAAGTTTTTTGTCACCTAGATATGCTGGTAAAATAGCTTTAGGCTTATTTTCAAGACCACGTAAGATCAAACTTAAAGAACTGGAGAAAGATTTTTTAATGACGGCATTCATTGAAGATATTCAGTATGATAATCTCAACCTGATGACCTATCGCTGGATTGGCAAAAAAGAAACGGTTTTATTAGCACATGGTTGGGAAAGTAATTCTTTCAGATGGCGACCACTTATTGAGGAACTAAAAGCACTTAATTATAATATTGTCGCTATGGACGCGCCAGCACATGGACGTTCAAGTGGCAAAAAATTCAATGCTATTTTATATGCCGAATGTATTCATGTGGCCGTAAAAAAATTTAATGTGAATATCATTATTGGTCACTCAGTTGGTGGTATGGCCACTGCCTTTTATCAACAGAAATACCAATTACCTCACGTGAATAAGTTGATTCTTTTGGGAGCACCTTCAAACTTCGCTGGTGTTTTTAGTAGATATGTGCACATGATGGGATATAATCAACGGACAGCTAAGGCGATGGATGATTTGGTTTTTGAAGAGTTTAAGCAAAGACCTGATTATTTCAATGCTGCCAAACTTTCGGAAGATATTACGATTAACGGACTCATCATACATGATGAGCACGATAAAATAATTCCATACAATGACGCCGAAGATTTTAAGAACTTCTACAAAAAGGCACAGCTAATTCCAACCAAAGGTTTTGGTCATGGTCTCAAATCTGAGGAAGTCAACAACCACATCATAGAGTTTATTAACGCTTAGTTTTGTAACTTTGACACATGTCAGACAATTTAAAACGTATTAACAAATACCTGAGTGAAGTAGGCTACTGCTCACGACGTGCAGCCGATAAACTTATTGAAGCCGGTCGTGTAACTATTAATGGAGAAATTCCTGAAATGGGAACCAAAATCGCTCCGAATGATGTTGTTCATGTCGACGGAAAAGAAATTAAGAATACCAAAGACAGTTTTGTGTATTTAGCATTTAACAAACCAGTTGGAATTGTTTGTACGACAGACACGCGCGTGGAAAAAGATAATATCATCGATTTCATCAATTACCCTAAACGTATATTTCCAATCGGACGATTAGACAAACCTAGTGAAGGACTTATCCTATTGACAGACGATGGTGATATTGTCAACAAAATTTTGAGAGCGAGTAACAATCACGAAAAAGAATATGTTGTCACTGTTGACAAACCCATATCACAAACCTTCATCCAACGCATGTCTGATGGCATTTTTCTTGATGAATTAGGACAAACGACTAGAAAATGTAAGGTCAAAAAGATCAATAGCAATACCTTTAGTATCATTCTAACGCAAGGACTTAATCGTCAAATTAGAAGAATGTGCGAATATTTGAATTATGAGGTTCAAACTTTAAAGCGTGTTCGTATTATGAACGTGAAACTCGATATACCTATTGGAACATATCGTGAATTAACCTCTGAAGAATTCAAAAACTTACAACACTTAATCGCTGATTCTAAAAAGCACATACAGCGGCATTCATAACAAAGGAATAACTCATGTCCTTCCTAAAACACATATCAAACACCAGCAAGAATATTTTAGCTTTGGTATTTATTGTTGTTTTAGCCATCACATTTGAAACGTTGCAACAACTATACTATGTTAAAAGATTCCAACTTGCAGAGGATGTCATTTTTTTCGATCTCTTAAAAAACCAAGCATTCAGGTGGTTCGTATGGTTACTATTGTCACCCATATTGATTTGGCAAATTAAAGTCCAATGGTCAAAATCAAATGCTAGATTTAGAATTCAAAAAATCATTACTATGATCTTAATTCTGGTAGCTATCAATATCCTCGTGATTTCGGTATGTCAGATTCTCATATCAAATACACCTTTTTCATGGTCCATTTTATACTCAGAATTCATCCCTTTTTTCACCTACCAAAAAGTTCCAATGTACACACTTGGCTATATTGCTATCAGTATCATTGTTTATCTTTATTTTGAAAATGAAAAACTACAGATAAGTGTTCAAGAGCTTTCAGAATTAAAGCTTACCCATTCAAAGTTATATAAAAAATTGAGTGAAACGATTGATGAAAAAACGACCATTTTAAATATTAAAATTGGCAACAAACGCAAAATCATACCTACAGATCATATTTGCTGGATTGAAGCTGATGATTACTGCGTAAAAGTCCACACCATACATGACAAAGCTTACACCATGCGGAGTTCACTTAAAGCCTTGGAAAATAAATTAAGCCATAATTTCTTACGTGTTCACAGAAAGGCGATTGTCAATATGGACAAGACCAAAGAATTACAATTGTCACAACCACCAAATATTTTATTGCATAATGGAAGTAAGATACCTGTGTCCAAAAGTCAATTGAGAACAGTGAAAAATTTTCTGGATTAAACTTTTGATTTTATTAACATGTTTTACTGCAAATTACAGGTCATTCTCTGCATAACAGATCGGTTTTAGATTTATTTTGATTTGATTTATAGGCTAAAAACAAATCATTATGAAACAACTTCTCTATCCTATTTTTTTACTCATAACAACTATTGGCTATTCGCAATATCAGTATGAAGCATCTGATGTTTTACCCTATGGTAAAGCACATCCTGAAGCTCCAAGTGAGGTTAAGGATTTCGAGCCCATGATTGGAACTTGTTATTGCAATTCTACTACCAGAAAGCAAGATGGGTCGTGGACGACACCGGAAGACATTATTTGGAAATGGAAATATATTATGAATGGTCAAGCGGTCCAAGATGAAACCTTAAAACCCGATGGGTCTCATTCTGGAAGTATTAGGCAATTCATCAAAGATAGCAGTCGTTGGTATGTACATTGGTATTCTTCGAAAACACCATCGGCTACATTTCCTGTTTGGAATGGTAAAAAAGAAGATGATAAGATTGTTCTTTATCGCAAACAGAAAGCACCTAATGGTAAAGACGGCTTCTTTAGATTAACTTTTTATGATATGAATAAAACGGGCTACAAATGGATTGGTGAATGGGTCGACACCACAGAGACGGTCGTGTTCCCTACATGGAAAATAACGTGTACCAGAACCAATTAAATCTGAGGACAGGTTTTACAAAAAAAGATTCTAAACAATCATTTATTGACGCAAATGCGTAGTTGATGTGAAACTTGCATGAAATATTCTTATTTTTGATTAAATCAACTTTATTATGATAAGAATTTTAGCTTTAATTTTAACTATTGGCGGCATGATTGCTTTGATTTTAGGAGTCTTAGGAATCTTCGGCAACAACTTTGTATCATTAAGCCCGTGGGCTTTAACAATCTTAGGAGGTATCTTTTTTTTAGCAGGCGTTTCTATGCTGAAGTATCGTAAAGACCAACCTACTCAATAACGAAATGGCAAATTCCATTGCTCCCTTCCACATCGCAATCCCAGTTCATAATTTAGAGGAATGCAAGTGCTTTTATCGCGATATATTAGGCTGTAAAGAAGGAAGAAGTAGTGACAATTGGGTTGATTTCAATTTGTTTGGACATCAATTAGTGATTCATTACAAACCTAAATCAGAAGAATCCTTACATACCAATCCGGTAGACGGCAAAGCGGTTCCTGTGCCACATTATGGTGTAGTATTACCATGGGACACCTTTCAAGAATTTAGTCAATCACTCGCCAATAAGGGCGTACAATTTATTATTGAACCTTACATTAGGTTCAAGGGTGAGGTTGGTGAACAAGCCACCATGTTCTTTCTTGATCCTGCGGGAAACGCTCTTGAGTTTAAAGCATTTAAGGATATCGATCAACTATTTGCTACATAAAAAAACACCCTCAGCAAAAGTAGCTGAAGATGTTTAGTTGCTATTAATCTAAAAAAAGATTTAAAGATCTATTTATCTATAATGAGCTTTTTAATTTGTGATCCATGCGATGTTGATACTTTGACATAGTATACTTGACTTGGTAAATTTCCTAAATCTAGTACCATATCCTTGTTGTTCTGTCCAGAATAATCTTGCGAGAACATCAATGTCCCAACCAAATTAAACACTTCAACAGTGGTCTTATCTGTGTTTACATCGAACAGTTTCACATTGACCTTTCCTTCTGATGGATTTGGATATAGATCGAAAACAATTAATCTATTAAACTCACCTCGGTTTAAAACATCCTTTTTAGTGCAACTAGACTTGAACAGAATTTCACAAGACGTCATGCAACCGTTGGCATCTGTAACCGTCAAATAAAAGTGCCCTATACCGATTCCTGGTAAGAAATCTAACGTACTATCAGAAGTACTGTTTGGTAATTCCCAATAATTATTCTCAGAACTTGGATCTAAGCTCCATGCATACTCTAATGGTCCTTCACCACCAATGGTATTGGCATATAACTGATTATTTTCAGTATCGCTACAATTTAATTGTTTAGAAAATTTAGGTCTTGTAATCGTACATTCGAATGGATCAGGTTGCGAAATCACAACAATAACAGCATCTTCACAAGGGTTATTCGCTCTTTCTACATCGGTTCCTTTTGAAAATCCTGTCATTCTTGAAGCATCGTCGATGAGATTAGCTTCAACAATATAAGTCCCAGGACCAAAGAATTCTTGACCACTTAAATCCGCGCCATAGCCATTCTTCTTTATGGTATAAAAGGCACCTTCGCTGATACTTTCAATAGTAATGGTTCCGTCATTCGCGCCATAACAAGTGATATTGGTTGAACTCACTACAACATCCACGGCTACTGGCTCTTCAATAGTTATTTCTTCTGAAATTATACATTCAGGATTGTCGTTACCCGCGAAATAAGCCGTCACTGTGTAAACTCCAGGCTCATATAACATCTCAGAATCATAAGGCATACCATTTACCGTAACTGTAGCTCCTGGAGACACATATTCAACTGAAATCGTTCCGTCATCAAGACCAAAACAAGAGACATCCGTATAAGTTAATTCCAATTCAATACAAACACATTTCGGTGCTACAATATCGATACTCGTTGTACAATTTGTTCCCGCTGTGGCGGTTAGAATAATATTTTGCCCATTTGGAATATCGTCAATAGACCAAAGTCCGTTGCCATTATCTGTGACATTACCAGCGCTACTTATCAAGGTCCCTTCTGAAACTTGCACCTCAACAGAGTAGCTTCCATATACCTCATCACAAACAGGTTCATTTGGAGTTATCGTCGGAAGATCATTTACAAAAATAATTTGCGTTGTCGTCACGGAACTATTACCGCAACCATCATAAGCCGTATAATTTCTTACAATATTATAACCATTATCTAAGGGCTCAATAGTTTCTATTGGGCTCACGATGATTTCACCTTGACACGCATCATAAGCCGTAAGATTCTCTGCGGCTGGAATCGTGTCACCTTCACATATTGCCAAGCTGCCAGGAGCCAATGGAATTTGTGGTGGCGTGGTATCTTCCCAATTAATTGTGAAATTGCAATTATTATTCAAATTACCACAAGCATCAAAAACATCAATGGTATACGTTGCAGTTCCACTACAAGTATCTCCCTCTAAAACGGGATCGGAGATATTCACAGCGATTCCACTACAATTATCCTCAAAGAAAGAGAAAAGATTATTTTGAACGAGTGCTTGCTCCGCTTCGTCACCTGTAGGCAATTCCGTTTGGCATTGTACATCAGCAAAGCCGAAATCAGCAGCCGTTGGACAATTATCAATCACATTTGGTGGTGTGGTATCTGCCCAGTTAATTGTGAAACTGCAATTGTCATTCAAATTACCGCAAGCATCAAAAAGATCAATAGTGTAAGTGGCAGTTCCGCTACAGCTATCGCCATCTAGAACGGGATCGGAAATATTCACCTCAGCAATTCCGCTACAATTATCATCATAGAAAGCGCTTATATTATTCTGAACAAATGCTTGCTCCGCTGCGTCACCTGTAGGCAATTCTGTTTGGCATTGCACATCAGTATAGCCGAAATCAGCAGCCGTCGGACAATTGTCAATGACATTTGGAGGCGTGGTATCTTCCCAATTAATTGTGAAATTGCAATTATTATTCAAATTACCACAAGCATCAAAAACATCAATGGTATACGTTGCAGTTCCACTACAAGTATCTCCCTCTAAAACGGGATCGGAGATATTCACAGCGATTCCACTACAATTATCCTCAAAGAAAGAGAAAAGATTATTTTGAAC
>JAAEZI010000031.1:0-1324 GCA_018222915.1 Algicola sp. | reverse complement strand
TCACAGCGATTCCACTACAATTATCCTCAAAGAAAGAGAAAAGATTATTTTGAACAAGTGCTTGCTCCGCTTCGTCACCTGTAGGCAATTCTGTTTGGCATTGCACATCAGCAAAGCCGAAATCAGCAGCCGTTGGACAATTATCAATCACATTAGGAGGTGTGGTATCAGTCACATTTATTAACTGTACACACTCGTCCATATTTCCACAATTGTCAGTAGCCGTCCATGTTCTTGTAATCACATAATTACCAGCGCAATTTCCGACTGTTACCACATCAGAAAACGTAATTGTTGGGTTAGGATCTCCTGAATCTATAGCGGTTGCTACTCCCGTAGCCGAAAGACTTGTATCCAAGTCTTCAGCACATTCCAAATAAACATCTGCTGGACACGTAATTGTTGGTGGTGAATCATCACCCACCGTAATTAATTGATCACAATTAGAGGTATTTCCGCAGCTATCAGTAGCTGTCCAAGTTCTCGTAATCGTATAATTTCCATCGCAATTTCCTGGAGTAATGACATCATTAAATGTCACAGTAACTCCACCACAATTGTCAGTAGCAGTGGCACCACCAGTTGCATCTGGACTTGTATCTAGATTAGGACCAAAATTTAAAACAACATCACTCGGACATAAAATCTCAGGTGGTGTATCGTCATTAACGTTGATTGTCTGACTTACGCTACTTGTATTACCGCAAACATCTGTAAATGTCCATGTGCGTACTTGAGAAAACTTGTTGTTACAAGGGCCAAAGATCGTTACTGTGGTAGGACTAACCGTAATGTCACCATCGCAGTTATCTACCGCTGTCAGTTCTACTATATCTGGCACATCACTTGCACATTGCAAATTGAGCTCTGCTGGAGCTGTAGGTGCTACTGGAGCGGTATCATCGTTCACGATAATCGTTTGGCTCACACTACTCGTATTTCCACAAACATCTGTAAAGGTCCATGTTCTTACCATGGTAAATTGATTGGCACAGTCACCTGGTGTCACCACTGCTGATGGACTTACCGTAATGTCTCCATCACAATTATCAACAGCTGTCAAATCGAATGGTGGAGGCACATCGCTTGCACATTGCAAATTGAGATCTGCTGGAGCTGTTGGTGCTACTGGTGCTGTATCATCATTCACGTTAATCGTCTGACTCACACTACTCGTATTTCCGCAAACATCTGTAAAGATCCATGTTCTTACCATGGTAAATTGATTGGCACAGTCTCCTGGTGTCACTACTGCTGATGGACTTACCGTAATGTCACCATCACAGTTATCCACTGCTGTCAGCTCTACTGGTGGAGGCACATC
>JAAEZI010000030.1 GCA_018222915.1 Algicola sp. | reverse complement strand
TTAAATCCTTAATTTGATAACCTAAGCCTAAGATATATTCTTTCCCCTGGATTTCTGTTAAAAGGTTATTGTCAAAACTCAGTGATAAGATTCTGTCTTTACGCATTTCAGCAAGTATTTTCACAGAATTTTTCATTTCAAAATCTAAGCGAAATAACGGACTAAATTGTTCCTCTAAATTGATATTACTGAAAACAGTTCGGCTCTTTAAATTACCAGATTGATCTAGCACATCTGGGTTTTGGTTTTCGTAAGGTTGACCTGGCTGTAATAACGTTGGATCTAAATCCAGATTTGTTCTAAATTGATTGATGGTGTATGACGAACGATAGCCATGCGTAATGGAGAAACGCTTGAAGTTTTTCTTAAACCATTTCATCTTCATAAAACCGGTGTATTTTAACTGCCAATTTGGAATTGGAATATCCCTAAACGCAGATAAACTAATTTTATCTGGATTAGCGCCTTGATAAGCTGCTAAAAAGGCTGGTAATAATACCGCTTGACTATTTTTTCCAAAACCAAGTGGATAGCCTTCACCATCAACAGCAAAGTTGTTGTTTCCATAATAGTTTCTTGCTAAACGTCTTGCCACTAATAATCGATTCGATCTAAAATCATCGAAAGCCGCTGATTGATTTTCGTCACTCGGACTAAAAGCTGTTTTAATTAATGCGGTCGAAATATTAAAGTTTCCGAAGGAATTCGTAATCAGTCTATTGTACTCATCACTAAATCCATCGCCATTGGTATCTGTGGTATTAAAGTTCTGTGTCAAATTCTCTGAATAAACACGACCTCCAGTTAAATCGATATTAAGATCTTTGATTAATTCAACATCAGCAGACAGGTCTAAGACTTTGTTCGTTGTTTCGCTATACTGCTGGTTAAAATTAGGAAACACTGTTAACCAACCGTTTCTTGCTGCCAGATCTCGTATATCCCTTTGGCTTCCGAAGGTATATCCCAAGGTAGGTTTGAAGGTCCCAATAAAACCAGGCGTTTTTAAATAACCAGGTAAATACGATCCATTGTTTTCTGTATAATTAATTTGAACACGCTTCACACTAGTTAATAAGTCGATAGCACCATTTAAAATTTTGTTCCCACCACTCTTGGTATTTTGAGCATTGTTTCTACCCGCATTCTCATTCGGTTTTCCATCTTTACCAAGGCCAGCTGGTGTTGCTGTTCTATTACCTCTTCGCACCCGTTTTTTAGTGAGGCCTACATACTTGTAGAGCGTCTCCATATTAAACGTCGTGTTGATGTTATGAGTGTTCGCGTTCTGTATACTATTTCCGAGATTATAAGATGTAAACGTGCCATCTTCATTTTCAATCGGTAGGTTATTATTTAAATCAGATCCTTTTTGCCATTGAAAATCACCTGTGTAAGAATAGGTTGCTCTCATAAAACTCAGAGTAGGAATCTTATACAACGGAATTTCATAGTTGACCTGTAACTGCTGGTTTTGAATATTAGGATCTCCTAAATCGAAGAATCCATCCCATACATCTAGATTAGGGTCTTGGCGTCCATTGAGCACGTCATCCACAAAGTAATTCCTGACGATATTGGTATTGGCAGCTGTAAAATTCAAGCTCAATGCCTTCGTCAAGTTGTAGTTAATCGCGTATTGCGTGTTAAAATTATAATTTCTTCGGAATAATTCTTCTAAACCAATATTGTCACCTGTTAAATCAACTTCCCTAAATTTTTGTTTATTGAATTGTCGTATGATATCTGTATTTACCGAAAAACTTGTAGGAATCGGATTAAAGTTGAAGTCTTTGAGAATTTTAAAGTACTTGCTTTTAAATAAAGAATCATTTTTCTTAAAAGGCTCGATAGATTTTGGTTCAAAACTATAGTTGTAATTGACACCAGCTCTAATATTTTGAGTCAATGAACGTTCAATTTCAAAATCCCGACGTTCTTCCTTATTATAGGAATAATTAAATGTCAAGTTTTCCACATCATAGAAACGTGGTTTTTTATCGGTCGTCCGATTCTTTCTCACTCCGATAAAATTGATGCTTTTCCGTTTGGTATAATTTTCATTGACGTTCAAAATAGAATCCTGATTCGCGTTATTATCCAATTGGGTCTGCAATTTGATATCCCTGTAGAACTCATCGTACTCTGGCGTAATAATTTGTTCACCAACCGCATAGTTAAATGGTAATTGTATGCCCCATTTTTTAGGTAATAATTGTCCAAGGTTCAAGTTAGTAACCACATCGTATTGTTCCACATCCTCTCGACTACGTTCATTTGGTCGCTGTTCAACAGAACCAAATCCGATGGTACTCTTTCTTCCCGTTGCACTCACATTAGCAAAATCAGCAAAATTCGCATCCATTGCAGCAACAGCGGCCCAGCCACCTTCATTATCTAAATCTGATAAACGCAATTCATTAAACCAGACTTCACCACAAACATTCATCCCATTATTTCCTGGGTTTTTAAGTCCAACCATCAAGACTCTCACATCTCCAAAATTTGGATTTCCTTTAATAGCAACACGTTGTTGCCCAAGAGTATGTGCATCAAATTCTGACACTGGTGTTAATTCACCATTAATGAGATCATAAAATGTCGGATCTATATTGGCTAAAGTTCCTTCGCTGATCCCTATGGACTTTATTTGCTCAAGCACACTCAATTCAATATTTATTTCATTGTCTTCTGGCCACACATCACTTGCGGCTGCAAACCCAGTTGAGACCCTAAGCGGCACTTCTATCTGATAATAGTTTTGAGTAAAGTCGTTACCCATTCTGATGAAACCTACCAGTTCGCCATCTCCTAAAGTACCCGTTTCTCCTTCTTGAGCATGGATAAACATTCGCAGTTTATTATACTGACGCATGTCTACATTAATATTTTTAAAAACACCTCTAGAATCTTCGGGTTCTAATTCACATACCTCAACTTGAAGCGACTGTTCATTTTGACGAATGATATTATTGTTATTGTTCAATTGCTCAAGTACCACACCTGGAGGCAATACATAATTCCCATCATTTTGTTGTAATCCAACTACACCCACACTAAATTCTGTATTATCACCATCATTATTTGGCTCATCATCTAGTGCTAACTTATAACGTCTCCAATCACTTCTCACCAAATCAAGAGTCGCGAAACGCAACACTGTAAATTCCGTAAAATCTTCTAAGAACATACGTGCAAAACGAACAGATCTAATATCTGAAATCCCACCAATGGCGGTTCTACTTGGTCCATCACCTATAGGAATTCTAAACTGATACCAAGTCACATCTCTACTTTGACCATTTGGGAGGGTTACCGTACGCGGTTTAACATCGTTAATTAGTGGGTTGGCTTCATTTAGAGAAGCAGGTGTGATATCTATTTCATATTGAAAATAGCTATCGATAGTATTCATGGTGTTATCCCTATTGATATCTTCTACATCAGGTTGCGGTGTGGAACCACGATTGGTATCTGTAAAGACATCAGGCGAGTTTCCTTCAAGTCCATTATACTTTTTGTAACGTTCAAAAATATTACCTTCTGTATTTAGGTAATACGTATAATTATCATTTGCTGGATCTTCAAGTCCTGCGTAAGCATTGTAGAACGGTTGTAGTGCAGGATTATCAGAAGACGTTTCTTCAGAATCATCATAACCATCATAACCTACATCCTGATTGGCACGTTGATCTCCACCAGTTGAAAAGGTATATATTAAAGATTGGTTATTTGGCACAACCGTACCATAAGAAGTTTCAGATAAAGCACTTATATCACCGTCTTCAGGAAGCCCATTTTCATATTGCTTCTTTCCATCTTTTATAATATCTTCAGAAATATTTCCAAGGTTAAAAAACAATTTACCACCTTGGTTAGATCCATCTTCGTCATCTAGAAATGGATCTTGAATCCAAAATTCGATGTATTCTACGTTGGCCTGTTCAAAATCAGTAGATGTAATTTGTCTTGTGATTCCGGCCCAACTGTTTTGAGGGTTCGTTAATGTTCCTGTGGCAATATCGATACCTGTGGTCTGGAAATTATATGGTCCTCTTTCTGTTGGATAGTAAGCTAAATCTAAGGTATTAATAACGGTTGATTGTCCTTGAGCGATATCCAATTCTGGGAATACCTCATCTATAAAGACGCGTCTAGTATACAAATTTGAAACATCCTCATCACTAATATCACCAGGACGTTGGCTACTATAAAAAATAGGATCGATAGAGTACCAATTGAGAAAAGCGCGATCAAAACCATTTTGAATACCAGGTCCATTTACTGGATCTGTCTCTTGCGCACCATTAATTGTTCGAGGTCTACTCGATAAGAACCAGGCTTGTGGCGACAATAAGTCAATAGCACCTTGAGTGCCTTCAAAATCATCAACATAAGCAGTAGCTTCATTGTTGAAATCAGTTCCTTTAGGAGCTCCTGGTGCTAAATACGCAAATTCACCTCTCACGGATAAGTTAGAAGGTGCATCCGTATCTATATTAGGTAGCTTGTTCACCAAACGTGTAAAGAAAGGTACTTCCGTAGAATAGTTCCCATTAAAACCGAAAATTGTATTATTAATCGGCTCGGTATTATAATTGGCTTTTTGTGTGATAGGACGTTCACTTAAATTTAAAACGGTAGCTCCTAACACAAAGTTTTCATTGAATTGATGTTCCACATTGACACCCGTAAAACGTCTAGTTTGTTGCCCAAAAACAGCATTGTTTTCTACAGAAACATTGATAGGAATATTTGAAGATTTCAAAGCTTCATCGATAATATAAACGCGTCCAATCTGATAATTTACCGTATAATCTTGACCTTCCACCAACTGTCGTCCACCAGCGGTCACTACTACCGAACCTCTCGGCACATTAAAGGCTCCAAGAGGAATCCCATCACCACCCGAGGATTTATAGCGTCCTTTGATTTGAAATTTATTCTTTTCAGCTTCGTCTAAAGCCGCTGTTTTTGTTTGTTTATACAAGATATCGTAGACGTACTTTTCTTGGTTAGCATTGTCATAGGTATCTTGTTCGTATTGTGCGTCATTATTAGCACTACCATCCGTATCGAGGATATCAAATAAATAACGCCCGAAAGGTTCCACTTTTGTGAAGATGATTTTTCCGTTTTCTGTTAATACGGTTTGGCCTTGTACAAAATCAAAAAAGCCATCACCGCCAGCTTGAGGGTCATTATTAAAATTTAATCTATCCAAATGAAATAAACGGATCAAAGGTGTGTCTATAATCTCACCGTCGTCGGTGGTATCAAATGGCGAGTTATTATCAAATACAGGAAAAGGCGTCCCTTCCACTGGAGAAATATAATTCAATGGTGAGGCTTCTGTATAAAAAATATTCAGTTTAAAATCTTCTTGATCCAATTGAAACGCACCTGTATCGTAGATGTTTTTCATCATCAAATCCCATATAGGTTCATTCACATCTGTAATAGGACTCTTTAACATTTTAACCACAAGACTCTGCGTAGATCCAACAGCAACCACAAAACTATCATTAATACCATCACCATTGACATCAGGTCCATTATCTATAAGACCATCACCATCAACGTCGGAATCAGTTTGATCATTAATCCCATCGCCATCTGTATCCGTGCCGTTATCCGCTACACCATCTCCATTGACATCCACATCTGCAACATTCGGAATCCCATCACCATCATTATCATCATTAGTAGCAGTGGAATTCACTCCGCCATTAGCAAATTCACCAACTTGATAGACTTCACCTCCTACGGTATACTGAAAAGCAACGGCAACAATTTCATCGTTTAACAAACGTTGATTTAAGGATATATAACCTAACTGGGTATTGAGTTTGTAATCTCTACCTTCCTCTAATTTTTTAGCATTCTCGAGTTTACCAAAATCAAATCCTTCATTGGCTGGGGTTAAGATACCTTGTTCAGCCGTCGTAATATCACGCACACTGGGTGACAAGAAGGAGCCTGCATTCCCGATATTGGTAGGATCAAAAGCATTGTTACCATTGTCTGGCAAAGGCGAACCATCTGCAACATTAATGAAGCCTGCAGGTGGTGGATCTCCAGGAGCGCCCAATCCAATACGTTCAAACTCACCTAAATCTTGGAGTGCTACAATATTTCTAACATTTTCAGTTTGGTTACTTCTATTGGTCACCCAAACTTCAATTCTGGTGATTTGAATATTATTATTTATAAATGGATAACGAAGCATCGCTTCATCATAAGTATCTCTAAAATATTGTGCTAAGAAATAGTGTCTATTCTCATCATAATCACGTATAAAAAACTCAAATTCTTCAAGTGTTCCTCCACCTTGAGCAACCACCGATTGCGATTGCGATTGCTGTTCAGAGAAAATGGCTGTCACTCTTGTTTTTCCAAACTGCAACTCTGTTTTAACACCAAATAAACTTTGAGCACCTGTTATAAGCGAGCTATTTAAAGGCATACTGACGTTACCAACTTCAATTTTTCTTACAATATCATCTTCCGTTGGCGTGTATTCAAGCTTTACTAAATTTTGAAAATCAAATGTAGATTCCGTATCGTAATTAGCCGTTACTTGTAAACGTGTTCCTACTTTCCCCAATAAGCTCAAACTGATACGTTGATCAAAATCAAATGTAAAATTACTGCGATTTCTCGGTGAGAATGTAGGATTGTCTTGTTTAGTAAACAGAACACCTAAATCCATTTCAACAGAACCTTGAGGAATTACTTCAATGGTATTTCCTCCAAAAAGTGTTTCGAAAAACCCAGAGTTCACATAAAATTCAGGAAGAAGGTTTCTTTGTTCATCTTCAGTTCCATCCTTTTTACCTTCCGCTGCATCCACTTTTTGCTTGTAATACATGCGTTGCTGTTCTAAAAGCACTAACCTTTGGTATTCTTCAGGCGTAAGAATGATGGGATAATTAATATTAAAGTTACCTACAGTCTCTGTATAAATATAGCGATCTGTGATAGGATCATACGTATATTTAGAAACGATACTTTGTGGGTTAGGTATATTGATTCTTCCTAATGAAAAACCGGTTTTAGTCGAATCTTGTGTTGTTGGGTTAGTCGTCTGAGCAAAACTTATGTTACTGACCAATACCAGAACAAGGATAAATAAAAAGCGAGTTGAAGATTTTGATATCGTAAAGTTAGTTGTGATCAAGTTTTATAATTTTTTTAAAGCTTCTTTAATAATGAATTCTGGAGTTGCATCAGGTTGTAGTGATACAATTTTATCCACAACGCGTTCGGACTGCTTTTTAGCAAATCCTAAAACTTCTAAAGCAGATAACGCTTCATCTTTATTCGTATTGTTTTTATTAACAGAAACTTCATCAATATCGTATACTTTCAGAATTTTATCCTTTAAATCTAATACAACACGAGCGGCCGTTTTTGCTCCAATGCCTTTTATGGACTGAATCAAAGCCACATCTCCATGTGCGATACCTTCTTTGACTTCTTGTGGTGACAACGAAGATAACATGGTTCTGGCTGTATTGGCACCAATGCCACTAACCGATAATAAAAGTTTGAAAATTTCACGTTCGGCAATCGAAGAGAAGCCATAAAGCGTATGGGAATCCTCTCTTACAATTAAATGTGAGTATAATTTGAGTGCTTCACTATCTGGAATTTGAGAAAATGTATGAAGTGATATATTAAGAAGATAACCAACACCATTGCAATCAATAACCACATCTGTTGGATTCTTTTCTACCAATTTACCTTGAATATGCGTAATCATTTACTCACTTTGGTTAAAAACTCAAATGTAATAAAATTATTTACATTTCAAAGGTGATTATTTAGCTAAAGCATCACGTTTATTGGCTTCTCTTTTTTCTTTTTGTTGTGCATCAATAACAGCTATAGCAGTCATGTTTACAATTTCATCAACACTAGCATCCAATTGCAGAATGTGTACAGGTTTTTTCATACCCATCATGATGGGTCCAATAGAATCTGCTTTATTGAGCTCTTTCAGTAACTTATACGTAATATTAGCAGATTCCAAATTTGGAAATATAAGGGTGTTCACTTTCCGTCCTGCTAGTTTTGAAAACGGAAAAATATCTTGAAGCATTTCCTTATTGAGCGCAAAATCTGTTTGCAATTCACCATCCACAACTAAATCGGGATGACGTTTGTGTAAATAGTCTACGGCCTCTCTCACTTTGATCGCTGTTTGATTTTTGGAAGACCCAAAATTTGAATAAGAAATCATGGCCATGACTGGTTCCATTCCAAACATTTTGACCACACCAGCTGTCATCTGAGCAATTCGTGTTAAATCATTTGCTGATGGATTGATATTTATAGATGTATCACTCAAGAACATGGGTCCGCGTTGCGTCATCATCACATTGGTTGTAGCAACTCTTGTTGATCCTGGAGCTAAACCGATTAACTCAAGCATAGGTTTTACGACCGATGGGTAACTTCTAGAATACCCAGAGACCAAGGCATCGGCATCTCCCAAATTGACCATCATCGCAGCAAAATAATTACGCTCACGCATGATTTTTTCAGCAGAGTATAAAGTAACACCTTTACGTTTTCTTTGATCCCAATACACTTTAGCATACTTGTTTTTACGCTCTTCCTCCTCATCAGATTTTGGATCAATAATTTCTACCTCGGCTTCAAATTCAATTTCTTCCATCAGGTTCAAAATCACGTCTCTTCTTCCAAGGAGAATAGGCACTGCAATTCCTTCGTCATAAACAATCTGAGCCGCCTTCAACACATCTAATTGATCTGCTTCAGCAAATACGACACGTTTTGGATTTAATTTTGCTCTATTGAGAAGGAGTCTTACAATTTTGTTATCAGAGCCTAATCGCTCCAACAACTCATCACGGTATTTATCCCAATCTTCAATAGGCTCTTTAGCCACGCCACTTTCCATCGCTGCTTTCGCTACAGCTGGAGGGACTTCAGCAATTAACCTTGGATCAAAAGGCTTTGGAATAATATAGTCTCTACCAAACGTGAGTCGTGTTTCTCCATAAGCGATGTTCACTTGTTCAGGCACTGGTTCTTTGGCCAATTTTGCCAAGGCATGAACAGCTGCCATTTTCATGGCCTCATTTATTTTGGTAGAACGCACATCTAAAGCACCTCTAAATATAAAAGGGAACCCTAACACATTATTAACTTGATTTGGATGATCACTACGTCCTGTGGCCATGATAATGTCTTTTCTGGTAGCAATAGCGACATCATAAGGAATTTCTGGATCTGGATTAGCCATAGCAAAGACGATCGGATTCACAGCCATAGACTCCAACATCTTCGGATTGACTATATCAGCCATAGATAAACCGATAAATACATCGGCATCGTTCATAGCTTCTTCTAAAGTGTCTATTTTACGATCAGTGGCAAATTCGGCTTTTTCGGTAGTGAGGTTCTCTCGATCCTTTCGAATGACTCCCTTACTATCTAACATGACCATATTTTCTCCCTTAGCGCCACAGGCTTGGTAGAGTCGTGAACATGAAATAGCGGCAGCACCTGCGCCACTAATAACAATCTTTACCTCATCAATCTTTTTTTCAGCAAGTTCTAAAGCGTTTAATAAAGCTGCTGCAGAAATAATCGCTGTTCCATGTTGGTCGTCATGCATCACCGGAATATCCAACTCTTCTTTAAGACGACGTTCAATTTCAAAAGCTTCAGGCGCTTTGATATCTTCTAAATTAATACCACCGAAAGTTGGCGCTATATTTTTGACGGTTTCAATAAATGCATCTATATCTTCCGTATCCACCTCAATATCAAATACATCGATATCTGCAAAAATCTTAAACAACAAGCCTTTACCTTCCATCACAGGTTTTGACGCCTCAGGACCAATATTTCCCAGACCTAAAACAGCGGTTCCGTTTGAAATAACGGCCACAAGATTTCCTTTAGCTGTGTATTTATAAGCATTGTTTTTATCCTTTTCAATTTCCAAACAAGGCTCCGCCACACCGGGTGAATACGCTAATGACAAATCTCTTTGCGTCGCATATTTTTTTGTGGGTACTACTTGTATTTTTCCAGGCGTTGGTTTGGCGTGATAAACTAAGGCTTCTCGACGTTTGCTTTGCTTACTCATAAACAGATTTTACGATTTATAACATTGAATTACAAAGGTACGTGTTTTATGAGAAAGGTGTTAAGAAAATAAAAAAATAGCAGGAGATAGCAACCACCTTAAATCAAGAGAGCAGGCGATAGCTTGCTTGATATTAATTTCTTTTACTATCTAACTCCAAAATCATATGATGGATATCAAAATTATCTGGAAGTCGACCTACATTTTGTAATTTAATAGACGCTAGTTTTTGAGCAATCGTAATACTTTTCATCAATCCCTTATTATTAATTTGTGCATAAAGGAATCCTGTCCAAAATGCATCGCCTGCGCCAGTAGCATCCTTAATGTTTTCAATCTCGATTGCTTTTTGAAAATACATGCCCTCGTTAAGGTCTGAAACAACTACGCCATTTTTACCTTTTGTTAAGCATATCGTCGTCGCTCCTAAATTATGGAAATAGTCAAAAATAAAGTCTTCAGATTTCGTTTCTGCAAAAAGCCTATAACAATCGTCTTCACTTAACTTAACTAATGGGTCATTCGTCAAATATGCTTTGAGAATTTGTTTTGCTTCTTCTCTATCAGACCAAATTTTTTCTGAAAAATTGATATCGATACTCAATGTCAATCCCAATTCTTTGGCTTTTAATGAGCGCTTTAAAATAGTATCACGAGCTGGGTTTTTACTTAAAGCGAAACAAGTCGTATGAAAGATTTTTGCTTGTGCCAACAGCTCATCCTTTAATTGATCTTCAGTAATCTTGCAATCTGCTTGTCTAAATGGAATAAATTCTGGGGTCTCGGTAGATTTTGATACAAATATAACTGATGTTGGTTCTATGGAACATCTTTTGATACAAGAGGTTTCCACCTTATTTTTTTTTAATTTTCGAACAATATAATCGCCAAATCCATCGTGACCACATGAAGCTACAAGGAGCGATCTTAATCCTAGTCGAGAGGCATTAACAGCCACGTTGGTTGGTGAACCACCTAAAAAACGATGATAGTTTTTAGTTCTGTTGATAGAGGTATTCACCTCATGACCGATAAAGTCGATGAGTACCTCTCCTATACTTATGATATCTATTGGTTTCAATTTAAATTAAAACTTTAAAATTGTTATACCTTGTTTGGTGTAATAAAACGGCTGAAGCTGCGCTCCATGCGCAATATGGCACGCCATTGGGTTTACGTGTTTTTGTGTTGAAATTTTCATAAAATGAAAAATCTTCTATTTCATTAGCATGATGTATCTTTTCTAAAAGAACATCAGTTTTTTGTATTTCATGTTTATGATATAAGGCAATACCTAAAAAACCGTTAACCATCGCCCAACTTCCACCATTATGAAATTCGAACGGATAGTTTCTGAATTCATATTTACAATTATTTTTGAGTAAACTCCAATGTTCATCTTCTGGAGTAATTGGTGGCCAAAATGATGGAACTAAACCTAATTTGGTATTTGAAGCTAGATCAAAAGCATAATGGAGTTGTCGCTTTTGAAAATCTTCATCACCTATGTTTAAAATTAAGGCTAGCGCATTGGCAAAAGCATCAAACTGTATTTTGTAACCCGATGGGGAGAATGAGCAGGGCAGATACGATTTAAATTCGATCTCGTTAAAAGCGCGCTCATGAAACTTTTCACCCTCAGTATTAGGAAAAAAATTAACTTCGATTTGCTTTATGATATTGTCAATTTTGTTGTTGATGTCGTTATCGTTTATGAAACGATTGTAGCTTTTTAATGCCCAAACACGAAGTAATTGATCATATAAAACATATCCATCTGCAATGTATTCATCGGCCCAGTTACCTGATAAAGGCACATACAATAAATGTTTATTGTTAAACTCCCAGGCTTCTAAAAGTGTCAAGCATTTATCGATGTGAGACTTATATTTTTGAACATGAGATGGGTCGTTTTTGTAATAGGCAAATTGGCAAACACCTATTACAAACCACGTAATGGCATCCACTCTTCCTGCTAATCCACCGTAACTCACATCAACTTGATCATTTTTAATAGAGACATTAGAAGGAATAGTGCCAATACGGTGTTGATGAGTTGCTAAAGTTTCTAAAGTCTTGTCGAATGTCTCTATAAGTTCATCATTTTCAGAAGCCAAAGCTGCTAAGCCACAAATAACACCATCACGAGCCCAGACCCTTTTATAATTAGAAATATCTTGAGCACTGGCTAAAAAGCCAGCTTCAGAAGAACATTTCAATAATAATTCTATCGATTTGTTGTAATTTAAGTTATTCACCCTGAACCATTTTATTAGATTTTATTCGTAGCGTAAAAATCATACTAATAAGCAATAAGACACCTGCAAAAGTTATAGCCTGACGAGGATCGTTGTTTAAGAAATTCTTCAAAATATAGCCAAACGATAAGGTTTGTAAAATCATTGGAATCACAATCATCATGTTAATAATACCCATATAAACACCATAGCGTTCTTTAGGAATATCTGATACCACTATCAAGTAAGGGATACCCATCATACTTGCCCAACCGATTCCAAAACCAGTGATGGCAAAAAATAATAAGTTCTTATTTTCAATATGAGGAAACGCTAAAAAGCCAATAGCAGCAATGCATAAACAAAAGGCGTGCACTTTTTTAGGACTGAATTTTTTTGCAAAACCTACCAGAGCAAAAGCAACAAGAAAAGTGACCACATTATACCAGCCATTTACTAAGCCAGTCCAACTCACGGCTTCACTGTAAGCCTCAGTATTTTCTGGTGTAGCCTTCCAAACTGAAAGCGCTACACTTTTTGAAGAATTCTGCCAATAACAGAATAAGGCATACCATTGAAAAAGATAGACTAAAGCTAATTGCCACATCACTTTTGGCATGTCCTTTATGGCTGAAAATATTTCTATCAATGGTCCGATTAGACTGCGCTTTTCACTTTTTAACTTTGCTAATTCTTCAGTCGTCGGTGGAATTTCTTTTGTTTTACTAATACTCCATAATATGGAGGCTATTGAACAGAAGGCACCTAAGAAAAAGGAGGCATAAACCCATGTTGGTAAAGCTCCTGTAGATCCAATAAAGATTAGGGGAAAAATAAACAAGGATAAATTGGCTAAAACCTGACCTAAACCTGTAAAGAAGCTTTGCATTTGAAAGCCTAGTGGCTGTTGCTCTTCATCTAACTTATCTGCTATTAAAGCTCTGTAGGGTTCCATCGCTGTATTATTTCCAGCATCCAAAATCCATAATAAGCCAGCTGCCATCCATAAAGAACTACTAAATGGAAATGCCAATAACGTTAAGCTACATAAAATGGCTCCAATAAGAAAATAAGGTTTTCGTCTACCAAATTTTGGGCTCCATGTTTTATCACTTAATGCACCAATTATAGGTTGTACCAAGAGACCTGTCACTGGACCAGCAAGATGTAAAATTGGAATTTGATCTGGGCTTGCGCCCAAGAAATCATAGATAGGTGTCACGGCACTTTGTTGTAACCCAAAACTATATTGAATTCCGAAAAAACCAACATTCATGTTTAGGATTTGCCAAAAGCTCAATTTTGGTTTTAATAACATTGTAGCCTATTTCTTAGTGGTTAATGTAGCTAAATTACTTGAAAAATTAGTTAAAAAGAGTCAATGCCAAATTGAAGCATTGACTCTTAAACTCAAATCAATTTAAAACTCAATAAATTTTGTTAACACTTAAAATTTATTAAAAACTATAGTTCAAGCCAAGCGATATAGAACGACCTGGCACTGGTCTAACTCTTAAATAATTGGTTTGCCCTTCTACTATACTACCTTCTTCAGATTCTGTAATTCCTAAAGTATCAAAAACGTTATTAGCAGATAGGTTTGCATTTAAATTATCAGTAATACCTATGTTAATGAAACTATTAACAATTACAAATCCAGGTAAGACTAATTCATTTGAATCTTGAGCATATGCTTTGCTTTGTCCAATAAAACTCAATCCAAAAGCATTTTGATTAGTTTTACCAAAATTATAAGTCGGGATTAGATTATAGATAAAATCAGGTTGTCTTCTCGGTGTATTACCCTCGTTATCTCCTGAGTCTATTTGTGCATCAGTGAATGTTAACCCACCGCGTACATCAAAATCTTCATTAAATCGATAAGTCCCTTCAATTTCAATCCCTAAAGATTTGTAATCATTTTCAATGATACTATTAGATGTGGCTTCAAAACCTCCTTCTTCTACAGTTTTAGCATAGAAGAATGTTGCGTAAATTGATCCTTTTTCAAATCCTCTCTTATAGCCAATTTCTGCTTGATTAATAAAGTCTAAAGCGTTAATTCGATCACTATTGGTATAATCTAAGCCTGCGAATAAAATTCGATCTGCTTTTGCGGCACCACCTCTACTGTAACGAGCGAATAAAGCTTCGTTATCTTTTAATAAATAGTTCACACCTACGGAAAAGGATACATAATCATAATCATAATCTACTGTTGTAGGATTGGCCAAATCAATAGACTGTACGGTTTGCTCTGGTAAAGAAATCTGACCGTCATTATTGACATCGTATTGAGAAGTCACTGGCCCTGCAAAAGACCCATCTACTTGTCCCTTATCATAGCGAATACTAGCGTCAAAATTTAACTTCTCTGAAGCCTCAAAAGCCAAAGCTAAATAAGGAGCAGACGTGTTGTATCGGGTATCGTAGCTACGTTGACAGCAGTTTCCAAAAAACGCGGCACCATACCCAACCAATCCATTAACGGATAGAGGGTTTCCAGAAGCGTCTAGAGCATCTATTAATCGAGCATCATCACCTGAAGCTTCTAACAAATAGGAATTCCATAACCAAGACATCGACACATTTTGAATTCCTTTAAAATATCCCACTGTGACGTCTAATTTATCAAAAGATTTCGTTAAACGAATATCATTCATAAAGTTGTTGAAATTGTTTAACTGTGTATCAAATAATACCACAGGTGCTATTAATGAATTACCATTGACGGCACCATCGCCATTAGCATAAACCAAAGAATCGTAACCATTACCTGTTGCGAAATCACCAGCTAAGAAATCGGAAGCAGTTGATACACTTGCTGGAAAAGGCGAATTAAACCCTCCCTTATTGAAAGAAAATCTTCCATTATTTTTAATCTTGTATCCTTCACCGAGATCAATAGCAGCTTCCATACCTATTGAAGTAGAAATAGGGTTCATTCCGTCACTAACATCAGATCGTCTTAATTGGCCACTTTCACCAAGCCCAACATTTTGAGATAAGTATGGTGTATGTAACGTCTGATTATTCGCATCGAAATTAGGAACATTTTCAAAATTCGGATCTGCATTAGTCCCTGTAACCTTTATAGGGTTAGGCAAATAAGCAATAGCTCTATCATTTAAATGTTTAGCAGATAATCTTAAATAACCTTGTTCAAATTCTTTAGTAATATTAAACTTGAATTGTCCGCCATTATTAGCCGTATATCCAGCATCTCGTATGCCTTCCCCAACTCTGTAAAAACCACCCATATGGAAATAAAGACCTTCACCTATAGGAGCTCCATAATCGAAATCCGTTCTAAAATTACTATAATCCAAACCGAAAGATGTAGCCATTGAACCACCTTCAATCTTACCAGTTTTACTAATTAAGTTGATAATAGCACCAGGTGAATTTGAAGATAAGGTTGATGCAGAACCACCTCTAATAGCTTCAATTCTTGCGATGTTAGAATCATAACGTGTAAAAATATCCGCAGTAGCAAATGACATATCACCAAATAATAAAACAGGCAAACCATCTTCTTGTAGTTGCACATATTTCGATCCACCAGATGAAACTGGCACACCACGTACGGCAATATTTGAATTACCCTCACCTCCAGAAGACTCAGAGCGAATACCAGGAATGGTTCTGAATATTTCTGCGGTTGTTCTCGGTGCAGATTGTTCGATAATTTTTGGTTGAATCGTTGTGACTGATACACTAGATTCAATACGCGACTTCGGATTTGTAACACCCGTGACAATAATTTGATCTAAAGATTCGGCATCTTCGTTCATTTGGATATCTACAGTGATGTTGTTTCCGCTAACAGTCACGCTTTCACTAAATTTAGCATACCCGAGGTATGTCGCATTAATGATATAGGTTCCATCCTCTACATTTGTAATCGTGTAATTTCCATCAAAATCTGAAACGGCTCCTTGAGTAGTGCCATTAAGAATTACATTAACACCTCCTAGAGGCATACCACTTGTATCCGTTATTTTTCCAGAAATTGAAGACTGAGCAACAATAGTAGATACAGACAACCATAGTAGAAGTAATAAACTGTAACATTTTTTAGTTGTAATCATTTTCGTCTATTTTAGTAATTTGACAATTATTTTGGTTAATTTTTAGCTAATCTATAGTTATTGCTATAAAAAATCATTAAAAATAAATCGAAAACGTTTTCGATTTACCGAAAACGTTTTCGATTTGTGATTTTAATTTGTAATTTTAAGTATTAAATCCTGAAAATGTGAAGCCAGTAACCTTAAAACAAATTGCCGAAACCTTAAATATTTCAATAACTACAGTATCAAAGGCTTTAAAAGATTATCCTGACGTGAGTAAAAAAACCCGACGCCAAGTGCGAGAGACTGCTGCTCAATTAAACTATAGACCCAATTCATTTGCCGTAAATTTAAGAACACGAGAATCTAAAACCATTGGTGTTATTATTCCAGAAGTTGTCCATCATTTTTTTTCCACAGTCATTAAAGGCATCATAGCACAAGCCGAAAAAAAAGGCTATTTGGTTATTATTTTACAATCCAATGAATCCTATGAGCTCGAAAAAAAACAAATCGATTTATTGCTCAGTAAGCATGTCGATGGTATTTTAATATCTCTCGCCAATGGCACGTCTGATTTTAAACATATTACAGACGTGATAGCTCAGGACAAGCCTATTGTTATGTTCGATAAAATAGCTAAAATCGTCAATTGTTCTAAGGTGATTATTGACGATAGAAAAGCAGCCTATACAGCTACACAACATCTCATAGATACTGGTTGCAGGCGTATTGCCCATTTCAGAGGTCCGTTGCTTCCACAAAATTCAATTGACCGATTTTTGGGATATAAAAAAGCATTATTAGATAATAATTTACCTTACGATCCCACTTTAGTATATATCTGTGATTGTAGCGATATGAGTTTTGAAGAAGGGAAACAGAATGCAGCACAATTGTTGGAAGACCATGATGATGTAGATGGCATATTTATCAATACAGACATGGTAGCTATTGGAGCCATCACAGAATTTAATCAACGCGGTGTTAAAATCCCTGAAGATATTTCCATTGTTGGATTTAGTAACTGGTTTATGTCATCTGCAATTACACCGTCACTATCAACAATTGATCAACCTGGATATCAAATGGGTAAAATGGCTTTTAAGCAATTACATAAAGAGTTAAAAGCAATAAAAAAAGGAAAAGAAGTTTATCCTAAAATCATAGAATTAGATACTGGTCTCATCAAAAGGAATTCGACAAAAACTAATCTTGTAAAAACTTAATATTGCGGGTTAGCCCCTCAAACTTTGTTCGTTTAACCGCTGATTTTTTAAAAACTTTATTAAAGGTGTCCTTGGTAATCTCTTCCCAATCTTTTTTCGACATCGCTAATAATTCTGGATGCGGATTAAATAAAGGCTCATTGTGTGACTTAGAAAAACGGTTCCACGGACAAACATCTTGACACACATCACAACCAAACATCCAATCGTCAAATTGCCCTTTAAATTCTGAAGGAATATTTTCCTTCAATTCTATTGTAAAATAAGAAATGCATTTACTACCATCAACCACATATGGTTCAGTAATCGCTTGTGTGGGACATGCATCAATACAAGCTGTGCAGGAGCCGCAATGATCCGTAACCGGATGGTCATAATCCAATTCTAAATCGATAATTAATTCTGCGATAAAATAAAAAGAACCAACTTTTTGAGTGAGTAAATTGCTGTGCTTACCTATCCATCCCAAGCCTGATTTTGCTGCCCAAGCCTTATCTAACACAGGTGCAGAATCTACAAATGCTCTGCCGTGCACATCGCCTATTTCGTCTTTTATAAAGTTGAGGAGTTGCTTAAGTTTATCTTTGATTACGAAATGGTAGTCTGTACCATAGGCATATTTTGAAAGTTTATAACTATCTGAATTTTGAATCTCAGATGGAAAATAATTTAATAGTAAAGACACTACACTTTTTGAACCTTCCACCAATTTTGTGGGATCCAGGCGCTTATCAAAATGATTTTCCATGTAATGCATTTCACCATGCGCATGATTCTTAAGCCACTTTTCAAGTCGTGGTGCTTCCACTTCTAAGAATGCTGCTTTACTGATACCACAAGACAAAAAACCGAGGCGTTGCGCTTCGGTTTTGATAAGTTTTGTTTGTTCGGTTCTGTTCACACTCAAATTTAATCATATTCATTAAACTTGAGATATTTTATTCCAATGAATTTGATTTTTGAAATTAATTGCAACCCATATCTGCTGATGATTGCGCATCTGCATTTTGTTTATTGTCATAGAGGGCAGCTTTTAAAAATAACGTAATGAGGTCTATTTGATCTTCTGTTAAATTTAAAGGTGTAAACTCTGAAGATAAGGCAACTTCTGGTACGTTTGTGTTTTCTTTAACAGCATTATTTTTATATACAACCACATCTCGTACAGTTTGAAAACTTCCACCGTGACCAAAAAAGCCTACATCCTTTAAATTATACAATTGTGGTGTTTTAAACTTGTAATCATCTTCTGGGTTTCCCGTAAATCCTCCTCGTCCTCGTTTGGTGGCATCATCAATAGCATTAAACACATTCTCACCTTCTAGATCTTTCATGCCGAGTGCGTGAAAGTCCATACCGTTGAGTCCAGGACCTGAATGGCATGTAAAGCATTTAGCTTCATCAAAAAACAAACGAGCACCTTCAATTTGATCGGCATCCATAGCCGCTTCATCACCATTTAACCAACGTTGGAAAGGCGCCTGGTTAGGAAGTAAGGTCCTTTCGTAGGCTGCAATGGCTAAAGCCGCATTTATTTTTGTGTAACACTCTTCAGGTTCAGTACCTGGAAAAGCCGCGTCGAATAATACTTTGTATTCTGAATTAAAAATAAAATCATAATCAATCACCAATCGGTGTACATCAATACCAGCAATGGCTTGTGTTTCTACACCTTCAAACCCTAGAGTATTTGTTTCTTTAGGCGTTCCAACAGTCCATCCAGCCTCAGTACCTTCATTGGTTCCAACACCTCCAAACTGTCCGTTCCACAACATGACATCTTGATACGCCACATTGAGAACACTGGGTGATCTGATAGGTTGTACATCTAAGTCTGCATCTTGATAAAGTGCATCTTTAATTCGTCCTTCACCATGAAGTCCAAAACCCGTTCCGCCTTCACCAATCCCTTGAATGATTCCACTTTGAAATCCTGCATCAGCATGATGACAGCTTGCACAAGAATAGGTATTCATACCACCTTCCATATTGGGGTTGGTAGCCAGACCTGTTTCGTGAAACAGGAGTTTCCCTAAGGCTACTTTTTCTTCAGTAATTGGATTGTTAAAATCGCTTGGAATTAAACTTAGATCGTTGGTAGTTGGCAAAATTAAGGCCGCCTTGGAACCGTAAAGCTCTATAAGTCTGTCTTCTAGTAAAGTCTGACTAGGAACTTGTACGTAATCATCATCTGACGCACAAGACGTCAGAAATAACAAAGTTAATAAAAGCGCTAATGGCCATGATAAGCTTTTCATTTTGATTGAGTTAGGTTTGATGTGGAAAGTAGAAAATTTAAAATCAACCCATAAAAAAAATAGATAAACACCGCTTTTATCGGTTTAGAAAACTTGATGATACAAGAAAGTTAGATGAATAACATCATGTCATTCCTTCTTTAGTTTTTATCGTTTTTGAAATGTGATATGCGCATTTTTCGGCTTTAATGTGATAAGTGGTGTTATCTCTATGGTATCAAAATTTGGTTTGAATTTAAATTGAGAAACCAACTCATTAATAGCCATAATCATTTCGAACATCGCAAAGTTATTCCCAATGCACTTTCTTGGTCCAGCACCAAACGGAAAATACTGCGACGAAAATTGACGTTCACCATCAGCGAATCTTTGAGGCATAAATTGGTTGGGTTGCGCCCATAATTTTGGATGACGATGGATCTCATAAATAGAAAACAATAGATTAGAACCTGCCTTAAATTGCATCCCGTTAAACTCATCATCAGATATATTGACACGATCTATAAAATAGGCAGGTGGATACAATCGCATAGACTCTTCAAGAACTTGCTGACATGCTTTTGATGCCATAATCGATGCCATTGTATCAAGCCCTTGACTTTTAAGCTGTTTCGTTTCCTGATAAATAGACTCTTGCCATGCTGGATGCAACGCTAAAAGCTGACAAGTAAAGGTCAATGCATTTGACGTGGTTTCATGACCTGCTGTAAACAGAATCAATATTTCATCAATCAACTGCTCTTCGTCCATAGCGTTACCATCGTCGTACCTAGCTTCCAACAACATATCCAATAAATCATTAGCCTTTATATTTGACGCTCTTCTCTCATTTACTATTTGTTTTAAAATGTCTCTTGCCTCCTGAGTAAGTTGAATGTGCGCTTTAATCTTACCACTAGATTTAAACCACCAACCTAAATACGGCTGGCGCAATTCTTTTACTAACATTTTTTGTGCCGTCTCCGTGATATATTGCAATCGATTGATTTTATCTTGTTCGATATGACTGCTGAATAAGGACTTTACTACTGTTTGAAATGCGAGATCATTGAACACTGGAAATATGTCTATGCTTTCATTATTAGAGATTCTTTGGTATTCTGTTAGTATGGCATTTTGAATGGATGTCAATAATTGTTTCAGCTGTTTTTTATGAAAAGCTGGTTGAATTAATTTTCGTTGTCTCTTCCAATGCTCACCTTCCGAAGTAAGTAAACCTTTACCAACATATTTTACCAAATCTTCCGTTTGAATTTTAGATTTGACATAATTTTTTTGATGCTTCTGAAGGACGTATTCAGCTAAACCAGCATCCCTTGAAAAAAAGACTGAAGAACGAAATCCTATTTTGAGTTTAAAACTATCACCAAGCTTCGTGAAATTGGCATGATGAAATGGTAGCGGGTTTTTTAAAATATTGAGAGAGTGCTTTAAGAATCTTGATAAGGGAACCGTTGGTATTTCTTTCGTGTTTTGCATAGTTTTTGACTCTTGAAATAACCCTTAAAAAGATTTTACCGTTTCTTAAAATAAGCCACCTTGAATAGGGCCTTTGACTTTCCCTAAATGTTTGTAAGCTTGTTCAGTAACCTCTCGTCCTCTTGGAGTCCGCATGATAAACCCTTGCTGTATCAGGAAAGGTTCATATACTTCTTCAATGGTTTCTGCACTTTCACTTACAGCAGTAGCCAATGTGGTAATTCCTACAGGACCACCTTTAAATTTATCGATGATGGTCGCTAATATTTTGTTATCCATTTCGTCTAATCCGTGAGCGTCCACGTTCAGTGCTTCCAAAGCAAACCTTGCAATTTTTATATCAATACTGCCATTCCCTTTTATTTGAGCGAAATCACGAACTCGACGTAATAGCGCATTGGCTATTCTTGGTGTACCACGACTTCTTCCAGCGATCTCAACAGCGGCTTCCATGGATATAGGAACATTTAAAATGGATGCACTACGTTGTACAATGGTAGTGAGTAACTCCGTATTATAATATTGTAGACGACTTTGAATTCCAAAACGGGCACGCATAGGTGAGGTGAGAAGTCCGGAGCGCGTCGTAGCTCCAACTAAGGTAAACGGATTTAAGTTAATTTGAACCGTTCTAGCATTCGGACCGGTCTCAATCATGATGTCAATCTTATAATCTTCCATCGCTGAATACAAATACTCCTCTACGATTGGGCTCAATCGATGAATTTCATCAATAAACAAGACATCACGTTCATCCAAATTGGTCAATAATCCAGCCAAATCGCCAGGCTTATCTAAAACGGGACCAGATGTTACTTTAATCCCAACATTGAGCTCGCAAGCCAATATATGGGCCAAGGTTGTCTTACCTAAACCAGGAGGTCCATGAAACAAGGTATGATCTAAGGCCTCATCTCTACCGTTTGCCGCTTGAACAAATATCTGAAGATTTTCCAAGACTTGATCCTGACCCGTGAAATCATCAAAGGACAAGGGTCTTAATTTCTTTTCAACATCCAGTTCTTTAGGAGAAAATTGGTCGTTTGTAGGATCTAGGTTTTCGTTCATATAACACAAATATAAACAAAAAGCCTTTCGATTTATCCGAAAGGCTTTTCTATATTTTTCATAAGAGAATTAGTGTTGTAATTCTTCTTCTCCATCTTTCAATGGGATGTTTTGAGGCACAAAATCCTCATCATGTCCTGGCTTACTGTAATCATATGGCCAGCGATGTACGTGAGGAATTTCTCCAGGCCAGTTACCATGCATATGCTTGACAGGTGCTGTCCATTCCAAGGTGTTAGAGTTCCATGGGTTTTGTTCTGATTTCTTTCCGTAGAAAATAGAAGAGAAGAAGTTCCATAAGAATACTAATTGGAAAATACCACCAATGATTGCGAACATGGTAATCACTACATTAGCATTCGCAGTATCATCAAATAACGGGAAGTTAGAATTGGTGTAGTAACGTCTAGGTAAACCTGCCATTCCTATAAAGTGCATTGGGAAAAATACCCCATAGGCACAGATGGCTGTGATCCAAAAATGTAAATACCCGAGATTCTTGTTCATCATGCGACCAAACATCCTTGGGAACCAATGATAAATTCCGGCGAACATTCCATACAATGCGGATATACCCATTACTAAGTGGAAATGCGCCACTACGAAATACGTATCATGCACATTAATATCTAGGGCACTATCACCTAGAATGATTCCTGTTAGTCCTCCAGTAATGAAGGTTGATACCAATCCGATTGAAAACAGCATGGCTGGATTCATTTGAAGGTTTCCTTTCCAGAGTGTGGTTATATAGTTAAATGCCTTAACTGCTGATGGAATCGCAATTAATAAGGTTGTAAATGTAAATACTGATCCCAAAAATGGATTCATACCTGAAATAAACATGTGGTGACCCCAAACAATAGTAGAAAGGAATGCTATGGCTAGTATAGACATTACCATGGCACGATATCCAAAAATTGGTTTACGGGAGTTGGTAGCAATAATTTCGGAAGTGATTCCTAATGCAGGTAACAATACGATATACACTTCAGGGTGACCTAAGAACCAGAATAAGTGTTCAAATAATACTGGTGAACCACCTTGGTAATGTAGCACTTCCCCTTGAATAAATATATCCGATAAAAAGAAGGATGTTCCGAAACTTCTATCCATAATTAAAAGCAATGCTGCTGATAATAATACTGGGAAAGAAACCACACCAATAATAGCCGTTACAAAGAATGCCCAAATCGTTAATGGCAATCTTGTCATAGACATACCTTTTGTACGTAAATTAATAACGGTTACGATATAGTTTAGTGATCCCAATAATGACGAAGCGATGAATATCGCCATAGATACCAACCATAAGGTCATACCCATACCAGATCCTCCTTGAGCCATAGGCAAGGCACTTAATGGCGGATAGATTGTCCATCCAGCAGCCGCAGGTCCAGCTTCCACAAATAATGAAATGACCATGATCACACTAGAGAGGAAAAACAACCAGTACGAAATCATGTTTAAGAACCCAGATGCCATATCACGAGCACCAATTTGCAACGGAATTAATAAGTTACTGAATGTACCACTCAGTCCTGCTGTTAAAACAAAGAATACCATGATTGTACCATGGATGGTTACGAGTGCCAAATAAATATCGGCATCCATAACACCTTCTGGTGCCCATTTACCTAAGAGTGCTTCAAAAAGTACATTAGGCTGCTCTGGCCATGCAATTTGCATACGGAACATAATTGACATCAAAACACCAATGACTCCCATGATTGTACCTGTTATAAGGTATTGCTTGGCAATCATCTTGTGATCTTGACTAAATATGTATTTAGTTACAAAAGTCTCTTTATGATGATGTCCGTGGTCGTCGTGTGCGTGAGTATCTGCGTGTGCTGACATAATCTAATTTCTTTTTTTAAATCTTTTAGTTAGTTAAAGAGTTTTTGAATGTTTTCTGCTCCTTAATCCAAGCATCATATTCTTCTTGAGTTTCAACAATTATTTTCATTTGCATGTTGTAATGTGATTTTCCACAAATCTTATTACACAGCAATAGATAATCGAATTCATAATTCAATTCTTGACCCTTAGCTTCTATCTCTTCTTTATTTTCAAGTCGTAGTGCATTGATATGAGCTACTTTTTCTTGAATATCTTCTTTTTGACGCATTTCAGCAGTTGTTACCGTTGGTGTAAAACCAAATTGCGTAATCATACCTGGAACACAATTCATTTGAGCTCTAAAGTGAGGCATGTAAGCAGAGTGTAACACATCTTGAGAACGCATTTTGAATAAGACGGGTTTACCAACTGGTAAATGTAATTCGGTCGTTATAACATCATCATCCGCATTAGGATCAGATTCATCAAGACCTAAGATATTAGCACGATCAATATCAATTAATCTCACGTTAGCCATACCCAAGGTGTTATCTTCACCTGCATAACGAGCCTTCCAGTTAAACTGTTGTGCGTATAATTCCACCACCATAGGATCTTCGCTTTCGTCAATATTCATGATGCTCGTCCAAGTGAACAATCCGTAGATGATAAGACCAGCCAAAACAATCACAGGAATAAACGTCCAAATAGCCTCTAATGTATTGTTATCAGCATAAAATAATGCCTTACGTCCTTTTTCACCTTTGTACTTATAAGCAAAATAGTGTAATAAAAACTGTGTAAACGTTTGTACGATAAAAATGATAACCATGGAAATAATCATCAAATTATCTATTTCCGATCCATGCTCCGAAGCTGAATTGGACATCAATGGTAAATCGCCTAGATACCAAAAAGAAAGAATGGTGATGGCATAAATGAAGATTAAAAATCCCATCATTAAATAGCCATTAATTCTGTTGTCTTTATCTGTAGCTACTTGATTATTTGTTGTCCCTACTTGAGCCAAATCAAAAATCTTAACCATTTGCCAAATTGCAACAGCTATGAAAAGTACTATTATAATTGTTAAAAAAGCAGTCATTGTCGTTTCTGTTCTTTATATATTCTTATTAATAATGGAAATGTTCACTCTCTTTTATGAACGGATTACGTTTTGGTTCTAATGGCGCCTTGGTCAATGCCGTAAAGACTATGAAAATGAATAGTCCTGCAAATAGCATTATAGATCCTATTTCAGGAATTCCAATAAACCATTGATCTCCTACGGTTGCAGGCATAATCATATTGAATATATCAATATAGTGACCTACAAGAATCACAATACCAGCCATGATTACAAACCATGGAATACGTTTATAATCACTATTCATTAATACCAACAATGGGAATACGAAATTCATCGCAACCATACCTAAAAATGGCAACTGGTAATCTTCAAATCTGGACACAAAGTAAGTTACCTCTTCTGGAATGTTCGAGTACCAGATAAGCATAAATTGAGAGAACCATAAATAAGTCCAAAATATACTAAAACCGAACATAAACTTCGCTAAATCATGAATATGACTATCGTTAACTTTTGGCAATAGGCCTTTTGATTTCAAATAAATTGTAATCATAGCGATTACCGTGATACCACATACCATCATTCCAGCTAATACATACCATCCAAACAGCGTACTGAACCAGTGTGGGTCTACACTCATAATCCAATCCCAAGACATCATAGATTCTGTATAAAGGAAAAATACTAGGAATGCTGCTGAAATACGAAAAGTCTTTTTAAAGTTTTTGTTGTCATCTGCCTTATCCTGTGCCAAAGAAAACTTACGAGAAAAGTGTCTGTAGAGATACCATCCTCCAACAAATATCAAGCCTCTAATAATGAAGCCCCAGAAATTTAACCAGCCTTTCTTACCATGAACAAGCTCATCAAATTTGTCACTTTCAGGATTGACCATATCAGGATTCATCCAATTGAAAATGGCATCATGACCTATCCAGTGAGATAATGCTGCAATTAACAACACGATCAATGCACCTGGTAACATGTAAGAAGTAATTCCTTCCATAACTCTCAAAAGCAGTGGAGACCATCCAGCCTGCGCCGCATATTGAACCGCATAAAAAGCTAGTACGCCTAAGGCAATCATGAAAAAGAAAAAGGCTGCTACATAAAGAGCAGACCAAGGTCTGTTATGCACAGAATGCATAACGTGATTCACGTGTTTGGTATGTTCATCCATGTCTGCATGACCAGTAGCCTCGCCATGTGCTTCATCTGCATGTGTTTCAGTTTGTGCGTGAGTATCATGCGTCTCAGCATCGTGTCCAGCTGTGTCTCCATGGCCTCCGCCATGCGATTCATTAGCCAACATCGTCTCTACTTCTTCAAATGATTTATTGGATGTCGCGAAGCCGTATCCCACACCGAGTGCTCCAACAATCATTAAAACAATAGCAGTTAATCTTAGTCTATTTGAAATTTTGTATTCCATTATATAATCTTTAACTAATATCTTATTTTTCTAAATCTGCCTTTAACTTCAATACATAATCTGTCACTTGCCAACGTTCTTCTTCATTCAGTTGATTCGCGTATGATCCCATGGCATTTTTTCCATAGTAAATGACGTGATATATACTTCCTTCTGTGATAGCTCTTCCTGCATCATCATAGCTAGGAACACCTAAAATCTTTTCGCGTTTTACAAGCGTACCTTGACCATCACCCTTTTTACCATGACAAATCCCACAGTATATATCATACAATTGTCCGCCTCTATTTTTATCAATTTGCATAGAATCTAACGGACTTGTTAAAGTTGTCTTAGCTAAGTCATAACCTTCAGGAGTGTTCTCAATTTCAAATGGCATATGACCACCTCTTGGAATGGAACCTTCTGCAGGTAATTGTGCTTCCATGTTATTGGACAACAATTCTTCTCCATCAACTTCTATACGTGCTTCTTGATAAGCTTCATAGCTTACAGGTTCGTACATGTTAGGCATGAATTGATAGTTAGGTCTTGTATCCTTTTTACAAGCAACTACACTTGCAAATACCATCAATACTATAGTTATTTTAAATAAGCTTTTCATTTGTAGATGTCTATTTATCTTTTTGTCAGACCTTATTTAAAACAGTTTGAATGCTACTTGTAAGTAAATCAAAACTGTTTTATTAGTTGGACTGTTAATGCGCTTTATCAATTAAATTAATTTCTACCGCTCCTGTTTCTTTTAACAAATCGGTTAATTCGTTTTCATTACCATGAACTGGAATTTCCATTAAAAAATGGTCATCTGTTGTTCTTGGATCTGGATTTTCAGCTTTTTTGAATGGCCACATTCTACTTCTTAAATAGAACGTTATCACCATTAAATGCGCTGCAAAAAATACCGTTAACTCAAACATAATCGGTACAAAAGCGGGCATATTTTCAATATAGCTAAAACTTGGTTTTCCACCTATATTCTGTGGCCAATCCTGAATCATGATGAAATTCATCATCGTGATTGCTACGGTTAAACCAACACAACCGTACAAGAAAGATGCAATAGCTATTCTCGTTGGTGCCAATCCCATAGCTTTGTCTAATCCGTGTACTGGAAAAGGTGTATATATCTCTTCAATATGATGACGTTCAGACTTAACCTTTTTAACGGCTGCCATTAAAACATCGTCATCTGTATAAATAGCGTGAATTACTTTTGAAGCTTCCATGTACTATTTTTAGTTTATTAATTTTTTAGCTTGACCAGACCAATCATCACGTTCCGCTCTTCCAGGGAAAGAACCTGTAATGTCGTCTAACAAGTCGTATTCTCTTTTTGTCATTTTACTTACTTGCGCATAGGTATAGATTCCGATACTATTAAGAACTTCTTCCATTTTCGGTCCAATACCATTGATCACTTTCAGATCATCGGCCGTTTGCGTGTTCGGATCAAATTTACCAACACCCTTCAGTAAATTATCTAATTTTTCAGATTTGTCTTGCTCTGGTTTGACAGCGGTCGTTTCTTCTTCAAGTTTCAATACAGATGTTCTAGCATCTGCTCCTGTTCCAACTAAGCTATCACCACGCTCTCTAATTTTCTTATAACGCTCACCTGATGATTTCAAGATGGTTTTTACTTCCGCTTGCGCTATCACCGGGAATGTTCTCGCATATAATAAGAACAATACAAAGAAGAATCCGATGGTTCCAATAAAAATTCCTATATCAACAAAGGTTGGTTGAAACATCGTCCATGACGATGGTAAGTAATCTCTGTGTAATGATGTTACAATAATTACAAAACGCTCAAACCACATTCCTACGTTCACTACTATGGAAATAAAGAATGAGAACATAATACTAGTTCTTAATTTCTTAAACCACATGAATTGAGGTGAAAATACGTTACAAGACATCATCATCCAGTAAGCCCAAGCGTAAGGACCTGTTGCTCTGTTAAGGAAGGCGTATTGTTCATATTCCACACCAGAATACCAAGCGATAAACAACTCAGTAATATAAGCCACTCCAACAATAGAACCCGTAATCATAATGACGATGTTCATCAATTCGATATGCTGTACTGTAATATAATCTTCAAGGCTACATACTTTTCTCATGATGATAAGAAGTGTATTTACCATCGCGAATCCTGAGAAAATCGCACCAGCCACAAAGTAAGGTGGGAAAATCGTTGTATGCCAACCAGGAATAACCGACGTGGCAAAGTCAAAAGATACAATAGTATGCACGGAAAGTACTAATGGTGTTGCTAATCCAGCTAATACCAATGATACTTCTTCAAAACGTTGCCAATCTTTGGCACGTCCAGACCATCCAAAACTCAATAATGAGTAAATTTTCTTTTGGAAAGGTTTCACAGCTCTATCACGAATCATCGCAAAATCAGGTAACAAACCAGTCCACCAGAATACTAATGACACTGATAAATACGTTGAAATTGCAAATACATCCCAAAGTAACGGTGAGTTAAAGTTAACCCATAATGATCCAAACTGGTTTGGAATTGGCAATACCCAATAGCCTAACCAAGGACGACCCATGTGAATAATTGGGAACAATCCTGCTTGCACTACTGAGAAAATTGTCATTGCTTCTGCAGAACGGTTAATTGCCATTCTCCATTTTTGACGGAATAGTAATAATACCGCAGAAATCAGTGTTCCTGCGTGACCAATACCAACCCACCAAACGAAGTTAGTAATATCCCAAGCCCAACCTACAGTCTTGTTTAATCCCCAGGTTCCAATACCTGTAGAAATTGTATAGATAATACACCCAATTCCCCAAAGGAAAGCTACTAGTGAAATTCCAAAAACTATCCACCAAGATTTATTTGCTTTTCCTTCCACAGGCGCTGCCACATCCACCGATACATCGTGATATGATTTTTCTCCTGTAACTAAGGGTCTTCTAATAGGTGCTTCGTAATGAGACGCCATAATCTATTATAATTGTTTCTTAATTAATTCTTTTTATGCTTCAGTTGTATTTCTCACTTTCGTTTGATACTGCACATTTGGCTTAGTACCTACACTTTCTAATAAGTGATACATACGATCATCTTCTTTAAGCTTTGCAACTTTACTGTCTTTGTCATTAATATCTCCAAACACCATCGCACCACTGCTACAAGCTGCTGAACAAGCTGTTTGGAATTCACCATCCTTAATGGCTCTTCCGTCACGTTTGGCATCCAAAATAGTCTTTTGTGTCATTTGAATACACATAGAACATTTTTCCATTACACCACGTGAACGTACTGTCACATCTGGGTTCAATACCATACGCCCTAAATCATCATTCATATGATAATCAAACTCATCATTTTGAGCATATAAGAACCAGTTGAAACGACGCACTTTATAAGGACAGTTATTTGCACAATAACGTGTACCGACACATCGGTTATAAGCCATATGGTTTTGACCTTGACGACCATGTGATGTTGCCGCTACAGGACAAACAGTTTCACAAGGCGCATGGTTACAGTGCTGGCACATCACAGGTTGAAAAGCTACTTGTGGATTGTCTGCTGGATTTTCCAATTCACCAAAACCATCCAAGGATCCTTTTTCTCCCCAAAGACCAGAAAACTCGTCTTTCTTCGTATTATCACCTTCAAATGTATCATTTGAAGAATAGTATCTATCAATTCGCAACCAGTGCATATCACGGCTACGTCTAATTTCTTCTTTACCTACTACTGGTACATTGTTTTCAGCATGACAAGCTATCACACAAGCACCACATCCTGTACAGGCATTTAAATCAATTGATAGGTTGAAGTGATGTCCAATTGATCGGTCAAACTCATCCCATAAATCAACTTTCTCAGAAGTTACTTTTGTTTCTTCGTGATTAAGCGACACCACAGGCGTCTTATTCCAACCATGTTTATGGTCTTCTTTATCGTATTTATTGTAAATATCAAGTGTTGTTTCCTTGATAATATCACCACGTCCCATTAAGGTATTCTGCAATTGCACACATGCAAATTCATGTATTCCAGCTGCCTTCTTAATCGTGACGTTCTGTACGGTGTTAAAGTTTTGATATAATTTATATGCATTAACACCTGTCATCATTTCATCCTTCAGTCCTGCACGTCTACCATAACCAAAAGCAATTCCAACGGAACCTTTCGCTTGTCCAGGTTGAATAATCACAGGCACAGTGATAGACGCACCATTAACAGTAACTTCTGCATAACTACCATTCAATGCACCTGTTGCAACATGCTCATTGATTAGACCTAAGTCTTTCGCGTCTGCTGAAGAAATCGTCATGTAGTTATCCCATGAGGTTCTTGTAATAGGATCTGGAAACTCTTGTAACCAAGGGTTATTTGCTTGTTGACCATCTCCCATACCAACTTTAGTATATAAAGACAATTCCATCCCTTCAGATTTCGCTGAAGATGCTAAAGCTCTTGCAGCGCTTCCAGCTGAATTAGCAGGCGTTTGTACTTCTTCAGGAACTTCAGATGCTGCTACCGTATCAGCCGTATCCATAGTTTCTGTAGCAATACTTCCTACATAAACTCCATCTTGTAAGGCCTTATTGAATGTTGAACCAGATAATATACCTGTTCCCCAAGTTTCCTTAATATACTCACGGTAGTTTTGATCACTTCCAGTCCACTTTAATAACGCTTGTTGGAATTGGCGTGTATCGAATAACGGACGAATAGTTGGTTGTATTAAACTGTAATGTCCTTTTTTAAGTTCTACATCACCCCAAGATTCTAAATAGTGAGGCGCTGCAGCAATATATTGGGCTTCTAAAGCCGTTTCATCTGCTTTCATTGAGAAAGCGATGGATACATCTGTTTTCTTTAGTCCTTCAGCAAAATCTGAAGCATTAGGCAAGGTATACATTGGATTTACACCACTCATGATGATACCACCAACACGACCAGCCTTCATATCAGAAACTAATTTGGTGACAGCGGCGTTACTCCCTTGTCTTGTTAAAATTGGCTTAGAAGCATCAAATGCTTTACTACCAAGAGCTTCATTAATTGCTAAGGCTACTGTTTGGGCATTAACATCTTGAATTCCGGTTACTAAAACGCCATTACTTCCAGCTCTTTTTAATTCAGAAGCTGCTTTTTGAACTGCTTCATTGATTGGTGCAGGAAGATCTGTAGTCACAGAACCACCAACAACCATACTATATAATTTAGCTAATGCTTGTTTTTGTTGACTTGGAGTAAGAGGCACTCGTTTATCTGCATTTGAACCTGTCAAAGACATGTTGGATTCAAACTGAATGTGACGCGACATTTTTCCATTCTTTGGAACACGTCCTTGCGCATACCCAGCATCAAAACCACCGCCTTGCCAATCGCCAAGGAAATCTGCTCCTACTGATACAATGGTCATCGCTTTAGAAAAATCGTAACCTGCTAATCCGCGTGTTCCGTATTTTGCTTCAAAGGCATCTAAGGCAGCTGATTCTGAAACAGCATCATAAATGACATGACGCACATTACCGTACTTCGCTTTGAATTCAGAAATCAATTTGGATGTTGACGGACTGGCATAGGTTTGTGTTAACAACACAATCTCTTTCCCAGCGTTCATCACATCTGTTAAGGCTTGATTTGTTTCAGCATCAAAAGTTTCCCATGAAATGGCATCGCTACCTTTCATAGGACCTTTTACTCTTAAGCTATCATATAATCCTAAAACAGAAGCGTTCACTCTTGCATTAGCACCATTGTGTGTTTTTGCTAAGTTGTTGTTTTCAATTTTGATAGGACGACCTTCACGTGTTTTAACTAAAACACTTGAAAAATCAAATCCATCAGCGATAGTCGTTGCGTAATAATTCGCGACACCAGGCACAATAGATTCTGGTTGAACAACGTAAGGAATAGATTTGATCACTGGTCCCTCACACGCCGCTAAAGATGCAGCTGCTGTACTAAAACCAACATATTTCAAAAAGTCACGACGCGTTGTTGAAGATGCTTCTAGTGACTCCTTGTTCCCAAGGAACTCATCAGTTGGAATCTCTTGAACAAATTCATTCTGTTTTAGCGTCTCAACAATAGAGCTATCTTCTTTCAGCTCTTCAACACTTTTCCAGTATTTCTTGTTTGATGACATATTATATAATTGAATTACTTCTTATTAATCGTTTATTAGTAGTGACATTTTCCACATTCGAGTCCACCCATTTGAGCAGCCGTTAGTTTGTCAACACCATATTTCTTAGACAATTGCTCATGTATTTTTTCATAATACGCATTGTCTTCTACTTTCACATTTGTTTCCCTGTGACAGTTAATACACCATCCCATAGTTAATGGCGCATGCTGATACATCACTTCCATCGTTTCTACTGGACCATGACATGTTTGACATTGCACACCTGCCACCTCGACGTGTTGCGAGTGGTTGAAATAAGCAAAATCAGGTAAATTGTGAATACGCACCCATCTTACAGGTTGTGTTTCTCCAGTATACTTTTGTTCGGCCTCATCCCAACCCACAGCTTTATACAATTTTTGAATTTCAGCATTATAATCAATGCCATATTCATTCAATCCTTCTTTCTGAGTTTCATCAGCCACCTGGTAAATAGACTTATGACAATTCATACAAATATTCAGAGATGGAATTCCTGAATGCTTACTGACTCTCGCAGAGGAGTGACAATATTTACAGTCAATACCGTTATCACCAGCATGTATTCTGTGAGAATAATGAATTGGTTGTACTGGTTCATAACCCTGATCAACACCTACTTGCATTAAATAGCCATAGATAAAATACGCACCTGCTAACAAGAAGAAAATAGCGGTTACCAAAACCAAGAATTGATTTTGAGCGAAAGCTTTCCAGATAGGGACCGTCTTATCTTTTTCCGCCACCGAAATTCCTTTTTGCTCAGCAAATCGATTTAAGGTGTTTTTCACTAACACTAAAGCTATCGCTAACAAAGCAAATAAAATAGCGAGTGCACCAAGAATCAATTTGTTTGAAAT
>JAAEZI010000083.1 GCA_018222915.1 Algicola sp. | reverse complement strand
CATCAGCACATTGTTGCAGACCATTTTTCGGCACAGGAATTTCTAAAACTCCAATATGTCCACCTTGCCAGAAATAATTTGTATCATCATAGTTAACGATTTTACTTCCAAAGGGCTTCAAACTATAGTGTCTCAAATATTCCTGGAAACTACCTTTAGGATAAGTCACACGACTGTAACCTTCAGGCACATTAACTCTGGTAAAAATGGTCAGGTTTTCTTTATTGATTAAAGCAGTCGTATTTGAACTTTCCTCTAAAGTATCTGTTACGTCTTCAAGAGAATTAGACTGAACTGTATAAGCACCAAGAATTAAAAATAAAATGACTATAACCAAAAATTTACTCATAAATCTAGAACGTTACATAGTTGGGTTTTCGTATATAGAACTCTAAAATGCAGAATTGAAAACGAATAGCCAGCAACAGACAAAAACTCGCAAACTCCTCTTTTAAAACTATTTACAACAACGAAACTTAATTTTTAGTATCTTTAAACACATTATTAAACCTAACATTATGAAGCTATTATTCACACTATGTTGTGTGTTAGGTTTTAGTTTACTACCATACGCACAACAGGAAGCTCCATCTCCTATTTTATTTATCTACGATGCTAGTGGCTCGATGTGGGGACAACTCGATGGTAAAACCAAAAAAGATATTGCTTCAGAAGTATTGGCTACCTCTGTAAACAATCTTCCGAGTAATCAAAACATAGGTTTGATGGCTTACGGACATCGGACAAAAGGTGATTGTGATGATATTGAGTTTTTAGCAGATTTAAACAACAGTTCTAAAACCAATATTACAGCTGCAGTTAGCAAAATGAATGCTTTAGGGAAAACACCTTTAGCACGTTCAGCTTCCCTTGCAATTAATTCTTTAAAGGAAAGCAACACAAAAGCCACCATTATTTTAATTACAGATGGGATTGAATCCTGTGATGGTGATTTATGCAAGGTTGTTACTGAAGCTAAAGCAAACGGAATTGATTTTAAATTACATATTGTTGGCTTTGGACTTAAAGAAGGGGAAACAGAACAATTAAAATGTGCAGCTAATGCTGGAGGAGGAACATATTACGATGCATCAAATGCAAGTGGTTTAGGTGAAGGCTTAGCCGAAGCCACAACACAGACCGTTGATAAACCCGATGGAAATTTTTCAATATATGCCACAAAAAATGGAGAACCAGTTGATGCCTGGGTAAAAGCTACCAAAGCTGGAACGAAAGAAACTGTAGATGGCTCCAGAACTTATCGTGATACGGCATGGGTGTATTTACCAGCAGGAGACTATGATATTGGCATCAGACCACTTGAAGGGACAGACATTCCCGGAACCTCCATTACAGTAAACATTAAAGAAGGAGAGATTAAACACCAAACTATTAGCTTTGATGGAGGCATTTTAGAGGTAACAGCAACCAACAACGATGAAGGTTGGGATACAATTGTAAAAATGCTCGATATGAATTCTGGAAAAGTAGTTGCAAACACAAGAACTTATGGTCGGTCAAAAACTATGGAAGTTCCAGCTGGACACTATAAAATTACATTTCAAGCACTTGCAATGAAAGGCAATAACACCTATTTTGAAACTGATAAGATTAAAATCAATTCTAATGAAACAACATCTATATCACATAATTTTGAGACAGGTATTGCTAAGATTGGTGTTCAAACGAAAAGTGGAGAGTTGATTGATGCAGTGGTCAATTTCACAGATATAGACTCTGGTGAACGAATTTCGGGTGGTAGAACTTACACCTCTGCCAACAATAATCCCAAAGAATTCTTATTAAACCCAGGAACCTACAACGTTAAAATTACTACGTTAGGTGTTCATAAAGGTAAATCAGAAACTTTTACAATTGAAGTTAAACAAGGTGAAACCGTGACCGAAATTATTACCTTCTAATCATGGCACATCAACTCTTAAAACTCTATAGTTTTTTATTTTATTTACTTGCACTAATTGCCTTCTTTTTTATGGGCATTACGATTGCAGGTATAGTTGGTGCAGGAAAAAACCAAGGGCTCGCAGGTGGTGCAATAGTTCTTGGTTATGCTGTAATAGCATCATTAATCGGACTGGTTATATCTTTAGTTGTTGCGAATAAAACCAGCAGAAAAATCATTTTCAGATTAAATATTATTTTAGCCCTGTCTATCGTAGGTTTCGTAACTTATTATCAAATTAAATATGAACAACGTCAAAAAGCCCAAAGGATAGAAAGACAGAAAACCGAACAACCAAAACAAAAAACCCAACATAAAGATGCTGGGTTTTTTGTTTCAGATTCCTCGACTGCGCTCGGAATGACATTTTTCAAAATTTGTTATCCTCCAAAGTCATCAAATCGAATATGTTCATCTGGAATACCAAAATCTTCACCCATTTTTTGAACAGCCTGGTTCATTAATGGTGGTCCACAGAAATACAATTCAATATCTTCAGGAGCTTCGTGGTGATTTAAATAATTATCGATAACACAGTTGTGTATAAATCCGACAAAACCATCACCTTCTTCATCGTTAATATCTTTTTTAACTTTCCAGTTGTCTTCTTCCATAGGCTCAGAAAGTGCCATATAGAATTTAAAGTTTGGAAAATCTCTTTCTAATTTTCTAAAGTGCTCAATGTAGAATAATTCTCTTTTTGAACGTCCACCATACCAATAGGTCACTTTACGACCCGTTTTGATAGTTCTAAACAATTGATACAAGTGAGAACGCATTGGTGCCATACCTGCTCCACCACCTACATATAACATTTCACTGTCTGACTCATTGATAAAGAATTCTCCGTAAGGTCCGGAAATGACAACTTTATCACCTGGCTTTTGAGCAAAAATATAAGAAGATGCTATTCCGGGATTAACATCCATCCAGGCATTTTTAGCACGATCCCAAGGCGGAGTTGCAATACGAACGTTTAACATGATCTCACGACCTTCTGCTGGATAAGAAGCCATTGAATAAGCTCTTTCAACAGTTTCGTCATTTTTCATGACTAATGGCCAAAGACCAAATTTAT
>JAAEZI010000029.1 GCA_018222915.1 Algicola sp. | reverse complement strand
CTCAGGACAACGAAAAGAATTTAAAGCCCATTTTACCCTCAAAAGATAAAACATCGATATGAATTTAAAAAAGTATTGTATAATAGCAAGTTTAGCCCTGTTCTCATATTTGGGATCAGCTCAAGAAGGACTACCTATTTATTCTGATTATTTAACAGATAATTATTATTTGATACATCCATCTATGGCTGGAGTTGCTAATTGTGCAAAAGTTAGACTTACTGCAAGAGCGCAATGGTTTGGTCAAGAAGAAGCACCTAATCTTCAGACCTTAAGTATTAATGGACGAATTGGAGATTCTCCTTCAGCAGTAGGAGCCATTGTGTATAATGACAAGAATGGATATCATTCGCAAACAGGTGCCTATTTTACTTATGCACATCATTTGATGTTTTCTCGAAATGAGATTGACTTAAATATGTTATCATTTGGTCTGAGTGCTGGTTTTATTCAATATAAATTGGATGAAACTGAGTTTTTAGCCGATGGTTTTGATCCTATTATTGGAGGTGTTGAGCAAAGTGCTACCAACTTCAATGTTGATTTTGGCTTTTCTTATCATTTGATAGACTTTTATGCCCATGCTACGGTCAAAAACGTTTTAAATAACGATGGTATTAATTTTAATGAACAAGGATTGAGTTATAACAACCTTAGAACTTATTTGTTTTCAGCTGGTAATACGTTTAGCAAGTATAACAGTGATTGGAGTTTTGAACCTTCTGTAATGTTTATGTATAGAGATGCTACAGAGGAAGCCTCCATTGATATCAATGCAAAGGCTTATAAAGAAATGGACTTTGGTAAAGTATGGGGTGGTTTGTCCTATAGAAGAAGCTTAGATGGTGCCGAGTATTTGGATGGTTCTGGAGTTAATAGTCAAAAACTACAATATATCACGCCTTTTGTAGGGGTAGATTACAATAATTTTGTATTTGCTTATACGTATTCGTATCAAGCGAATTCAGTGGTATTCAATAATGGTGGTTTTCACCAGATTACTTTAGGTTATAACTTTAACTGTAGAAGAGAGAAATTCGAGTGTAATTGTCCGGCCGTTAATTAAAAACCACCTATTTAAAAATATAAAAAGTCTCGATATTATCGAGACTTTTTGCGTTAGTGATAGAGGTTTTGTTGGAGCTCATCTTTGATAGCGACTACCGAAAGCACGACCCTTCTTACGAACCGGTAAGTGAGAAAGAAGGGAAACGCTATGCATCTTATTGCCATGTATACTTTTTGGCTTTTGCTTGGGTTTTAATCGCTTTTATCATCGCGCTTTCCAATCCATTGTCATTTGATTTTTGTTGAGATGATATAAATTGTCGTCTCTGCTCATTTAACTTTTGAATATCTTTTTGAACTTTGTCTCGTTCTTCACGTTTATGCTTTATATAAGCCTCTAATTCTGATGCACTCATTTTTCTGAGCGCTTCAGGCAAGGCTTCTTTTTTCAATTGATCTAATTGTACCGTTCCTTCCTTTTCAGCATCAACCAAATCCCATCTCGAATTTTTATATAAATGTGAACTTTTACTCACGGTTCTACTCACCGCGTTTTCTTGACTGTAACCATAAGCCTTTTCGTCTTGTTCAGATTGCAATGCCATTTTTTGCTTTCCGGTTTCTCCATAGGCAATGTAGGTGTTGTTGAGCTTATGATTGAGCTGGAGTATTTGATCATCATAAGGTGTTGCCACATAAGTGGTGGCATGATTGTGATTAATCGCCATGTAATTACCATGTGAAAGATCTGCGCCATCTTTCCAATACGTTGCAATGCCTTGATTGTAATCACCGCAGAAAATGGTATTGACGCTTATGTCGTTTTTATGGGCCTGCTTAGCAGCATCTTGGTAATTGACCTTCCCTTGTGAAAACGGTTCATTGCCAGCGATAAAAACCAATTTAAGGTCATCTGGATCGTCACCCCATTCTAATTGATTTAGTGAGGTTTGTATCACTTGACCGCAATATTCATTACCACCGTTTGTAGTTAACGAGAATAATTTTTCAGATATGACATCCAAATCATTGCTAAATGACAATACCTGTCTGATGAATCCCTCCTCGCTATTGAGTCCGTCATTACCGTATTCATACAAGGCTATGAGAAGATTAGGTTTTTGTTCGGCGCATCTTGCATAGGACAATTCATTGACAATATCCCAAAGTTGTGCTTTAGCTTGATCTATGAGACCATCCATACTATTACTCGTGTCAAGAAGTAGTGCCACTTTTATGAATTGCTTTTTCGCAGGTTTTACTTTGGTGTTAAAAGCGATTTCCTTCGAGGTTGTCTTTACTTTGGCATCGCAGGATAACATACTTATCAAGCAAAAGACCCAAGTCATGGTTTTAAATAATTGTTTCATTGTGATGTATTTTTTGGGTTATTTTTTAGTCTTGGATGGCCGTACCTTCAAAGTGTACTCGCTTGTCTAAAGCATTCAAGAGTTCATCAAACTTATAGCCATAGCCAAAAAGATTGTTGTAGGTCGGCATGTTTAAGGTCATTAAGACAGTTAAAAAAAAGGTGGTTTTCATAGTGTTATATTAATCGGTTTGTAATGCTTTAATATCTAAGGTCCCATTTGGTGATACCACATAATATTTGTGCTTGATTTCAGTTTTTACAACAGGTTCTGGTTTCGCTGTGACTGGTTTCGGACTATATTGTAATCGGATATTCATGCCTATCTGAACTACAGGCTCTAAAATGGAAGGATTGATGACGACATCGTAGTTTTCATAAGACAATGGCTGATAATAATAGGATGTTTGCTTTTTTGCAGTGGTTACGCCTTTTCTTTTTTTAATGGCCTCAAAAGAGACACTGTTAAAGGCTTGATAGCTTTGATAAAAGTCTTTAGGAAAATAACAATATTGATCATCAGCAATGGCCACATTATAGTTTGCTAAATCAAAACTTAAGGTCTTGTAATAGCTTTTCTTTTCTTCAATGAGTTTTAAGAGTTTTGTTTGAAGGTTTTTGTAGACCTCCGCAATATTCTCAATATAGTAATCCACTTTTACTAAATTGTATATTTCACTTTTGGCACAAGCGGTTAAAATACTTTCAAATTGATTCGTTTTTGTAAACTGAATGTGTAAGTTTTGTTGTAACTCAAAGCCGTTGGGTACTTCTGTATATGTTTTACTAAATAGCTTTTTTTGTACTTCTATTTCGTAATTAGGGACGAAGGAAATGACATCAATGGCAATAGCATCTTCGGTGATACCAATGCTTTTGAGTTCCTCTTTTATATTTTGAACTCGACGAGACATAAGCAAGTTTGTACTATCTGCCGTTGGTCCTATTTGAGAGACGTTGAAGATAGCTGTATAAGTAGTCGCTTCCACATTTTGTAAGGCTTTTACATCAATAAAAACGGTAGTACTTGGATTGAGGATTTTATTAATATGCTGCTGAACAGTAGGATTGTAAATATTCGCATTTCCTGAATGCAATACGTTTTGCCTGGAAATAAGATCATAATTTCCTTTATGTTGGGCATTGGTCGTACCAATATAGCTAATGATTAACAAGATGCTTAAGGTGAGGTTTTTCATTTTTGTCATGATTATTTTGATTAATGCTGGTAAATCTATGGGCATCTTATCGACATTAAAAACCAAAATGAGTCAATACAACGAGCCAATGAGTCAGTTATAGGACTGAGTGAGTTAAGCCTACTAATTGGCTTTAAAATGACATCATTTTGCGAATACCAGTTTTATTTAATCAATTAAAACACGTAAGTTTATTGCGTTCAATAACAATTAATGAAACCATTTTTTTCATATCTAATTCTGGTGTTGCTTTGCTTTTCCTTCGGAAATTTAAAGGCTCAAAATACCCGTGACCAAGAAGCGGTGCAGCGTGAATCAGCACCGTACTTCACCATACGAGGTTCTGTAAGAGAAAGTGATACATATAAGCCCATTTCTAAGGTGAATATTGAAGTTAATGGTGGTGCCTACACGCGAACGGATATTGATGGATCTTTTATAATTCAAGCAAGAGAAGGTGATGAGCTAGTCATTCGACATAAAGATTTTGAAACGGTTTATTATACCATCGGTAAAGATCATCGCGTGACTGTAGAAGTGGAACCTGCGGATGACACAAAACAATTAGACACTAATTTTAAGACCGATATTAAGACCTTTAATGCCTTAATTGATTCTGTTGCAAAATATAAGAAACAAAATGTAGAAAAGAGTATTGCTTTTGTAGGCGACGCTCTTAAGCAAAGTAGTTCCCAAAAACAGAACGCAGAGGCTTATCTGGTATTGGCTGAAGTGTATATGTTCTGGAAACAATATGATCTAGCCGTAACTAACTACAGGGTGAGTTTACAGAACGTTGCTTCTAATCATGCCAAGTTGGGCCTAGGGAAAGCCTATGAGAAGAACAAGAACTATCAGGAGAGCTTAGATACCTACAACGCTATTAGCAAGCCGGAGTTGAGTAACTATCAATTGGTCGTGTTGTTTGAGGGCCTCGGCGATACCTATTTCAGTATTAAGAATTATGATGCGGCAGTAGAGGCTTTTAAAAAAGGTTTGGAAGTGGCTAATAAACATTTAATCAAACCCAAGATTGTTGATTTAAACTCTAAGATAGCTCAAGCTTATAATGCAAAAGGAAGCAATGATAAGGCTGAATATTTCTTTGTAAACTCTCTTAATTTAGCTGAAAAAGAAACGAAAAAACGAGCTTTAGAAGAAAAGGTGACTGTTGCCGATTTTCAAAATACCAATCAGAATTACTCCGAAGAGATTCAGCTAAGAAAAGAAATTGTGGAAGATGTTCAAGATGTTGAAAGAGATTCTATTATTGAAAATGAAAGTGCCCTCACCCTTCAAAAGCAAAATTACAAAATTGGAAATGCCTATTTTTTACAGAAGGATTATGATAGTGCCATCCCATATTTGGAAAAAAGTATTGAGGAGGCCGACGCAAAATCTGATTTAATTGTTAAAAAGGACGCTACCAAAAAGCTATCCGATGTTTATGTTGATGCTGGGAACTTTGAAAAGGCTAAGGAAACATTTGAGTCTTATAAAAATGTGGTAGATGAACTTTACATTAGACGAGAGCAAGAACTTTCTCAGGCAGATAGGTTTCGACGAAATATTATTGAACAGCAGAACCGAATTACGAGTTTAGAAAGTGATCGTGCGTTAACTACAAGTCTGGCTAGCGAACGAAATAAAAATCAGCAACTTATTATTTATTCTTTAATTACCGGCCTGATTTTGTTGCTTATTACGGCATTTTTTATGTTCAAATACATCAAACAACAACGATTGGCAAATAATTTGTTAGCACTGAAATCTTTAAGAAGCCAAATGAATCCGCATTTTATTTTCAATGCGCTCAATTCTGTCAATAGTTTTATAGCCAGTAATGATGAACGTACAGCGAACAAATACCTTTCAGATTTCTCGCACCTCATGCGCGCTGTTTTAGAGAATAGTGAGGAAGATTTTATTCCACTACAAAAGGAAATTGAATTATTAGATCTGTATACAAAATTAGAGCATTTTAGATTTCAAGATAAATTCGATTATGAGATTATCGTGAAGGATGACGTTGCCGTTGGAGAGTACCAAATTCCACCTATGCTCTTACAGCCTTATATTGAAAATGCTGTGTGGCATGGCTTAAGATATAAAACTGAAAAAGGCTTATTAAAAATTACCATAGCTAAGAAAAGTGATCATGAAATCACCATTACTGTCGCTGATGACGGCATAGGGAGAGCACGCTCCAAAGATCTGAAAACAGAAAATCAACAGAAACAGAAATCCAAAGGTATGGGCAACATCAAAAAGCGTGTGGCCATTTTAAATGACATGTATAAGGATAAGGTGGATGTGTTTATTGATGATTTTCAAGATGCTGAGGATGTGGGAACTAAAGTCGTTGTAACCTTAAAAAAAGATTAAATGAAATTAAGATCAATCATTGTAGAAGACGAAGAAACTAGTAGAACCATATTGAAAAACTACTTACATAAATATTGCCCTAATGTTGAAGTTTTAGGTGAGGCTGGTAATGTAGAGGAAGCCTTAATACTTATTAGGAATCAAGAATTAGACTTGGTCTTTCTGGATGTGGAAATGCCTTATGGCAATGCCTTTGATTTATTAGATAAGGTTGGTGACATTAACTTTGAAACTGTTTTTGTTACGGCTTACAATCATTATGCTATAGATGCTTTAAACGCACATGCGTCGTATTATCTCATGAAGCCCATTTCGATTGATGAACTGATAAAAGCTGTCGATTATGTCGCTGAAATTAAGACGAAGGAAGATGCGCTGCAAGATCAAGTTTTAGTTCCCAAGACCAATAATGTGAATGGCAAGATTACCATTCCACAACAAGACGGGTTTGATGTTTTGGAGACTGCAGATATTTTATATTGTAAAGCGGATGATAACTACACCGAAATCTATCTAAACACCAATAAAAAGAAATTGGTGAGTAAAACCTTGAAGTATTTTGAAGAAGCACTTTCTGATAGTGGTTTTGCTCGGGTGCATAAAAGTTATTTAGTCAACGTAAATGAAGTTAAAAAGTATATTAAAGGAAAGGGTGGTAGTGTGGTACTGAGTAATGGTAAGGAAATTATGGTTTCCGCATCAAAGAAATCAGATTTGTTATCCTATTTTAAGTAAGTTAGCGACTTCAGTTCAATTCAAAACATCAAAAAAATATGCCAATTATTAAAGCTGTAAACGGAAAACATCCGAACATACCAAAAGATTGCTTTGTCGCAGATAATGCGACCATTGTTGGTGATGTGGATATGGGCAACCAATGTAGTATTTGGTTTAATGCGGTCGTTAGAGGCGATGTTCATTTCATTAAAATGGGGAATAAAGTGAATGTTCAGGATGGTGCTGTTATTCATGCGACCTATCAAAAATCACCAACAACTATAGGAAATAATGTATCCATAGGACATAATGCTATTGTGCATGGTTGTACCATACATGACAATGTTTTGATAGGTATGGGAAGTATTATCATGGATGATTGTATCGTGGAAAGTCATAGTATTATCGCAGCAGGTGCTGTCGTAACTAAAAATACGATTGTAGCGTCCGGAAGTATTTATGCCGGAATTCCAGCAGTCAAGGTAAAAGATATTAGTAAAGCGCTAATTTCTGATGAAATAGATCGCATAGCGAATAATTATGTGACCTATTCTAGTTGGTTTGAATAGTCATACCCCCTTTCTTTAGAAATCTAAAGCTTTAGTTTTAAAAGTGTCATCCAATAATGATTTGAGCACATCAACGTTGCCGTTGGAATAGAACGTGTTCTTTGGGAATCGCATACTGTTGTTCAGTAAATCATGTTGCTCCAAGACAGCCTTTGTTTGTTTAGCCACAGCCAAACCAGAATCAATAATTTTTACATGGGTCGGGAGAAGTTCTAAGAGCATTGGAATCAAATATGGATAATGTGTACAGCCTAAAACGAGATAGTCAATATCGGCTTTTAACATAGGCTTGAGATAAGCTTCCAATAGGGTTCGCATTTCTGGGCTATTCGTTTTTCCGGCTTCTACCAGAGGAACAATCCCTTCACCAACTTGCTCAATAAGATCAATCCCATGACTATACAAATCTGATGTTTTGTGAAAAAGTTCACTACTTAAAGTTCCTTTCGTAGCGAGAATACCAATCGCTTTAGTTTGGGTATTCAATGCCGCTGGTTTAATAGCTGGCTCTATACCAATAAATGGCACATCATAAGCATCTCGTAATTCTTTAATGGCATTTGTCGTAGCTGTGTTACAAGCAACAACAATCAATTTTGCTTTTTTTTTGAGAAGCCACTCCGTGTTTTTGATGCTTAATTTAAGGATGTCTTGTTTTGACTTACCACCATAGGGTGCATTTTTACTGTCTGCTAAGTAGATGGTATCTTCATTTGGCAACAAGGCGTGAATTTCCTTGAAGATAGACGTTCCTCCAATTCCAGAATCAAATATACCAATGGGTTGTGAACTCATGATAGTACAAAAATAAAAAAGCCGCTTCGTAAAAAGCGGCTTTATTTCATATTAATTTTTTGATGCTTAGAATCCTAATTCCTTCTTTACATCAGCTAAAAGATCTGTACCATCAGCAACGATGACACCACCACCTTGTGTTGAATCCAATACATATTGGAATCCTTTGGCTTTGGAAACTTTTTCAATAGCTGCTTTTGCTTTTTCAAAGATAGGCTTCAATAAAGCGGCTTCTTTCTTTCCTAAGTCTTCTTGCGCTTGCGCTTGGTATTGACGAATACTTTGCTCTATCTGCTGTACTTCCTGAGCTCTTTTTGTATTTTCTTCTTCAGTTTTAGTTTCAGCTTCAGCTCTATACTGCTTTACTTTGTTCTGTAAGTCTGTCACTAAAGTTTTATACTCAGCATCGTAAGTTTTAGACAGTTTTTCGATTTCAGCTTGTGCCGCTTTCATTTCAGGCATCGCTTGCACCAATTCCGTCGTGTTTATATGTGCGACTTTACTTTGTGCTGTAGCAAGGTTAGTTGTACCTGCAAATAGTATAGCGGCGAATAAAAGGGTTTTTAAGTGTTTCATTTTAAAAATTGTTACGTGTTATAATTATTGTTTTTAGTTATCATCAGGAACGGAATCAGTTTCTTTTGCTCTTTCCTCTCGCTCCTCTTTTGCTTTTTTCCTTGCGGCTAATATTTTCTTTTTACGTTCTTCTAGTGCTTTTTGTCTAGCTTCACGATCTTTAATTTTTTGTTGTCTTTTCTCTTCTCTTATCTGTTCTGCAGTTTTCTCAGTCGCATTGCCTGCTGCTGTAGAATCTTGCTTCTTATTGTTGTTCTCTTCTGGTAATTTTACCTTTTCACCACCACTGTTGTTAATACTATCTCTTTCCGCTTTTGCCTTAGCTCTATCGTCTAATATTTTTTGACGTCTAGCGGCAGCAACAGCCTTTAGTGAATCTCTTCGTTTTAATTGAGCTTCTTGTCTCGCTGCAATTTCAGCTTCTCTCGCTGATTTCTTTTCTTCAATAGCTTTTTGTCTTTCGTCTAATTCTTTGTTGACAATTGGCACCACATCTTCTTTTTCGGCTTGCTTACGTTCAGCTCTTGACTTTGCTTGCGTACGTTTTGCAGATCGTGTGATACTTCTGATCACGAGTTCACTAATATCGAAACGCTCTGCGGAATATAACATCACCACATCGGCAGATTTGTCAAAGATAAAATCATATTTTTTTCCATCTGCAATTTCTTGAACTGCTGAAAAAATCTGATCTTGAATTGGTTGAACTAATTGCTGCTTCTGAATCATTAAGTCACCATTTGGTCCAAATCGTTTTTGCTGATACTCTAAGACTTCAGCTTCTTCAAAAGAAATATCTTCTAATCGCTCTTCATATAATTCCTTTGTTAGTAGGACTCTTTCGCTATTTAATTGTTTCTTTTTAGATTCAATGGCTGTCAAACGTTGCTCAATTTCTGTTTTCCACTGTTGTACTTTTTGATCTAATTGAGACGATGCTTCTTGGTATTCAGGTATATTTTCTAGAATGTATTCCGTATCTATATAACCTATTCTAACACCTCGTTGCGCATTGGAAACAAAGCTCATTAGACTTATGATGGTCATTAAAAAAAGAACTTTACTTTTCATCTGTATTATTTTAATTTTTATGATATTTAATATAAACTTAAATATGACAGACTAAATTACGATTCTGTCACTGTGTTTAGTTTTTCAAATTAACGAAATATATTCTGAAAAATTTTAACACACACATTAAATCGTCAAATAGTTATTAGAAAATATCGTGCCAAAATTAAAATTGTTGACCAATTATAAAGTGCGTTTCTAATCCATTTCTAACTGTTTGACCAGGTAGCGCGTCAAAACCATAACCAAAATCAATACCTAAAAGTCCGAATGCAGGCATGAATATTCTGATTCCAGCTCCTGCGGAACGGTTGACACTAAATGGATTGTAATCCCTGAAATTGTCAAAGGATGCTCCAGCTTCCAAAAATGACAAGACATATATTTTAGCCTGCGCTTCCAAGGTAATTGGATAACGAAGTTCTAAAGAAAATTTATTGTATATCGATCCGCCATCCTGAGATGATAAGGATTGGTTCGGATAACCACGTAGCTGAATGACTTCTCTTCCATCAAGCGCATAATTGGCTAATCCATCACCACCAAGGAAGAAACGCTCAAAAGGAATAACACCTCTGTCTTGATTATAAGCCCCTAAAAATCCAAACTCCATTCCAGATTTAACGACTAATTTATCCCATATTCTTGTGTACCAGTCACCTTTAAATTTAATTTTATAAAACTCCAACCAGTTAAATCGTTCTTGATCAATTTCACCAATTCGTGCGACATCGTCAATATCTGTAGGATCCAATCCGTCACGTTCCTCTTTTAATGCGGCATAATCTACATTATTAAATAGCGAGTATGGTAACGACATTTTAGCACTAATATTGAAATTAGAACCTCCTGTAGGATAAATTGGATCGGTACGCGTATTGTTTCTAGTTAATCCAATGGTGTAAGATAAGTTGTTAGAATAGCCATCACCAAATGTGAATAATCCTGTGTTATAATTTTTTAAATTGTAATGCTGAAAGCTGAGTGCTTGTGAGAGTCTAAAATAATCATCTGGTTCTTTCAATCGTTTAGACAGACCTACTGTAATACCTGTAATATTAAAACGTCTACTTTTATCCGCTCTACGCGTTACAGGATCGAATAAAAATTGCTTCGTATGTGATAAAGAAGTTGAAAACTGTGTAGGTCGTTTACCTCCTAACCAAGGTTCTGAGAAAGAGAAACTGTAGGTTTGAAAGAACTGTGATGCCTGTAATCTTAAGGCGAGACTTTGACCGTCACCTGAAGGAATTGGTTGATAGGCTTCCTTGTTAAAAATATCTTTAATCGCAAAGTTATTGAAAGATAAACCAAGTGTTCCGATAAAACCGCCACCACCATAACCACCTTGTAGTTCAATTTGGCTAGAACCTCTTTCCACAACTTGGTACTCGATATCCACGGTACCGTCTTGTGTGTTGAAGTTCTTCATGTTAGGTGTTAACTGTTGCGCATCAAAGAACCCTAGTTGACCTAATTCTCTAATGGTTCTAATCACGTTACTTTTACGATATAATTGTCCGGGTTTAGTTCTTAATTCTCTGTAAATAACGCGGTCATTTGTTTTGTCATTTCCAGTAACTGATACATTATTGAAATACGCAGGTTTTCCTTCAGAAATTCTAATTTCCATGTCAATAACATTACCCTCTGCACTTATTTCAACTGGGTTGATCGTAGAAAACAAGTAGCCACTATCTTGATATAAATTGGTGATGTCTACGGCATCAGGCTTTGTATCATCTTGAATACGTTTACGTAATTCAACACCATTGTAAGTAGACCCTTCCGTAATTTTCAAAACCGATTGTAACTGTTTGTCAGAATACACAGTATTCCCAACAAAAGTTATTTTACCAAATTTATATTGTTCACCTTCTTCAACATTGATAAAAAGGCTGATGGTGTTATCATCTTTATACACAATAGAGTCTGATAAGATTCTAGCATCACGATAACCATTTTCCTTGTATTTGTCAATCACACTTACAAGATCTTCTTCATACTTATCTTTGATATATTTGGAACGCTTAAAAATGCGTATCAGATTTTTTTGTTTTGTATTTGACATGGACTTTCTGAGTTTTTTATCAGAAATTTTTTCATTGCCATTGAAGATGATTTTATCAATCTTTACTTTTTCACCCTTGTCAATATATACTAACATGTTTACACGGCTTTTTTCAATGGAATCGTTAGTGACTTCCTTCGTGTTTACCGTTACTTTCGTATTTAAAAATCCTTGTTTTTTGTATTTATTGGTAATGTAATTACGGGTTGTTGTGACGAGGTTCTCAGTAACTTTAACTCCTTTGCTAAGATTGTTGTCCTTTTTTAGCTCATCAATTTTACCCTTTTTTACACCTTCTATGGTCACTTCATTTAATTCAGGTAAATCGTGAAGATTAATTTCTAAGTACGCTTTATTTCCTTCGGTCTTAGTTAAGTAGACATCAATATCACTAAAAAGATTGGAGTCCCATAATTTTTTGATAGCGTTACTGATTTGCTCACCAGGAATAACAATTTCTTCGCCCACTTTAAGTCGAGAGAATGAAATGATGGTGGAAGGATTAAAATTGGTATTACCAGTAATTTGTATATCTTCTAAGATATAGGTTTTACCTTTATTAAAATCTGATTGCTGCGCAGCTACTATATTTGACACACTTAAAATAAGTGCTATTAGTAGTGACTTGATATATGTTTTCAAAAGTAAATTGTTAGCTAAGTTGTTCACTTGTTTTTCCAAATCGTCGTTCTCTATTTTGATAATTAATCAAAGCATCGTAAAGGTCCTTCTTCTTAAAATCAGGCCAAAGAATGTCTGTAAAATATAATTCTGCATAAGCAATTTGCCATAATAAAAAATTGCTTATTCTTTGTTCACCACTGGTTCTGATTAACAAATCAACATCTGGTAAATTTTGCGTGTAAAGATGATTATTTATAATGGATTCGTCAATGTTTTCGATGGAAATTATATTATTTTTAACTTTATCTGTTAATTCTTTTATAACCTTGATAATTTCTTCTCTAGACCCATAACTAAGCGCCAGTGTTAGCGTCATATGGGTATTGTTTTTTGTTTTATCAATGACCTCCATTAACTCCTGATGTGCTTTTTTCGGTAAATCCATAAGATTACCAATGGCCATCAATCGTATATTATTATCCTGAAGCGTTTTAATTTCCTTTTTCAAAGATTTCACCAACAGCTTCATTAAGGTTTGTACTTCTATTTTAGGGCGCTTCCAGTTTTCTGTGGAAAACGCATACAAGGTTAAATGTTTAATCCCTATTTCTGCACTAGCTTCTACGACCTCTCTTACCGATTTTGTGCCGTTTTCGTGTCCGATGACCCTAAGCATGCCTTTTTGCTTAGCCCACCGACCATTGCCATCCATGATGATGGCCAAATGATTTGGCAATTTTTCCGTCAGTATGTGATCTTTTAAACTCATCTAAAAATTGCAATAACAAGGACGTTGGCCAAAGGTATAAGTTAATGTGAATCCTGAAAACACGTACCAATCATTACTATTGGTATTTCCAAATGCCAAGCTACTGGTATTGTCAAAATCAGGGACACTCCCATCCAATTCATCAGAAAAGGTATAGCGCGCTCCAATTTCAAAACCTAACACCAAGTGGTTGGTTATATTAGATTTCACACCTAAAACCATCGGGATTCCGAAGGCCCAACTATCGGTTCCTTCATTGGTGTATTCCCCAGCATTGAAAAAATAATTCGGATATTTTGTCGTGGTAACTCCAGAATATAAATAAGGGGTTATTTGTGTTTCGGATTTATGGAGGTCAAATTCCCAAAACGTAAATTCCATACCTGCAGAAATCTCCAATAAATTGCTGTCAAATTTGTAGTTTCTTTCTAGTCTTCTTGGATCGTCAGATTTTGAATCATCACCAACAAGGTCTGAATAAATAATAGAGACTCTCCACGAATGTCTTGGACTTCGGTTCCATTTTAATAATAAACCAAGGGCAGGCGCATTAGGGGCAATATATTGGGTAGACCCAACATCACCAATAAAATTACTGCCTCCTGTAAAACCACCAATTTCATAGATTTGAGAATGGCTCGTTTGAAGAAAACATATACTTAATAAAAATAAGATTAAATACCTCATAAATTTTTAAAAGTTTGCAAATATAATAAATAAGAATTGCCTGTGGTAATTTGGGGCAAATAGTCTTACAGAAAACTTATTTTACAAGGTTTTATTGCCTATTTGGGTTTAATTTCGTCGGTCTTCTCCCCAAAGCATTTTTTGCCTTAAGGTGTCAATAAAACTTTCGTTCATCAACTCTACCATTTTAATTTTGAAATCGGCTTTTTTAATGGTAATGATGGTGGCGTTGGATAAGGTGACTATGCGCGAATCCAGAGACATTAAATGTTGATCTTCTCTTCCATCTACTTTAAGTTCGATGGTGGTTTTGTCCGGAATAACCAAAGGTCTGGCATTCAGATTATGAGGTGCAATAGGTGTAAGAACAAAGCTGTTGGCTTCTGGAGTAATGACGGGTCCACCACAGCTTAAAGAATAACCGGTAGACCCAGTTGGTGTGGAAATAATGAGTCCATCTGCCCAATAAGACGTGAGATATTCCTTGTCGAGGTGCGTTTCTACGGTAATCATGGAAGTCGTATTTTTTCGACTGACTGCGATTTCGTTTAACGCAAAATTTGTCTCTTGTAGGGCTTCGTTTTTTGGATGTGTGGTAACGCTCAATAAGGTGCGTTCAGAAATTTTGTAATGGCCTTCGATAACTTGTTCAATGGCCGCTTTTATGGCATCTGTTTGAACGGTCGCTAAAAATCCTAAACGTCCTGTATTAATGCCTACAATTGGAATGGATAAATCTCGAACATAAGTGACAGCTCTTAATATAGTGCCGTCGCCACCAACACTTATGAGCAGGTCATAACTCTCGTCTAACACCGAAAAAGCATTGACACTTTCATTTTTTTTGACTTCGGAAGGTAGATTGTTTAAGAATGACGATTCTACATAAACCTCACAGTTTTTACTGAGAAGTACTTCAATGAGATCTTCGAAAGACTTAAAAGATTTGTCATAATAGTGCTGACTGTAAACGGCTACTTTCATAGATTAGATATCTAAGTATTTTTTGAGATATGCTGAACGCTCCTTCAAGCTTTCTACGTAGGTATCTTCCTCATGACCTGAAATAATATTGTAACTATATCTTCTAAACGTTTGTATGACATCATTAAGTCCAGCATTACCAATTTTTAAGGTGATTTGAATAACATCACTTTCCATCTTGGAAATAAATGCACCCAGAATCTTGGCGTCATTGGACTCCACAATCTGACTGATTTCACTGAAGGAATAATCTTGCAGTCCTTTCTCAACGATAAGGATACCTCCAGGTTCAGCGAAAAAGGGCGTTTCATTAAACAAACCAATAATATCACTTAATTCATAATAACCGAGATAATTCTGATGTTTATCCAAAACAGGCATAATATTGCACGAGTTTTGAGCGAATGTCTCAAGGACATCTAACCAATTCGTATCTGGTCGTACAAAAAAGCCTTCAATAGCATAGTTACATTCAGAAATTTTCATATCTGCCTCAAAGCAATGGGCATCTGTTTCAGAGATACAACCTTGATATATGCCGTTATTCTCAATGGGAATATGAGAATACGTCAATTCATTGAACAAGAGTTGCAAATCACCAACTTTGTCGTTGACATTGAGTGGTTTTATATCATTAATTATATATTCTTGTAAAGGCATAATGGTATCAAAATTCTACTGCAAATTAATTAAAAATAACCACAATAAGCATGAAGTACTTTGTATTTTTGTAATCAAATAAGGAAGATATGACTAAGTTAAGCGTTAACATTAACAAGATAGCGACACTAAGAAATTCCCGCGGAGGAAATACGCCAAATGTCATTCAATTTGCAAAGGACGTGCAGCGTTTTGGAGGCCAAGGTATTACTGTACACCCGAGACCAGATGAACGGCATATTAAGTATCAAGACACTCGTGATCTAAAACCGGTTGTGCATACAGAGTTTAATGTGGAAGGAAATCCCATTACCTCATTTATGGATTTGGTTTTGGAAGTTAAGCCCACTCAAGTAACTCTAGTGCCTGATGCTGAAGATGCCATTACATCCAATGCTGGATGGGACACCATTAAGCATAAGGCATTTTTAACGGACGTTATTTCAGAATTTAAATCGCATGGCATCCGAACGTCCATATTTGTAGATCCCGTCTTGACGATGGTTGAAGGCGCTAAAAACACAGGTGCCGATCGTATCGAACTTTATACGGAAAGCTTTGCCCATGACTATGCTTTAGGTAACAAAAGTGCCATTGAGCCGTTTGTGAAGGCTGCAGAATTATCCAATGAATTAGGCTTGGGAGTTAATGCAGGTCACGATTTATCCTTAGGCAATATCAAATTTTTTAAAGAACAAATTCCAGGACTACTAGAAGTGTCTATTGGCCACGCTTTGGTGTCGGAAAGTCTTTATTATGGTATTGAAAATGTTATTCAAATGTATTTACAGCGTTTACAATGATTTTACATTCACAAATAATAGGCGAAGGCCAGCCATTTGTTATTTTACATGGGTTTTTAGGCATGTCAGATAATTGGAAAACTTTAGGCAACCAATTCAGTGAAGCTGGATTTCAAGTGCATTTAGTGGACCAGCGAAATCACGGACGAAGTTTCCATAGTGACGAATTTAACTACGACGTCATGGCGACCGATCTCAAACATTACTGTGAGGAACATCAACTTGAAGACATACTCCTTTTAGGACATTCGATGGGAGGAAAAACCGCGATGCTCTTTGCTACAGAGTATCCCAATTTAGTTTCGAAATTGATGGTTGCAGATATCAGTCCGAGATTCTACCCAGTGCACCACGATGCCATTTTATCAGGATTGAGTGCATTAGATTTTTCAACATTGAAAAGTCGAGGAGCCGCAGATAAAGCATTGGCGAAGTACGTCGCAGAGCTGGGTGTGAGAATGTTTTTACTTAAAAACTTATATTGGGTAAAAAAGGGACAATTAGGCATACGTCTCAACCTTGAGGTTTTAAGAGACCAAGTATCTGAAGTTGGAGAAGCCTTACCATTACATACAACATTCGAAAAACCGACGTTGTTTTTAAGAGGCGATAAAAGTGAATACGTCATGGTTTCTGACGAACGCTTAATCAAGCAGCATTTTCCTGAGGCTGCTATTGTGACCATAGAAAATGCTGGGCATTGGTTGCATGCTGAAAATCCAGACGATTTTTACGATGCTGTTATAAAATTCGTTACATTTAAAGAATAAAAACAATTAGATATGACTGTAGTTATCCGACTTTTAATTACTGCGATTATTGTAGTGCTATTGGCGCATGTTTTGCCTGGCGTTGCTGTGAGCGGATTAGTAGCAGCGATTATTGTTGCCATTGTTTTGGCACTCTTAAACGCCATTCTTAAACCTATTTTAATTATTCTAACCATTCCTATCACGATATTGACTCTAGGCTTGTTTTTGTTTGTGATTAATGCTTGCGTGATTTTATTAGCCGATAAACTCGTAGACGGCTTTGCGGTTAGTGGATTTTGGACTGCACTGTTGTTCAGTATCTTATTGTCCATATCACAATCAATTGCTTATTCCTTTTTAAAAGAAAAAAAGAAAAACTAGACTGAAATTCAATAACTTAAAATCTTGTTGGGTTGCAAAAAATATCGTATTTTTGCAGCCCTTTTTAACACCCAATAATGGGTTTATTGTAGAAAAAATGAATATTACAAGAGAAAACATCGACGCATTAAATGCTGTAGTAAAAGTAGATATCGCTAAAGAAGATTATAGCGATAAAGTGGAAAAAATATTAAGCGATTATCGTAAATCGGCTAATATTCCTGGTTTTAGAAAAGGTCATGTACCAATGACTTTAGTGAAAAAGCAGTACGGGAAAGCGGTATTAGTAGATGAGGTCAATAAATTATTGCAAGATGCATTAGGTAAGTATTTGACAGAAGAAAAGCTGGACGTTTTAGGAAATCCATTACCAAAACCACAAGATGATTTGGATTGGGATTCGGATGCGTTTTCATTTGAATTCGAGTTAGGATTGGCACCAGAATTTGAGGTCAATCTAAAAAGTAAAAAGCCTATCACACATTATAATATCATTGCCGATGAGAAAATGTTGGATAATCAAATCGAACATATCAGAAAGCAGTATGGAAAAATCGTTTCGGAAACTGAAGTAGCTAAGGATTCTGAAATTACAGGGGTCTTTAAAAATGAAGAAAAAGGTATCGATAATTCGGCAACCATTACCTTAGATAAGTTTAAAGGGAAGGCAACTGAGAAGAAATTTATAGGAGCCAAAGTAGGGGACGTCATAACTTTAAAAACAAAAGGATTATTTAATGATGATCACGATTTAATGACCTTTTTGAAATTATCTCATGATGATGCTCACGGTTTCAATGAGGAAGTTACTTTCACAATCAATGAAATCAATTCAAGAGAGTTGGCCGATTTGGATCAAGAGTTGTTTGATAAGCTTTTCGGAAAAGGTGTAGTGACTTCAGTAACAGAATTGAAGGAGAAAATCAAAGTTGATTCTGAAAAACAATTTGCTCAGCAAGGCGATCAAAAATTATTAAATGATGTGACCGAATATTTAGTGGAAAACACCAAGTTTGATCTTCCTGCAGAATTTCTTCAAAAGTGGATGCAAACAGCAGGTGAGTCAGAAATGGATGCAGATCAGGCTAAAGAGGAGTACGAAAAATCTGAAAAGAGCATGCGTTACCAATTAATTGAAGGTAAATTAATTGAAAAGTATGATCTTCAAGTACAATTCGAAGATTTGAAAGCTCATTCTAAAGAGATGATAAAATCTCAAATGGCACAATTTGGTCAAATGGATCCTAGTGATGAAGAATTAGAAGGAATCGCTGCAAGAATTCTTTCTAATAAGGAAGAGGTGAAACGATTATCTGAACAATTAATGAGTTCTAAATTGTTAAATCTTTACAAAACCGAAGCCAATTTAAAGACAAAGGAAATAACTTACGATGATTTTGTAAAAGAGTTTTACAGCTAAGCAAATACATTATAAATTAGTATATTTGAGCGTAAGACTTTTCAGTCTTACGCTTTTTGTTTCACAATAATTGATTTAAGAAAAAATCTATGGATTACGGAAAAGAATTTGAAAAATTCGCAATAAAAGATCAAGGGATCAGTAGTACATATTACAATAAGATCATCAGTAGCATGTATCCAACCGCATTGACACCAAATATTATTGAAGAGCGTCAAATGAATGCAGTAGCAATGGATGTGTTTTCACGTTTAATGATGGACCGTATCATTTTCTTGGGTATGGGAATCAACGATCAAGTGGCTAACATCATTCAAGCCCAATTATTATTTTTGGAAAGTGCTGATGCTTCAAAAGATATCCAAATATATATCAATTCGCCAGGAGGAAGTGTTTACGCTGGTCTTGGTATCTATGATACCATGCAACTCATCAAGCCGGATGTAGCTACCATTTGTACAGGTATGGCTGCTTCAATGGGAGCTGTGTTGCTTTGTGCAGGAGAAAAGGGGAAGCGTAGTGGCTTAAACCATTCGCGTGTCATGATTCATCAGCCAATGGGTGGTGCACAAGGTCAAGCTAGTGATATTGAAATTACCGCACGAGAAATATTAACGCTAAAAGAAGAATTGTATAAAATTATTAGTAAGCATTCTGGACAGGATTACGACAAAGTTTATGAGGACAGTGATCGTGATTACTGGATGAAAGCTGAAAAAGCGAAGGAATACGGAATGATAGACGAAGTGCTATCTAAAGGTTAAATGAAAACAACTGGTCATTTTTTAGAAAAGATCAGGAATTAAAAAGTTATGGCAAAGGAAGAATTAGAATGTTCATTTTGTGGAAGGAAAAAGCCTGAAACTAATTTATTAATAGCAGGACTGGATGCGCACATATGTGATCGTTGCATAGAGCAAGCACATGGTATCGTTCTGGAAGAATCAAAGCAAACTGATAATGCGGAGTTGTCTTCAGAGTTAATGCTGAAGAAGCCACAGCAGATCAAAGCGTTTCTTGACGAATATATTATAGGTCAGGAGTATACCAAAAAAGTCATGTCAGTGGCTGTTTACAACCATTATAAACGTTTGCTACAGCCTCCTACAGATGATGATATTGAGATTCAAAAATCCAATATTGTGATGGTAGGTCAAACAGGAACAGGTAAGACCTTGATGGCAAAAACAGTAGCTAGAATGCTCAATGTGCCTTTGGCCATTGTTGATGCAACAGTACTTACAGAGGCTGGATATGTTGGTGAAGATGTGGAAAGTATCTTAACACGTTTACTGCAAGCGGCAGATTATAATCTAGAGAAGGCCGAGAAAGGGATTGTCTTTATTGACGAAATTGATAAAATTGCTCGTAAGAGTGATAACCCTTCAATTACAAGAGATGTCTCAGGAGAAGGTGTTCAGCAAGCCTTGCTAAAATTACTAGAAGGGACTGTTGTTAATGTGCCGCCTAAAGGTGGTCGGAAACATCCAGATCAAAAATTTATTGAGGTCAATACCGAGCATATTCTTTTTATTGCAGGAGGTGCTTTTGATGGTATCGAACGTGTGATTTCAAAACGTTTGAATATGGCTGCCATTGGCTATAAATCTTCGCATGACGATGAGATTGTAGACAAGGACAATATGTTACAATATATTATTCCAAAGGATTTAAAAGATTTTGGCTTGATTCCTGAGATTATTGGGCGTTTGCCAGTGTTGACGTATATGGATCCGTTAGATGCGAATACCTTAAGGGCTATTTTAACAGAGCCTAAAAATGCAATTATCAAGCAGTACAAGAAACTGTTTGATATGGATGAAATTGAATTTACCATTACTAATGGTGCCTTAGACTATATTGTTGAAAAGGCGATAGAATATAAATTAGGTGCCAGAGGACTGCGTTCACTTTGTGAAGAAATCCTTACCGATGCGATGTTTGAAATGCCGAGTTCGGGTGAGAATAAGTTGAATGTTACCAAGTCTTATGCTGAAAACAAGTTGACGAAAACCACCTTGAAAAAGTTGAAAGCAGTATCTTAAATAAGTCTGGATACACTTAAAAAAAAGAAACCACTCTTTCCCGAGAGTGGTTTTTTTATTGGATTTAAAAACTAATATTGCTAAACAATATCTTGAATAATTTTAGTCTCTTTTTTTGTCTTAATTCATGCTTGTACATCTTTAAAGACTTCGTAAATATAGAGTGATTACATCGAGATAAAAAGTGCGATGAATCACTTTTGGACAAACACCAACATATATTCGTTGTCTGGAGTGAAGCCGTGTCATTCATCGGGTTTTTCAAACTTTGTAGGATTATTCATTCGTAATCGTTGATACCTTTGGGGATAGTTTTAAAACTTCTTTATATATAATGACATCTGTTTTGTGAGACGAAAAATGAGATTCGAAATTTTTGAAGCCTTTCCTTAAAGCTTTGATAGCATAATTTTCATAAGCTCTAACTTTAAAGCTATAGTGAGCATCAATACCAGTCGTTTGTCTTGCAATTTCTTCACCTTGCTCATTTAATAAAAGCACTACAGTGTTTGGTAATGGTTGGTTATCTTCATTTACAACAATGCCTTGTAATTGTTGGTAAATAACATTGGCTTTAAATCGATACATGTCAAAGCTTCCGCCATTATTACTTTTATTAGAAGAGAAAAAACCTTTATTGCTATCCGTAAAAAGGAATGAAACTTCGTCAAATTTTGAGTTGATTTCACTACCTAAATTGCGAGGTGTATCATATTGTTTGTTGGAAATTGAACTGACAAAAATGTCAAATCCGCCTATCGCCTTATGACCTTGAGATGAGAAGAATAATTTCTTACCATCTTTAGAAACATAAGGACATTCATCATCATACTTGGTATTTACTTTAGGTCCGAGATTTGTGACATTGTGCAATGAACCATCTTGAGACACGTCGGCAACATAGAGGTCAAAACCACCAAAAGTTCCGGGCATATTGGAAGCAAAATAAAGATGTTTGCCATCTGCGGACATGTGAGGGTTTTCGATAGAATAATCAATATCACTTACTAATAGCTGTTCTTCATTCATCCAATTACCGTCCGATTTAGGCTCGAGTTCCGCTTTATAGAGTTGATAATTTTGCGAGTTTTCTCGCAGACTTCTCGTAAAGTAAATAGTGGTTTCATCCGGCGAAAAGGCAACATGGCCTTCATTGTTTCTCGTATTGATGATTCTTGAAAACAATAACGGATTTTTAGCAGTGCCATACTCGTCAAGATCCAAACAAAAGAGTTCGGTAAAAGGCTCATTGGTATGTGTATCAATACCATTGCCTAGGCCGCCAATTTTTTTGGAGGAAACTAGGATGAGCTTGTCTTTAAAAATTGCTGAAGGAAGCTCAGAATATTTGGTATTAATATTAGAGGAGTACACATAGAATTCGAGGCCACTTTTGTTGAGGCTATCGCGATTTTCAACAGAGTTGATTAAATGACTACTTGTAAATGCTGGTAAGAGGAATACCATGCCAAATAGCAAGGTAAATACCGTAGGGATAGGCATTTTCATTGTGAGGGATTTTGGGATTAATTAGCTTAAAGTTATTATCTAGAACCCTAAATTGATGATATTATGGCTTATTTTAGATGAAAGAGGCTTTTAATTCGACTAATAAGGAAGTCTTGCGAATTTTATCGATAAAAGACTGATATTAAGTCGCTTTGTTCAAGTCGAGTAACTCGTCCATATATTCTCGACTGTTCGATAGCCTCGGAATTTTATGTTGTCCACCTAATTTATTGCATTTTTTTAACCAATCATAGAATAATCGCTCACGTGCCACATGTATTTTTGGCATATTTAAAGTCATATTATTGAGTCGCTTCGCTTCGTAATCTGAATTCAAGGATTGTAAGGCTGAATCCAACAATTGATTAAATTGTTCGATATTGTCAGGAGCTTTTTTAAATTCGATGAGCCATTCATGAGAGCCTTTCGCTTTGCCATTCATAAAAATAGGAGCGGCTGTATAATCGACAATTTCCGCGTTAGTAGAAAAACATACTTCCTTGAGTGCGGCTTCTGCATTTTCAATAATCAACTCTTCACCAAAGGCATTGATATGATGTTTGGTTCGGCCAGATACTTTAATTCGATAGGGATCAATTGAAGTGAAACGAACGGTGTCGCCTATTTTGTAACGCCAAAGTCCTGCGTTAGTCGTAATGATGACGGCGTAATTTTTACCAACTTCAACCTCGCTCAAAGGGATGACATTTTGATTGGGATTACCATAGACATCCATTGGGATGAATTCATAAAAAATCCCATAGTCTAACATGAGTAATAATTCGCTACTGTTATTTTGATCCTGAATGGCGAAAAACCCTTCCGAAGCATTGTAAATTTCGTAATATTTGAAGTTGGATTTTGGTAGAATAGCTTTGTACTGATCTTCATATGGTACAAAACTCACACCTCCATGAAAATAAACTTCTAAATTAGGCCAAACATCAAATAAGCTATCTGCTCCAGTACTGTCTAAGACATTGTTAAGGAGTACGAGCATCCATGACGGAACACCAGCCAAACTCGTCACATTTTCATTTCTGGTTTCATCAACAATGGCTTGCATTTTTTGTTCCCAATCACTCATTAAAGAGACTTTACTACTTGGTGTACTACTGAATTCTGCCCAGAATGGCATATTATCAATAAGGATGGCGGACAAATCACCGAATACCGTACCATTCTCTTTGTACAATTCTTTGCTCCCTCCTAGTCTCAGACTTTTTCCTGTAAAGAGTTGGGCGTCTTCATTATTGTTGAGGTACATGCACAAGAGGTCTTTGCTTGCTGCATAATGACATTCTTCAAGCGATTCTGAACTTACAGGAATGAATTTACTTTTGGCGTTGGTAGTACCACTAGATTTTGCAAACCACTTAATAGGATTGGGCCAGAAAATATTGGATTCGCCATTTCTTGAGCGTTCAATAATGTCTTGATAATCTTCGTAAGAAGAGATGGGAACACGCTCTGAAAACGTTTTATAATTGGTAATCGTCCCAAACCCATATCTTTTGCCAATTTCAGTATCCTTGGCAGTGTAAAGGAGGTGAAATAGTAATTCGTTTTGTACTTCATTTGGATATTTTAAAAACAATTCGATCTGGTCAAATCGTTTTTTTAAAAACCATGAAGCAATAGAATTTACTAACGGAATCGGCATTTTTATAGTATCTTTAAGTTTTAAAAATAATACTTTTTTTCATATGTTTTATCAAGGTGTTTTAACAAAAATGCAAACCGAGTTAGATGAGCCTATCCAGTATTTTTTGATATTGGAAAATGATTTCCTGAATATGAATCAGTTATTGGGAAAATCGGTCACGATTGAATTTGTAAAATATCAGTGCTTAAATTGCGGGTTAGACAAACCGATATACAGGCAAGGCTTCTGTAGAGATTGCTTTTTCGATATTCCACAGGCAGCAGACTGGATTATGAGACCAGAATTGAGTACCGCTCATTTAGGTAAAGAAGATCGTGATTTAGACTATGAAAAGAAGGTGCAGTTGCAACCTCATATTGTGTATTTAGCTAATTCTAGTAACGTTAAAGTAGGTGTGACACGAAAGTCTCAAGTTCCCACACGATGGATTGATCAAGGCGCTCATGAGGCGATTGAAATTGTGGAAGTACCTAATCGCTATTTGGCAGGTGTCACTGAAGTCGCCTTAAAAGAGCACGTAGCTGATAAAACCAATTGGCGTAAAATGTTGAAGAATGATATTGAAGATGAAGATTTGGTAGAATGGCGAGAGCGATTGAAAGGTTATATTCCTGAAGAGGCCAAAGATTATTTTATTGCCAGTAATACTGAAACAAATCTTAAATTTCCGGTATTGCAGTATCCTGAGAAACCGAAAAGTTTAAATATAGAAAAGGAGCAATTTTATACTGGTAAGTTGATGGGTGTCAAAGGACAGTATCTAATTTTTGAAGATAACACCGTTTTCAATGTTAGAGCTAATGAAGGACTCGTGGTGAATATTAGCATCGATTGAATTTGTCACATAGTTTTTGTAACTTCAGAAGAAAACCATGAAAATTTCTGTTGCCTTTTATGTAGGGTTAGCGACTGTTCTTCTCGTGTTGTTAATTATTGCTGTAGCCGTGGATGTTTCTTTAAATGTTGTGTTTATTTTGATGTGTTTAGGGCAATTGGCCTTATTGATCATGGTGTATAAAGTGCTTTCAGATAACTATACCACAACCAAAACGTTCAAGGACTTTTACCAAGATTATAATGTGTCAGAAACAGACAACTACCGATAAAAAAAAGTCACATTTCAGAAGAAATATGACTTTTATATGTATGTGAAAAACGCTTATATATCCTCTTGATCTCTCAAGTTTTGGATGTAACCAGCTTTCTGGATTTCACGTCTTCTTTTTACCGATGGTTTCGTGAAAAATTGGTTTTCACGAATGTTTTGCATTGTTTTGACGTTACGGTGTTTTCTTTTGTAACGCTTTAAAGCACGTTCAATGCTTTCTCCTTCTTTTACTAAAATTTTTATCATTGTAATACTTGTGGTTATGGGTTTAGGGCTATCCTAAATACGTTTTTAAAATTTTACTTTTGGAATCTTGACGTAAACGCTTAATTCCTTTTTCTCTTATTTGTCTAACACGCTCTCTTGTTAAATCAAAAGTTGCTCCAATTTCATCTAATGTCATTGGCGGTTCATTACTCAATCCGAAATTTAAACGTATCACGTCACTTTCTTTTTGAGATAAGGTATCCAAAGCTCTGTTGATTTCAACATTCAATGACTCTTGCATTAACTCCTTGTCTGGATTTGGTGATTCACCAGATTTAACAACATCATACAAACTAGATGTTTCACCTTCTTTTAAAGGTGCATCCATTGATAAATGTCTACCAGAATTCTTTAAGGACTGCTTAACTTCTGTTACCGTCATGTCCAATTCTTGTGCAATTTCTTGAGCGCTTGGTGGGCGTTCATGCTTCTGCTCTAAAAATGAGAACGTCTTATTGATTTTATTTATTGAACCAATTTTGTTCAAAGGTAATCTAACTATTCGAGATTGCTCTGCTAAAGCTTGTAAAATTGCTTGTCTGATCCACCAAACAGCGTAAGATATAAATTTAAAACCTCGAGTTTCATCAAAGCGTTTAGCTGCTTTTACCAATCCAGCGTTACCTTCATTGATTAAATCTGGAAGTGTTAAGCCTTGATTTTGGTATTGTTTAGCAACAGAAACCACGAAACGTAAGTTAGCCGTTGTGAGTTTGTCCAAAGCCAATTGATCGCCTTCTCTTATCCGTTGCGCTAATTCAACTTCTTCTTCAGCAGTGATCATTGGTAACTTACTGATGTCTTGTAGGTATTTGTCTAAGGATTTGGATTCACGGTTGGTAACTTGTTTGGTAATTTTTAATTGCCTCATATATTAATGTGTGTTTTAAGAAGTTTGCAAGAGTACAACATAACTTTTAATTTGAGAAAAGCAAATAAAATGTTGTTTCTTTATGAAAAAGATTGAAAAAAGTATGTTTTTTAATCTTTTTTTAACGTTTGATGTGGAAATCACTAATTATTTGTGGAATCTTTTTCCTTTTTCTTCTTCTTTAGTAATCCACCTAAAATATCTTTGACCCCTTCCGTCACGGTATTGGTTTTTGTAGTATCCGTTTTAATCGTCGTGGAATCTTTAGGCGTCGTATTGTTATTGTTGCCTCCCATAATGCCACCGAGAATATTCTTAATCTCCGTTTTTCCTTTATTCAGTAATTTTTCTTTCTCTATTTTAATCAATTGCTGCGTTAAATTCGAAACACCACTTGTTAAATCGGTTTGAACTTGCGGACTAGTATATGTTCCAGAGATATTCGCCGTCACAGGAATCGTTATTTTATTCACTTCAGGATCGTCTATTTTACCTAATAATTGATTCACTTGACTGCCTAAATATTTGGCAGGCACCTCAAATACAGCTTCATAATTCATAGTCTTATCGAAACCATGAGATCCTGACACAACAATGTTGATGTCTTCATATTTTAAGTTAAACGGTTTTACTTTCACTAATCCGTTGGCAAATTGAAACTGTGTTTTGATATCATTTAAATTAATCTTGTCAAAATCAATAAAATTAAGAGCACCAGTAAGCTTACTTAAGATGGATGCTTCATTTTGAGAAATACTGGTTGTGAGCAATTCGGCTAAAGCATCTCCAGAAATCGTACTTAAATTAGGTGTGAATTCACTATCCAAAGTACCTTGTAATGATATCATCGTGTTCAGTTTTCCTTGCAGAGCCTTGGCAATTGGCGCTAAGTTCTGCAAAAGCTCTAAGTCTCTAAATGATTGAGAAATATCAAAACCTTCGGCTCCCAAATTCAAATTGAAGGTAGGTATGTCTGTTCTAGTGGAAACTTTTCCTGTGAGTGCTAAAACACCATTAAAAAGATTCGATGTTAAATTCTTTAGATTAGCTTCTTGGTCTTTTACTATAAGCGTGCCATTAACATCTTTTAGCGTTAGATTGTCATACACAACAGTTTTGGCGTTGGCATTGATAGTACAATCCAAGAAATCTGGAATTTTTAAGGATTCATTTGCTGAAGTGGTTTTATTGGATGTTTCCGAAGCAGAGGTGTCCTCTACCATAAAATCGCTTAAAACAAAATTATTCGAGTTCACATTGAAATTTCCTTGAAGGTTTTTGTCGCTCAATAAAAAACCCAGTAAATTTTTAATGGTTCCGTTGGCACTAAAATCACTAGATCCTGTGATAGCGTCAAAATTATTGAGGGACACATTTCCCGGTGTGAATGTCATATTAGCCTTGTTAATTTGGATAGGGTTCACAATGTCTTCCGATGAAAACACAAAGTTAGTCAGGCTAACACTACCATTATTTTTTATACGACCATAGGCATTCGTTTCAATCGCGTTCATGTCAAATGACGTGTTGAGTTTCCCTTTCAGAATACCACTTAATTCTTTGTCAAAATCGATGGGATAGGCTTTTGTGAAATTAGCAAGGTTAATGGTGCCATCAAGATCGGCATTGACAAGCATGTTTTTAGTTAAATTTTGAATGGTTGCATTGGATCGAAACATATCTTCATCAATTTTAAAATCCAATTGTTGGATATCAACAAACGTGTCGTCAGAATTACCTGTCGTATTCTTGACGGCAGCATTGATAGATATATTACTGACACGTTTCGGTAAATCAGGATATTTGAACGACGCATTATTTGAGGCGATATTGATGTCGAGCGTCGGGATAGTTGTTTCTGATACTTTTCCTTTGATGATACCGTTCACCTTAAAATCACCAGAGGTTTCTACATCCTCAATATTTTTAGAATAGGTTTCTGGAATTACCGCAAGGAAATCTTTAAAGGATGATTCAGGATTCTGAAAAGTGATATCAATATCTTGTCCGTCTTCCAACTGTTGCACATACCCATTAAAAACCAAAGGTAACTGATTGATGTAGCCTTTGTTTTCAAGGAAGGTGTATTTTTGATCTTTCAGGTTCATACCGAGAAGCGCATCTAACTTGATGTGATTTTGATTCAGATAATTAGTGCTATCTATGGTCATGCTCATATTTGCTGTCGTTTTAGTATCTAATTCCGAAGCGGTTTCAGAAAACGTGCCATGACCAGAATGATTGAGTTCTGAAATATAAATTTGAATATTAGAGCCTTCGTCCAAATAGGTAAACGCACTGTTATTAATTTTGTAATCCTCAATATCAAAGGCAAAACCTCCAGTAGAGTCTGCTGTTGTATTCGTGGTTTCTTTGGTTTTAGTAATGTCGTAATTGTTATTGCCAAGTTTATCGGTTTTCAGCGTTAATAAGGCCTCGTCGATATTAATGGAATTCACAACGATTGGATCCTCACTGGCAGTTTTGAATAATTCTTTCAAAGACATGGTGAAGGCGATGTTCTTCGCAGTCGCAAACGTTTCATTCTCAAAAGGTTTGTAATTTGTTATAATCAGATCATCGACAGTCACATGTGCTTGCGGAAAGCTTCTTATAAAACTCAAGCTCACATCGCTGAATTCAACTTTGGCATTGAGATTATCATTGATATAGGTTTTAACGATGTCTTTAATTTGACCTTGAAATGCAAAAGGAATGGCCAGAAGTAAAAAGAAAATAATGAGTACTGTAATCCCGATAATTTTAAATGCTTTCTTCATGAGGTTGTGTTATATCTTTAGATACGTTAAGAATAGAATATACGACTAATTAAATCAAAAGTTTAATATAATTTTAACCCATTCGGTAGAATGATTTGCTGGTTAGATAAGTGCTATTTCTTCATTTACTTTTAGTTTAAATCTTTTTTTGAATAGGTATACACCCAGATAGAGTAAAGGTGTGTCGCAGGCGGCAACAATGACCTTAAATAGAAATCCACTAATGAGGAGGCCTTGAAAGTTTTCCCAAGGAATTATTCCAAAAGTGCACAGCAATATTAATATGGTGAAGGTATCCACAAATTGGGAAAACCATGTGGAAAAATTGTTCCTCAGCCATAAGTGCTTTCCTTTCGTTAAACGCTTCCAAAAATGATAGATTTGAATGTCTACAAATTGCGCAAAAAGATAGGTAATCATACTCGCAAACACAGCAATAGCTGAATTGCCAAACACCAATGAGAAGGTCTCGTCATCCACATAGGACCAAGAAGTGGCGGGAACTTGACTTGACACTAATATAATGAGCAAAGAAAATACAGAAGCAAAAATACCAGCGATGACCACTTGGTTAGCACGCTTTTTGCCGTAGATCTCACTGATTAAATCGGTTATTAAAAACGTTATTGGATAAGGTAAAATACCCACTGAAATTTCAAATAATTTGGCTCCAAAAATTTCAACATCAAAAGGATACCAATAAAAAAACTTCTGAAAAATAAGATTGGATACTACGAGAGACGTGATAAAAAGAGCGGCTAAAAATAAGTAGATTCGCTGTGCGGCAAGTTTGTCTTTTAAGGTCATAAATTGTGAATAAAAACTTACTGTAAATATACGTCAAAGTGATTTTCTTTTCATTATTTTGACATCTCATTATGAATGCAACCCATCACGTTTACATCGCTCTAGGCAGTAATAAAGGCGACAGATTTAAGCATCTGCAGGATGCTGTTGATTTGATTTTTTCCGAAATAGGCACCATTCATAATATCGCTAAGGTTTACAATACACCAGCCGTAGGGTTTGATGGCGACGACTTCTTGAATACTTGTCTAGCGCTTGAAACCACCTTTTCCGCCGACAAGGTTATGGATAAACTCCAGCAAATCGAAAAGCGAATGGGTCGCGAAAAAAGGCAGTCCGACACTTACGAATCCAGAATCATTGATTTGGACATTTTGTTTTACGACACCTGCATATTGAAAAATGAACATCTGGTTGTTCCACATCCTGAAATTCAAAATCGGCAATTTGTCTTACAACCTTTAAAAGATATTGCGCCTAAATTGGAACACCCAGTTCTGAAGAAAAGTATGACAGATCTACTATCTGAATGTGCCGACCACAGCGAGATTGAGGCCATTAATATCTGGTTGAAAAATCCGACACGACAATATGATTTTTCCAAATTTAATTACATCGCTATAGAGGGCAATATCGGAGCTGGAAAAACAAGTTTAGCGCATCAGATGTCTAACGATTTTAACGCGAAACTAATTTTGGAGCGTTTTGCAGATAATCCATTTCTGCCAAAATTCTATCAAGAGCCACAACGTTATGCCTTTACTTTGGAAATGTCTTTTTTGGCAGATCGCTATCAGCAAATAAGTGATGATTTGTCGCAATTGGATCTCTTTAAAGATTTTATTGTTAGCGATTATGACATTTATAAATCTTTAATTTTTTCGAAGATTACCTTGCCAGAAGATGAATTCAAATTATACAGAAAGCTTTTTTATCTCATGTATAAGGATATCGCTAAGCCAGAACTATATGTCTATCTTTATCAGAATACCGAACGACTGCAAGAGAATATCAAAAAACGCGGACGCGATTATGAACAAAATATTGATGATGCCTATCTGGAAAAAATCAATGCTGGCTATTTGGAATTTTTAAAAAACCAAACCGAATTGAATGTAAAAATCATTGATGTTTCCAACAAGGACTTTGTGAATAATAGAAGTGATTATGTTTGGTTACTCGGAGAGATTAACCAATGAGTCTATTGATGCTTAATACACTACATAGGTTATGAAGTAAATGTCACAATTCGTACAAAATGCTTACGATTTGACCTTCTTTTTCACTTATTTTTGATGTACACAAGACCTGTTGGCTTTTTATCTTGAGATGAAATGGTGCTTGGAGCAAATCAACACCACTTTTGTATTTGAGCCTGTTGCCTTGACCAGTTATCATATCGCTATTCGGAATAAAATGACCTATCGGTATATGTTCAGTTAATATGAGATATTTATAAATTGATAGTTTCTTCGAAAGGGTTTCAATCTCTTTATTCGATAAATGCTGAAGCACTTGTCTTAAAATGGCGCAATCTGCCTTAGGAAGTTCGTCTTTGACTATATCCATGCAATCAAATTGAAGGTGTCCCTCTTGATACCGAGTTTTATTTCTTTCGATGAGTTTCTCAACAATATCAATCCCGATATAGCATTTGGAATATTTCAGGAGTTGTTTTCCAATATTAAAATCACCACATCCTAAATCACAGACCACCAAAGACTTGTTGTGAGATTCTAAAAAAGAGCTAACTGCCTCTAAATACGGATTTACAATTTTTGGATCATGGGACCCTTCACCAGAGTAAAAATCAAAATCAGTCCCACCCCAAAGGTGTTCGTCATAAATTTGTTCCATGACCTTTATAGTTGGCCACGGACTTTTATTGCGTTTATTCAAGGATTTATCGGTTTTGTGATTTTAGAAAATAAATCCCAAACTACAACGCCACAACTCACCGAGATGTTTAAAGAGTGTTTGGTGCCAAATTGAGGAATTTCAATCACCATATCGCTCGCATTCACCACATCTTGAGCAACTCCTTTGACTTCATTTCCAAAAACCAAGGCATAAGTTTGACCATCTTCTGGGTAAAAGTCATAGAGCATTGTAGCACGCTCAGCTTGTTCTATAGCGACAACTTTTATATTTTCAGACTTTAATTGTTCAACGACCTCAAGTGTATGTTCAGCATAAGACCAATCTACGGCCTCTGTACTACCTAAAGCTGTTTTTCTAATATCGTTATGTGGAGGCGTTGCGGTAATACCACATAAATATATTTTTTCAATTAAAAAAGCATCACTGGTTCGAAAGACAGACCCAATATTATTCAAGCTCCTGATGTTATCTAACACGATAATGATAGGTGTCTTTTTAGCTTGTTTGAACGCCTCTACGTCCAATCTATCGAGTTCGCTGTTTTTGAGTTTTCGCATGTTAAAATCTTATGCTATTTGTAGATAACTTATAAGGTTTCGGTTTTAGAAACCTTCAAATTATAAGTACTTTAGCAGTCTTACAATTTCAACAAAAATACACTTTAAAAGAGAATACCATTGGCTAAAAAAGCAAAAAAGGAAACACCATTAATGAAACAGTATAATACCATCAAGGCGAAATATCCGGATGCTATGTTATTGTTTAGAGTGGGTGATTTCTATGAGACTTTTGGAGAAGATGCGGTAAGAGCGTCTAAAATTCTCGATATAATATTGACAAAAAGAGGGGCTGGGAGTGAAACGGAAACGGAATTGGCTGGTTTCCCACACCATTCTTTGAATACCTATTTACCTAAATTGGTGAAGGCTGGAGAGCGTGTGGCTATTTGTGATCAATTGGAAGATCCTAAACAAACCAAGACTATTGTTAAACGTGGTGTTACAGAATTGGTGACACCTGGAGTTGCTTTAAATGATGATATACTGCATTCCAAAACCAATAATTTTCTGGCGGCTGTTTATTTTGGAATCAACGCTGTTGGAGTGTCTTTTTTAGATGTGTCAACAGGTGAGTTTCTCATGTCTCAAGGCAATCCTGAGTATGTTGATAAATTACTTCAGAATTTCAGACCTAGTGAAGTCCTTGTATCCAAACCGAATCGAAAAAAGTACGCAGATGCTTTCGGCGACGATTTTCATGCTTTCTTTTTGGAGGATTGGGTATTTCAGGATGATTACGCCAATGAGACGTTGCGAAAACATTTTAAAATTGCGTCTCTTAAAGGTTTTGGAGTTGATGATTTATATGAAGGGATTGTGGCTTCAGGTGCTGTTTTGCATTATTTGAGTGAAACACAGCACCATAAATTAGAGCATATTACAAGCATTCAGCGCTTGTCAAAAGGCGCTCATGTTTGGATGGATCGATTCACTATTAAGAATCTAGAACTATACCATTCTACCAACCAAAACGCGGTGACTTTAATTGAGGTCATTGATAAAACTATTTCTCCAATGGGAGGCCGACTTCTCAAACGATGGTTGGCATTACCTTTAGTAAATCTGGAGAAGATAAAAGAGCGGCACGATGTGGTAGCTTTTTTAAAAGATGATGCCGTTCTTCTCGGGAAAGTGCAGCATCAGTTAAATCAAATAGGTGATATTGAACGCTTAATTTCAAAAGTGGCCACTGCTAAAATCACACCTCGTGAGGTCATTCAATTGAAAAACGCCTTGGAAGCCATAGTACCCATCAAAGCATTAATTAGTCAAATAGATCATAAAGCATTGCAGGACTTGGGAAATCAATTGGATGCTTGTGAAGCGCTTCGTGAGCGCATTAAAGCAACTTTAAATGAAGAGGCTCCGGTCAATATTTTAAAAGGTCAAACCATTTCATCAGATTTCTCTTCGGAACTAAAAGAGCTTCGAGAGCTGTCGGCATCTGGAAAGGATTATTTGGATCAAATGTTAGAGCGAGAGAGTCAGCGTACAGGTATTACCTCTCTAAAGATTGCTTCCAATAATGTTTTCGGGTATTATATTGAAGTGAGACACACGCATAAGGATAAGGTGCCTGAAGATTGGATTCGCAAACAGACCTTGGTTAGTGCTGAGCGCTATATTACAGAAGAACTCAAAACGTATGAGACGAAGATATTGGGAGCAGAAGAGCGTATCTTACTTATTGAACAGCAACTATTCGCAGAATTGGTAAATTGGATTGGACAATTCATAAAACCTGTTCAGAAGAATGCAGCATTGATAGCCCAATTGGATTGTTTGTGTGGATTTGCAAAATTAGCGACAGAGAACAATTATTCTAGACCTTCGATAACCGAAGGGTTTTCGCTCAATATTAAAAATGGGAGGCATCCTGTCATTGAAAAGCAATTACCGCATGGCGAACCTTATATAGCCAATGATGTTTATTTAGACAGAGAACAGCAACAAATCATTATGATTACAGGACCTAATATGTCTGGTAAATCGGCGATATTACGTCAAACAGCCTTGATCGTGCTTTTAGCGCAAATGGGAAGTTTTGTACCTGCTGAAAGTGTTGAAATTGGTTTAATAGATAAAATTTTCACGAGGGTTGGTGCTAGTGATAATATTTCCATGGGTGAATCCACCTTTATGGTTGAGATGAATGAAACGGCTTCCATCTTGAATAATATTTCTGAAAGAAGTTTGGTTTTATTAGACGAAATTGGTCGAGGTACGAGTACTTATGATGGGATTTCCATTGCTTGGGCTATTAGTGAATATTTGCATGAACACCCGAGTAAAGCCAAAACACTTTTTGCAACACATTACCATGAACTCAATGAAATGTCAGCAACATTTGAAAGAATCAAGAATTTTAATGTGTCTGTTAAGGAGTTGAAAGACAATGTGCTATTCTTGAGAAAGCTCGTTGAAGGAGGAAGTGAACACAGCTTTGGTATTCATGTGGCAAAAATGGCAGGAATGCCACAGCAAGTGATTCATCGGGCTAATAAAATTTTGAAGCAATTAGAGAAATCGCATTCGAGTGAAGAGCTGACCGATAAGGTAAAGACACTTGAGAATGAGATGCAATTGAGTTTCTTTAATTTGGACGATCCGTTATTAGAGCAGATCAAGGAAGAGATCGTCAACATTGATATTGATACATTAACACCTGTTGAAGCCTTGATGAAACTTAATGAAATCAAGCGTATGTTGTTGAAAAAGAAGCGCGCATAAAAAAAATATTTTTTTTCTCAAAAAGGCTTTGCTTTTCTTAGAAAAGTCTTAAATTTGCCCTCGCAATTGTAACAAAGTTTGTCACAAAAATTGCTATAATGCGAAAGTAGCTCAGGGGTAGAGCATCACCTTGCCAAGGTGAGGGTCGCGGGTTCAAATCCCGTCTTTCGCTCTA
>JAAEZI010000001.1:77081-206390 GCA_018222915.1 Algicola sp. | reverse complement strand
TTTCCACGTTCTCTTAGCACGATGTGGGGAAACTAAGACCCATTCGCCTGTAAGTGGGTTAAAACGCTTATGTGAAAAATCTTGCAATTGTGTATCCATATCAGTTTATTAAATGTGTTCCTTGAGATAGTTGTACTTTATAGGTTGTACAAGGTTTATTGAATTCCAGATGATATGCTTCCGAAATAGCAATTATAAAATCAGTTACCCTGTCTTTAGCAACTAAATTAATAGTGCAGCCTCCAAATCCACCACCCATCATTCTTGCCCCAATGACATAAGGATGAGCTTTTGAGAAAGCTACCAGATAATCTAATTCAGGGCAACTTATGCAGAATTGTTCACTCGCACCTTTGTGAGCTTCAAATAATAAGGTACCAAAACCTAAAATGTCACCTTGATCCAAACATTTATAAGCGTCAATTACACGTTGATTTTCCTCAATTATGTAAAGCGCCTTTTGGTAATCTTCTTCGGAAATTTTAGATTTTAATTTTAATAAGTTGCTCGCATTGGCAAATCGTAAGGCCTCAACATTGAGTAAGTTAGCTACTTTTTCACAAACCTTTCGTCGATCATTATAGGCTGCGTCTACGAGGCTATGACTCACATTAGAGTTGACCAATACGATGTCATAATCTTGAATTGCAATTTTAACAATCTTGGCTTTTAAAGAGGCACAATCAATCATGAGTGCGCTATCTTCCTCACCAAACATACTGGCATATTGATCCATAATTCCACATTTTACACCAACATAATTGTGTTCTGCCTTTTGCGAAATATGAATCATTTCCATTTTGGAAAGCCGGAGTGAATTGAGTTCATTCAAACCAAATACAATACTGTTTTCTAAAGCCGCTGAGGATGAAAGTCCAGCTCCTTTTGGAATATCGCCACTAAAGACCATGTTGAAGGGCTTTATTTGCCATCCTTTTTTTTGAATTTCAGAAACAACACCAATAATATAATTGATCCAATGGCCATGTTGACCTATAGTTAATCGATCCAACTCCAATTCAAATACCTCATTCATATCTAAAGCACTGATTGTACATTTGGAGGAATTACTATGATTCATGGCGCAAATAATCCCTTTATCTATAGCCGCTGGAAAGACAAACCCTAAGTTATAATCCGTGTGCTCACCTATCAAATTAATGCGACCAGGTGAATTAATAAGCAAACACTGAGATCCAAATTGAGACCCGAATTCCTGTTTGACTTTATATACTAAATCTTGATTCATTTTAAAGTGAATTTCTTAGGATTAAGTCATGAGGGTTTTCTATATGACCTTGTTCGTTATTGGTAATCATTTGTGCTAATCGTTTTCCCATAGCTTTAAAGTCTGTTGAAATCGTAGTTATACCACCTTCCACAACTTCCTTTAGCAAAGTTTCGTTGTAAGAGATGACACCAATATCCTCACCTAAAACTAATTGTTGGTCTTTCATGGACTTGATAAAATAAATTAAATCACTATCGTCTAAAATGAGATAAACCTCCCCTTTTCCAAATCGGCGTTCTTGAAGAGAATCAATAACGTCACATGACATATTTGTGGCTTTTTTAAACTTCTCAAACCCTTTTAGCATTCCCATGGGTTGCTTTTTATTAGGAAAAAGTAATATGATGGTTTGATATTTTTTCAATAAGGGTGATGCCTTTATCAAACTGTTAAAAATATCCGTTTCAAAGTTTTGATAAATGGAAGAATACGCACTTAACTCTGGATGTGTTTGATCTAAAATATAGGTTTTGTCAGTCGGTAAAACCTTAATCACTTGATTCGTTTTCTCCAAATTCGCTGGCATTATGACATAATAATGGTAATTACCAGCATTGTCATTAATATGTTTTTCAAACACTTGTCGATTAAAGTGATGAAAAAAAATGTCTACTTGAACTGTCGGTTCTAAAAAAGTTAAAAATGAATTGTATAGAACGTCTTTAAACGCATTCAACTCATCAAAAAGTAGAAAGACCTTTTGTGTAATCTTTACATCTTCACTCTTTATGTAATAGCCTTTCCCTGCAACCGACTCAATAATGCCTCTGTTTTTCAACTCTCCAAATGCCATAAATATTGTATCTCGAGACAGTGAAAATTGATTTTTAATGCTATTAACCGACGGCAACTTATCTCCTTTTTTAAGTCGTCCATCTTTTAATCCATCCTCTACCGATTGTATAATTTGCTTGTATTTAGGAATACCTAAATCTTGCTTCACACTGATGATTCCCATAAAGCAAATATAAAAATAAACTGGTTGGTACTGGTATGGTTTATGAAATAGTTTTATTAATTTAGTGCTTGTTTCAACAACCTTTAACCATACTGAGCCATCTGATGGGCTTTTAAATTAAGACAACCATGACATGTAAATTTGTATTACTTCTTGTTTTTTCAATGATTTATCAGACGACTATGCTCGGACAATCAAGAGCTGTTTTAACACTTGATAGAAACTGGAAATTTAGTCAAGGCACACACCCAAATGCGTCCTCAGAATCTTTTGACGATTCTCATTGGCAAACCGTTACTGTACCACATGATTGGGCTATTTATGGTCCCTTTAATAAAGAGATCGATAAACAAACCATTGCTATTGAACAGAACGGAGAAGTTCAGGCTACTGAGAAAACAGGACGGACAGGAGCTCTTCCCTATATCGGTGAAGGTTGGTATCGCACACACTTTACGTTACCTAATTTTGATGAAAATCAAAAGGCCTTAATCGTCTTTGAAGGTGCTATGAGTGAGCCGGAAGTTTATATCAATGGTAAAAAAGTAGGCGAATGGAAATATGGCTACAGCTATTTTTATTTCGATATCACAAAATATATCAACCATATAGACACGAATACGCTTGCAGTAAAACTTACCAACGTCGGTCTATCATCCCGATGGTATCCTGGTGCTGGTTTGTATAGAAAAGTTCAAGTAATAACCAAAAATAAACACAGTATTGACCAATGGGGCACTTTTATTACTACACCTATTATCACCTCTGAAGTTGCTCAAGTCAATATTAAAACTAAGGTCTCAGGTGATGATTTGCGATTGGTATCTGAAATTTATGATGCTAATGGAAATATAATTGGCACGAACGAAACTCAGACCCTATTTGCGCATCAGTTTGAACAAAATATTCCAGTGAAGTTTCCTAAGCTTTGGAGCCCTGAAACACCCTATCAATATACGCTTGTTTCGCGCTTGTATGACGGAAATATCCTAAAGGATGAAGTGACTAAACGTTTTGGTATTCGAGATATCAAATTTGAACCGAACAAAGGCTTTAGTCTCAATGGAAACGTTAGAAAATTCAAAGGTGTTTGTTTGCATCACGATTTAGGTCCCTTAGGAACAGCCGTTAATAAATCGGCACTTAGGCGGCAATTACGAATCTTAAAAGACATGGGGTGTGACGCTATCAGAAGTGCGCATAATATGCCTTCTATTGAACAATTAGAACTATGCGATGAAATGGGTTTTATGTTTATAGCTGAAAGTTTTGATGAATGGGCAAAACCTAAAGTAAAAAATGGCTACAATCGCTTTTTTGAGGATTACGCTGAAAAAGATGTCGTTAATTTGGTAAGGGCTACCAGAAATCATCCATCTATTGTGATGTGGAGTTCTGGCAATGAAGTACCGGATCAATGGGGAAGTGACGGCGTGAAACGCGCTAAATGGTTACAAGACATCTTCCATCGAGAAGATCCAACACGTCCAGTTACGGTTGGAATGGATCAGGTAAAAGCTGTTATGGCATCAGGTTTTGGTGCGCTTATGGATGTTCCAGGATTAAATTATCGGGTCCATCTATATGAAGAAGCTTATGAAACCTTTCCTCAAGGATTTATTTTAGGATCAGAAACAGCCTCCACAGTTAGTTCTAGAGGAATTTATAAGTTCCCCGTAGAAATTGGCAGTATGAAAACTTATAAGGATTTTCAATCGTCATCCTACGATTTAGAATATTGTAGTTGGTCTAATTTACCTGAAGATGATTTTGTCATGCAAGACGACAAACCATGGGTTATTGGTGAATTTGTATGGACAGGTTTTGACTACTTGGGTGAACCCACACCTTATGATGAGGCTTGGCCATCGCGTAGCTCCTATTTTGGAATTAGCGACTTAGCTGGTTTACCAAAAGACCGATTTTACTTATATCGGAGTAAATGGAATACCAATGATGAAACATTACACCTATTGCCTCATTGGAATTGGGAAGGTCGTGAAGGGCAAATAACTCCTGTATTCGTTTATACGAGTTATGATAGTGCTGAATTATTCCTAAATGGAAAAAGTCTAGGCATACAAAAGAAACATAAAGAAGGTACGAAACAACATCGCTACCGTTTGATGTGGATGGATGTGAAATATCAGCCAGGCACGTTGAAAGTTGTGGCACTCGACACCCATGGAAATCCTGTTGCAGAAAAAGACATAAAAACAGCTGGTAAACCACATCAGATTGTTTTAGAACCTGACGTTACAACACTTGAAGCCAATGGTGAAGACCTCTCATTTGTCACTGTTTCGGTGGTGGATAAAAATGGAATTCCTTGTCCGACAGCAACCAACCAACTACAATTCAAAGTGAGCGGCAGTGGTTCATTTAGGGCTGCTTGTAATGGCGATGCCACCTCACTTGAATTATTTCACCAACCCACTATGAAACTATTTAGTGGAAAACTGGTGGTTTTAGTGCAATCAACAAGAGCATCGGGTCCTATAGAGTTGCTGGTCACTGGTGAAGGTTTAAAAGCAGGAACCGTAACCTTGAATTCTGTTAACTGATAAGCTTTTTGAAATCCTCTTCTGTTAATTGAGTCGTTGCACCTTTCTTAGAAGCTACTAAAGCACCAACTTGACACGCAAAATCTAAGGATTCTTGTGGCTTCAACGCTTTAATGAATAGCTTAAAAATTAAAGCTGCTAAAAACGAATCGCCTGCGCCTACTGTATCTTCTACTGTCACTTGATAACCATTGTTATTGTAAAATTTCCCTTTAAAAAATAATAGTGCACCAGCACCTCCCTTCGTTACGCAAATGGTAGTCGTTTGAGTCTGTTGTGCTAATAATTGAATTTGTGTTTCCATAGTTTGATCTTGGAAACCTAGAAAATCAGCGATTTCATCAAGTTCGTCGTCATTCAATTTGATGGTATGTGATTGCGATATTACCTCCACAATAAATGATAAGTCGTAATCTGGGGGACGTAAATTCACGTCAAAAACAGCGTGATTAGAAAGATGAAGCAACTGCAGTAAGGTCTTTTTAGATATCTCACTTCTACAAGCTAAACTTCCAAAGACAAATACATCAGCTGCGCTCACGGCGTTTTTATTGTCGTTAGTTAACTGAATCATATCCCAAGCCACTGGTTTATGAATTTCATAAGATGCCGCACCACTGTCATCCAATATAACTTTGACATATCCTGTCTCAAGATTCTCATCAAATTGAATCAAATCAGCATTCAATTGCCGTTTTACGATAAATGCCAAAGCTTTATTTCCAAGGTCATCCTTGCCAAGACGACTTATTACAGCCGTTGGAATGCCAAACGACTGAATGCGCAATGCGACATTCAAAGGAGCGCCTCCAATGACGGTATGGGTAGGAAAAACGTCCCAAAGGATTTCGCCATAACATATTACTTTAGGTGTCATTCTATTCGTTGTCTATCAATTCTTTTTCCAAATCTTCCAGAGAAACACCTTTCGTTTCAGGCATTTTAAATATGGCCCATAATAATTGAAGCACCATCATTCCTGCGAAGAAATAATAGATGACTTGGAGATTATCTCTAAAGACACCTTCATCACTATCAATAAAATAAGGCGTTACCAAAGTAATAATGGCCGCAAAGACCCAATGAGTTCCTGTGCCCCAACTCTGACCGTAAGAGCGTACACGATTTGGGAAAATTTCCGATATAAAGACCCAAATCACGGCACCTTGACCGATGGCATGTGACGCCACAAAAAGACAGATAAAAATTAAGAGCAATGTTGGACTCAAATCCATCTGGAAGCATAAGCCAACCATCAATAAACTAAAAATATAACCAATAGACCCAATGATAATTAATTGACGTCGACCCAGTTTATCTATAAGCCTTACGCCAACAAGCGTAAACAATAGATTGACGATGCCAATCGCGATGGAATTAAACAGGGAATCTTCACCACCTAATCCTGCTTGTTCTAAAATCTCAGGCGCATAATAGAGCACAAAATTAATTCCGGATAATTGATTAAAAAAGGCTATTAGAAATCCTAACCAAAGTACGCGCTTGTACTTTTTATTAAACAAATTGTCACTGCTACTAGGTAAGGCGGCATCTGCTTTAATTTCAGCTAATTTCGCTTTGGCAAGTTCAATTTTTTCATAGATCACGTTAAGTATAGGTAAGGCCTTATCATCATCACCCTTCTGCAAAACCAACCACCTAGGGCTTTTTGGAACTTTTAGGACCATAATCGTATATAAAAATGCAGGTATAGCTTCAACACCTAACATCCAACGCCAATCATTCTCACCTCCAACACCTTTGAGTGCCCAATTACTTACAAAAGCCATCAAAATTCCAAAAACCAAGCAAAACTGATACAAGGCACCTAAGCGACCGCGACTTTCTGGTGAGGTAATTTCAGAAATATAAATAGGCGCAGCAACGGAACTCACGCCAACGCCAACGCCACCTATAAATCGAAAAAACGAAAATAAGTATGGATCACTTACCAAGGCACTCCCAATTGCAGAGACAAAAAACAAAATACCTATCCAGAATAAGGTCGTTTTCCGACCCAACTTTTTGGTTGGAATACCACCTAGTAAAGAGCCCAAAACAGTTCCCCATAATGCCATAGACATGATAAAGGTCCCGTGATTGATAGGTGATAAATTCCATAAGTCTTGAAGCGGTTTATTAGCGCCAGAGATGACAACCGTATCGAAGCCGAATAGAAAGCCAGCCAAAGCTACTGTGATAGACCAAATAAATATTTTATTTCTCATTATTCCAGATGGATTTTACGTCAGTAATCGTTAAGTTTTCAAGCGTGTTACCATCCTCCGATTCGATGGTTAAACTGGTATAAGGTTCCGAAGGAAACATCGTGTTTGTAATAGCATATTTCCCCTTATCGATAAAAATTTCTAGAGACGCTGCATCCATAATTAATCGTACCTCAACCATTCGATTTTGAGGCTGATAAAACTGTGGCTGGATATTGTTTGCGAAATTTGGTTCAAAATCAACTTGTCCAGACTGTTCTCTATTGACTATAATTTCTGAAGTTTTTGGACTCAATTGAAATACTAAAGTATCATTATTAGCGTTAGAAAATTCCAATCTTAAATGCTCGGAAAGATTCATCATAAAACGAATATCACTTGCATTAAAATTAGAATTCTCAATCGTTACAGGCGCCTCTAAATTGATAGCTGCCATAGTTTTCGAATTATAGTGCTGATCATCAAAGGCTTCTATTGGGTAGTTTTTTAGATAATAGTCGTTATTATCAGTAAATAATTTTAACGTTCTTGGTAAGGTCATGGCACTTCGCCAGGTTTTCGTCGGCACCTTTTGTGCATACAACCAATTACTCATCCATCCAATAAACAATCGATCGTCTGTTGGTGCATTATTGAATGTGATTCCAGCATAGTTATCGGCTCCTAAGTCTAACCATTTGATATCTTTTTGATCCGTTGTAAATGTGGTTCCGTCAAAATCACCAACAAAGTACTGCGTAGCACTTCCACCGTGAGGTCCACCAGGATTGATACTAATTAATAACACCCACTTTTCGGTTTCACCATTTTCAACCGGCAACTTAAATAAATCGGGACATTCCCAAACACCGCCATGAGCACCTCGGTTTTTACCAAATTCACTTTTAAGCTCCCAATCCTTTAAATTATCTGAATGATAAAACAGCGCATAATCACCAGCGACCAAAATTAGGACCCATTTTTCTAAACCATTGTGCCAAAAAACTTTCGGATCTCTAAAATCCATCATGCCCTCATTGCCAATCACAGGATTTCCCTCATATTTGGTCCAAGTATCACCATTGTCCAAACTATAAGCAATCCCTTGCGTTTGGTGATCATTAGTGCCGAGTTTGACTCTTTCGTCAGAATGATATGTAAACATCGCTACCAACGGTGGGTTTTCTAAGGTGCCAAAACCTGATGAATTGGTCTTATCAACAACGGCACTACCTGAAAAAATATAACCGAACTTATCTGGGTATAGTGCTATAGGTTTGTTTTTCCAAGACACTAGATCCTCGCTTACGGCATGTCCCCAATGCATAGGACCCCAAACAATATCTTCGGGATAATATTGATAGAACAAATGATAGATCCCATCGTGATATACGAGTCCGTTGGGATCGTTCATCCATTTTTCAGGAGGCGAAAAATGAAATTGGGGTCTAAATTTTTCGGTATATAAATCGGTTTGTTCAGTCTGTTGTTGTTCTTCAGGAATACGTGTTTTATCGGATTCGCCCTTACAAGAACTTAAAAGCACAAATCCGAAACAGAGAGTCATAAAAATAAGTCGCATGAATTGGTCGGTTTATTGATGTCATAAATATAAGTATTTATAGATAACCAATTCATAAAAAAAGACGCTATAGTAGCGTCTTTCGATATTTATACATGTCCTTTTTAGCTGTAAAAGCTATTAGCCATTCTTTTGGTCTTTACTAAATGTTTCTCAAAAAAGTCTTTAATTGGATAAAAGTAGCTCCACCACTTATTGGGATTTAATTGAAATCTTAGAATCACTTGACTTGAGAAATCGCTACTTACGTTTAGTCCGTTTTCTATTTGAAAATCCAAATAATTGACATTGTGAATTGTTTCACAACTTCTATCTACATAAACCGCTTCATCTATCTTTCCATTCAGATAAAACCTGATAGTTTTATAACGTCCCTCCTTTAGCATTAACGCGTTTTTGGATTTAATAAACAAGCCTGTGTGATCACCTTTTAATTGTAGCTGTTGATTGGTAAAATCTGAAATTTGATGCTCCTGACCCGTTGCGTGAATGAATGCTAGTTTGGTCACCTCTATGGTCATTTCAGAAATTCCCTTTTCTAAGATATCATCATTTTTTAATATCAGCTCAGTCGATGTTACTTTTGCTTGTTTATATTTCCAATTGTTGTCAAACAATTCATATGGCAATGGTTGCCATAATGTTGGATAAAATTTTGTGTTTTTCATAACGTGTTCTTTTATAGTTTAAACTTAACTTGAAATAGAATCTTATTTCAGGTACAAATTTCAGCATAAAAAAGAACCTACTACGATACTCGATTATCGGATATATATTCTATATTAACATCATGTAAATTATAGACCAATATCAAAAGATAATATACTATAGTTTTGAGGTAAATTAGACAAGAAATTAAAAAAGCCAACTATGAAACTCATAGTTGGCTTGCTATTAATCAAATATTTTTGGGGCTGAGGGATCATTTGATTAATTCAAAACTTGATATTCATTAGTTCATCTCGAAAGTTAGCAGATCCGTACCGCCATTTCCTCCACTAACATCAATGAGTTCTATTGTGGTTGATGAAATAGATATAATATCCCAATCATCATTTAAGTCCTCAAAGTTATTACTTTCTGGAACTGGAAAGAAAATGTTGAAATCAATATCATCATCACTACTACTATCATCATTACTATTACTATCATCTGTTACTGACCAAGTGCCATTGACAGTGTTTGAACCATTAGTGGCTACAAGCGTACCATCAGCATTGAAACTAAAGTTATAACCATTGAAATCAGAAGTTTCGTTTTGACCAGAGTCATTAAAATTGGTAATTCTCCAAGTACCAGATTCAGCGGTAGTTTCTATTTGTACAATTTGTTGACTATTATTGTTTGGATTCCCATCATCATCATCATTTGAACACATAGATGACATGAGTGAAAAACTTAACATGATTAGAAGCCCGATATTACATACTTTTTTCATAATTCTTAGTTTTAGATTAATATATTATTATAGTTTTTGAAGCGTTAAGGTGTCAATTCCACCGTCTCCACCACTGACATCTTGGATGACCACTTCGGTAGCAGAAACTGAAATCACATCCCAATCATCATCATTAAATTCTTCAAATGGCAATTCTGTTCCAAAATTCAGCGTCATTTGATTACCGGAACTAAATACAGACCATGTGCCATTGTTGGTGTTAGAACCATTAGAGGCAGAAACAGTTCCGTTTATGTCAAAGTTGAGTTCATACCCAGTATAGTTAGCCGTTTGGTCATCGGCATCTTCAAAATAGGAAGCCACAATCCACAAACCATCGGTTAGAATATTTTGTAGGTCATCATTTCCATTACCACCATCAAACGGTGTTCTTTCAAAAGTTAAAAAGTCTTCAGAACCATCTCCTCCACTAATATCTTTTAATCGAATAATATCATTGGTAACTTCGAGAACATCCCAATCATCGGCTAATTCATCTAATGGAATCCCTGTTCCAAAATTTAAATTCAGGCCTAGCTCGGTATCGTCTCCGGATGTGGTGGACCAAGAGCCGTTGGTAGTACCATTAGTATCCGTTGCTGTAGCTGCATTGTCAGAGGCAAAATTAAAAACGAAATCTGCAAAGTCTGACGTTTCATCTGTGTCGTCAAAAAAGTAGGTCACGTACCAATCGCCATTTGTTAAAGCGCTTACTAAGGCTGAATCATCAATGCTTCCATTACTCGAACAATCACTTTCAAATCGTAATCGATCTTCACCAATTCTTAAATCTACTTTCACTTCGCCTGGTTCTTGCTGTATCTCATGTAAATTCCAATTGTCATTAAAATCTGCTAATCCCGTCACATTAATCACTACCGAAATATTATTTCCTGCACCGGAAGCGACCCAAGTACCATTGTAGGTATTAGCACCTTGCGTCACTAAAATTGTGCCGTCATTATTAAATGCAAACACATATCCTACATAGTTATCCTCCAGATCATCATCATTGCGTTCTAATTTATCAACCCACCATTCAGAGCAGTCGGCAAAGATCATATCTAAGTCATTGGTTGTACAATTTTCACAATCGTCATCATCAAAATCATTATCATCATCCTCATCACAAGAATCATCGGCCATTTCAATAGCATTGGCTAATTCTTGTATAGAATTAATGGTTTGTGTAGTGCCATCTGCAAAAATTACCGAAAGCGGGAAGTTAATTGTTACGGCTGCAAATTCATCCAAATCCTCAATGAAATCATACATATCATTATCATTATTAATAGTGATTGTACTTATTAGATCATTGTTCTCATTAAAAATAGACGCTGTAATAGGATATTGAAAATCGATACATTCTATATCATCATCATTTTCGTTTTCACCAACACAATTAGACGTAAGAGCCGCCAATTCTGAATCTGAATTTACGATAACTGTTGAGTAGTCTGTGAGAATTATGGTGATAGGGTATGAAATAACAACGGAGTCCACATCATCTTCAAACAAATCAATAATATCCTCGATGTCCTCATAACCATCTTCATCATTTATCGTTAGTTCAATGCCATTAACTGTGACCGTCACTGGAAGTTGTACACTCAAACAGCTGGCATTGTCTATAATATTATCATCAGACCCATCATTTGAAGCAGTTCTGCTCATTAAATTAGCAACTGTTGAATTGGCTTCGATGGTTTCTTCTACGGGAGGATCTATGGCTAAATCGTCTTCGGTTCTACAGGAGGTCAAAGTGAATATCACACTAAGAACTAGCAGTAAAATTGGTTGTAATGTTTTCATAACTAAATGTGTTTTTTTTAAATGTTTAAGTTCGATTGATAGTAAGCTTATAACTCGACGCTTTATTCTTAAAACAACTCAATAAAAAAATGTCCCAAGAAAAAAAAGATTTTTTTTTATTTACCTTTCAACTCAGAAATCAAATTAAATAAACCTTGCCAACATCTTTACACCAAGATATATGTGATAAGATTCGCTTTTCAAAACTTTATGAAAAGTACGCTCAATCATTGGGCAATATTCTCTTTTATAAATATGGCGATCTTTTAAACCCAGCTGATAAAGTTCAGGAAGCGTTTATTAAACTATGGGAGAACTGTGCTAAAATAACTCCAGAAGCTGCAAAATCTTATTTATATACGACCGCAAATAATATGATGCTGAATGAAGTAAAGCATCAAAAAGTAGTTTTAAAATATCAACAGGTAAAGCCCAAAGATTACACCAATGAATCTCCTGAATTCTTGTTACGCAAAAAAGAGTTTCTAAAGCGGTTTGAACGCGCATTGTCGGCGTTAAAAGAAGAAGAACGAGCGGCTTTCCTTTTAAATAAGGTCGATGGTAAAACACATAAAGAGGTAGCCGACATTTTAGGCATTACCAAAAAGGTAGCTGAGCATCGTATATATGCAGCTTTGAATAAACTTAAAATAGACATTGAAGAATTAAATCGAAAATAATTTGGGACAATTCTATTTTAAGTTGTTTTAAATATATAATAGCTTATTATGGAAAAAGAATACCTATTAAAAAAGTGGTTAAACAATGATCTTTCTGATGCCGAAGCAAAGGCATTTGAAGCATTGGAAGGTGCAGACTTGTACAAAGAAATTATTGAAGAAGCTCACCGTTTTAAAGGCAACACTAATGCTAAAGTTGGAACATTTGAGGCCTTAAATGAAAAACTAGATAGCAAAAAAGCGACTTCGACACATTGGTTAAAAACGATATCAAGAATTGCAGCTGTTCTGGTAATTGGTGTTACCATATTCACTTTAATAAACAGAGATCCGTTAAGCGCATATAAAACTGATATAGCACAAAATGAAACCATCACATTACCAGACAATTCCAAGGTTCAACTGAATGAATTATCAGAGTTAGCTTATAATGGTTCAGATTGGAATAATAATAGGTCCTTAAACTTGAAAGGAGAAGCCTATTTTGATGTTGAAAAAGGCAAACGATTTGATGTGAATACAGACCTTGGAAAGGTGAGTGTTTTAGGAACAGAGTTTAATGTACTATCTAGAGATAGCATTTTTAAAGTCACCTGTTATGAAGGCTTAGTTCAAGTTATTTATAACAATAATCAAATCAAGCTACCTGCTGGTTCAGAGTTTGTTTTAGCATCTGGCAAAGGTGTAAAATCAAGCATTGTAATCGCAGAACCATATTGGCTCAAAAACATGAGTGTTTTCGAAAATACGGCACTTGAAGATGTTATAGCCGAAGTTGAAAAGCAATATCATCTAACCATCGATTTTCCAACGGACACCGATTTGAAATTCACAGGTGCATTTGAACACAACAACCTTGAAAATGCCTTAAAGTCCATTACCCAGCCCCTTAATTTGACCTACACTATCGAGAATACTAACGAGGTCATTATTAGGAATGGGCAGAACTAAATTTCACATATTTCTAGTATTATGTATCGTTTCGATATGTAAATCTCACGGTCAAAGCACCGGAAATAAAATTCCAGTTTTAGAAGTATTGGAACAAATTTCTAGTCAGCATGCTGTTGTTTTTAATTATGAGAGTCATCTTTTAATTGATGTGACTGTCATGCCTGTTTCACAGGATTTAAGTTTAGCCGCAAAGATTAAAAATATCGAACAGCAATCTGATTTAATTTTTGAAAAGGTAAGCCATCTTGTTTACAGTATTTCTAGAGCCGTAAGATTGTGTGGCTATATTAAAGATTCAGAATCAAAACATCCGCTTTCGGGCGCAACAATCAGAAGTAAAAATGCCTATGCACTAACTGACGACAATGGCTTCTTCGAAATTGTATTGACATCTAAAAATGCCAATGTCACCATAAGACATCTAGGATTTAAAACTATTGAACGCCAAGTGACTTATTTCGACTTGGAAGCATGCGGAACCATCTCCATGTTCGTTCAAAAAGAACTTATCGCACCTGTACTCATTGAAACGTACCTCGTAAAAGGAATTGATAAAAGACAGGACTGGACGACCTCCATCGATTATCACAAATTCAGTTTGTTACCTGGTCTTATTGAATCTGATGTGCTCCAAACTGTTCAGGCATTGCCAAGTATTTTAAGTGTTGATGAAACGGTATCAAACATCAATATTCGCGGTGGCTCAAACGATCAAAATTTGATACTTTGGGATGATATCAAGATGTATCAAACTGGGCACTTCTTTGGGCTTATATCAAGCTTTAATCCTCTCATCACTCAAAATGCGAGTGTTATTAATAATGGGTCTGATGTCTCTTTAACAGATGGTGTTTCAGGAACGATCTATATGCAAACCGACAAACAAATTGATTCAGAATTCAAAGGTATTTTTGGTCTTAATTTTTTAAATGCAGAGCTGTTCTCAAACATAGGTATTGGCAACAAGTCTTCCATTCAAGTTGCTTCCAGAAAGTCACTAGATGATTTCCTTAGAACACCAACTTATGATGTCTACTTTGAAAGAGTTATCCAAGAAACGGAAGCTGATAACAATGTTGCTAATGTCATCAACTCCAATCAAGAGTTTGATTTCTATGATGCTTCACTTCGATGGTTATACCAACCAACAGACAAAGATTTTTTAAGATTCAACTTTATTTTGATTAATAATAACTTAGGTTTTAATGAAACCGCCAATGTGAATGACGTTTCACAAACAAGAAGAAGTCGTATTTCTCAAAATACACTTGCGGTTGGACTCAACTACCAAAGACAATGGACTGAAAAGTTCTCTTCAGACATCAATATCTATAATAATGAATATAAGCTTGAAGCGCTTAACGCAGACGTATTAAATAATCAGCTGCAATTACAAGAGAATATTGTGTCTGAATCAAGTGTTCGAATTAATAATTTATTCGAAGCAAATCGATGGCGTTATCATCTTGGATATCAATTTACAGAAACTGAAGTCATCAACCTGAATGATATTGACTTACCGCGATTTGTTAGGCGTGATGAAGAAATTTTAAGAGAACATGGTGTCTTTGGTCAAGCTTGGTACAAAAATTCAAACAATGACTTTTCAGTAAGAGCTGGTGTAAGAGCTAACTATTTAACCCGTTTCAAAAAAACAATCGTTGAACCTAGAGTGAGTATTAGAAAATCGATAGGCGCACATATAGACATTGAAGCGCAGGCCGAATTTAAACATCAAAGCACATCGCAAATCGTCAATTTCCAGAATGATTTTCTAGGCATTGAGAAAAGACGCTGGCAACTCACAGATAATGATAGTATTCCTGTGCTGCAAAGCAAACAAGTTTCTCTTGGATTTATGTATAAAAATAAAGGATGGTTCTTGGATGCCACCAGCTATTTTAAAATAGTGGACGGTATTACTACCCAAAGTCAGAGTTTCACTACGAAATATGAATTTGCTAAAGAAAAAGGACGTTATAATGCCTACGGTTTTGAGTTTCTATGTAGAAAAACATTCCATAATTTCAATAGTTGGTTAAGCTATTCGTACATAAATAACACCTACACCTTTGAAACCCTTGAAGACATCGAGTTTCCAAGCAATTTTGACATTACTCACTCGGTAACGCTTGGAAGTACTTTTAGTCATAAATCATGGAATATATCCGCTGGTTTGAATTATAGAACTGGAAACCCAACCTCAATTCCATTGCATGGGTCAGAGATTATAGACGATGATGTCAACTTTGACCGAGCCAATAATGAAAGGTTACTTAATTATTTAAGAATAGATGCTTCTGCAGTTTATAAATTTAAAATTAATAACAGGTTCAAATCTGAAATAGGCGCATCAATCTGGAACATTTCTAACAGAGAAAATTTCATAAATAATTATTATAGAATTAATGAAAATAACGTGATTGAAAAGTTTTCTAGAAACTCCTTAGAACTTACTGCTAACGCCGTTTTCCGAATTTATTTTTAAAAGTCAACACAACCAAAATAACCTTGTGGGTTATCACTAAATCTTCAAATTATGAAAACTATTTACTACACTGCCATTCTACTCTTCACGTGTTTCGCTCAAGGACAAATAATAAATTTTCCAGATGTAGAATTAAAAAACAAATTATTAGCTTCAAGTAATAGCAATTTTATCGCATTAGATGTTAATGGAAGTCCTATAAACATTGACAGTAACGCTGACAACGAAATTGATATCAACGAAGCACAAGCCATATATGAGCTTAATATAAGTTCAAGCAATATCACTGACCTAACCGGATTAGAAAATTTCATTAATTTAATACGTTTAGAGATAAATTTAAATAACATAGCTACTTTTGATGGTACTGCTTTCACTAATCTAGAATATCTCAATTTTAGCAATAACAATTTAACAACCACCAATCTTACTGGACTCTCAAATCTTCAGATTTTTTGGGCGCATGGCAATCCGTTTAGCAGCATTGATTTAAGTACACTTAGCTCACTAACCATTTTAGACATTAGTTATTGTGACAACCTTACCGGTCTAGATGTTAGCAATCTTACTAATCTTACTGATCTTCAATGTACTAGTAATGATAATATGACAAGCTTAAATGTAAATGGTTGCACAGCACTCGAAGATCTAAACTGCCAGTATGGTGCCCTAACAAGTTTAGACTTAAGCGGGCTGGCTAATTTATCGACTATGTTTGCTGAAAATAATAATCTATCTAGCATCGATGTGACTGGAGCCATAAGTTTAGGCAATTTAAATATCACCTCTAATCAAATTACGTCTTTAACGGTTCAGGATTTGCCTGTGCTGCAATCTATCAGTGCCGCTGGAAATTTGATAAGCAATTTCAGCATCCAAAATTGTCCGCTCTTTTTTACGCTTGTCATGAGTGACAACCAACTAAATACACTGGATTTGTCTGGTGTACCCAACACCGTAATTGTTGAAGTACAAAACAATGTATTAGACAATTTAATCGTTGCTGAGAATAATAACATTTATCAAATCAAATTGGCAAATAATCTTTTTACTGAAATTAACTTGAACAATTGCACCAACTTAAATTGGGGATCTTTTAATAATAATCCGAATTTGGAATCTATTCTGCTCAAAAATGGCAGTATAGAATCTCTATTTAACATCAATATTAGTAACCTTCCAAACTTGCAATATGTGTGTGCAGATGATGAACAATTAAATGATGTTCAAAGTTGGTTGAGTAACAATGGTTATGGAACTATCAATATCAATACCTATTGTTCCTTTAATCCTGGCGGCGAGTTTTATGAAATACAAGGTCAGTCACAATTCGATTTTGATAGCGATGGTTGCACTGTTTCAGATGCTATGGTTCCATTTATGACATTTACAATTAACGATGGTACCAATGAAGGTATTGCTATCGCTGATAGCACAGGTTCGTATCGTATACCGGTACAAGCTGGAAGTTATACAATTACGCCTATTTCTATTGATCCTGCGCTTTTTGATGTCACGCCATTAAATTATACTGTTGACTTTCCTCTAGAAGCTAGTCCGTTTAATCAGGATATTTGTATTGTTCCTAATTCCGTAGCGAATGACTTAGAAGCGCTATTAATTCAACTTACGCCAGCTAGACCGGGTTTTGACTCCCAATATCAGTTAATGGTGAAAAACGCAGGTAATCAAGTAATAAGTGGTAATGTGAACCTAGTTTATCCTGAAGACTTAGTAACTTTTATAGATTCTGATATACCGTTTGATGCTTCAACTATAAATAGCTTTACATGGAATTTCAATGATTTGAATCCATTTCAGTCGTTTGCAGTTAACATCACATTTAACGTCAATCCACCAACTGACCCTGATTTCCCTGTAAACATTGACGATGTTTTGGCCTATATAGCCACTGCGAATCCAATCACTGCTGACATCACGCCAGATAATAATGTATTCTCACTAGATCAGGTAGTTGTGGGATCATTTGACCCTAATGATATTCTTTGTTTAGAAGGTGAAAATATTCTGGTTAATGAGGTTGGAGAGTATGTCCATTATCGTATACGTTTTGAAAATACAGGTACCTTTCCTGCGCAAAATATCGTTGTTGAAAATGACATTGATCTTCAAAAATTTGATCTATCTAGTCTCAAAATTTTAACTAGTAATCATCAATTTGAAAGTCGTGTGACTGGAAATAAGGTAGAGTTTATTTTTGAAAATATAAACTTACCTTTTGATGACGCTAATAATGATGGATTTATTCTATATAAAATAAGGACGCTACCCACTTTGGTATTGGAGGATACTTTTGTAAATACCGCAAACATTTATTTTGATTACAATTTTCCTATTGAAACGAATAGTTATAGCACAACCGTAGTAACAGACAATTTAAGCGTCAATGATTTCGAATTTTCTGATAGTGTAAGCATCTACCCTAATCCGGTTGAAGATATACTAACATATCACTCTGCATCTAAAATTGAAAATATTCAAATATTTAATTCACTTGGGAAATTGGTAAAGAATATCAAGCCAAATCAGAGCGTAGATGAGCTGAGTATGTCAAAATTGTCAAGTGGTGTTTATGTAATTCATTTTCAATCAGAACATAACAAAGTCACTAAAAAGTTTATTAAGATGTAATTAAAATCCCTGTTGAAGTTTTAATTATGAATCTATCGAATAGAGAAAGTGCGAGTATTTCTTATTTCAGAAATGGATAAGTTTCAATTCAAATACGCGCTGTTTGGTATCAACAAACACCTCCATGATCCTATTACTCATAAGATTCGAAAGTCCAGAATAAGAATTGTAAATACGATAATATTTAGAATTATGCTTTAAGACGCCTTCTTCGGAGGCGATCCAAATATTCTCAATACTATCTTGAGCAACCGCATAAGTGATGCTCTGTGTTGGCACGTTCTCGCCTCTTAACTGCTGAAATTCAACACTACCTTGTGAAAAACCTAGTAGCCAAGTAAGACTGAAAAATATAACTAGTAGTTGCTTTTTAAAAATCAACACCAATAATTTGTTTAGCTTTGAGAGTTAAATGTGATTAAAATAAAATTCATGATAATATCCTTAATTTATGTCGTTAAAAAACAAATCACTTAACACGCTAATGATCGTACTGTTTACTGTGATGTTTCATTGTAAACAATCTTCAGAAAACAAGGAGTCTCAACCAGTAATTGCAGACGAACCTCACACCATTTTAAAATCAAAACCTGCCCATATCGCCACACCAAAAGATATGGTCTGGGTGGAAGGTAAAACCTTTATGCAAGGTGCAAAAGCAAATGATTCATTTGCCATGAGACGAGAAAAACCAAGCCATCAAGTGACGGTTGATGGTTTTTTTATGGACATTACCGAGGTGACCAATAAAGAATTCAAAGCCTTTGTAACGGCTACCAATTATATCACGGTTGCAGAACGACCTATTGATTGGGAACAGATGAAAAAGGAATTACCAGAAGGCACGCCTAAACCACATGATTCAGTCTTACAGCCAGGAAGTCTCATTTTTAACAAACAGGTCAATGCCGTGGCCAACATGTCGAACTACAGTCAGTGGTGGACTTGGAAAATTGGTGCCAATTGGCGACATCCTGAAGGTCCGAACAGCAGTATTAACGGGAAAGATGATTATCCGGTGGTACACGTCGCTTTGGAAGATACACAAGCTTATTGTAAATGGGCTAATAGACGCCTGCCTACCGAAGCCGAATGGGAAGCTGCAGCGCAAGGCACCTCAACCGATGCTATTTTCACTTGGGGTAATGACACCAGTCTTTTAACTGAAAAAGCGAACACCTGGCAAGGTACCTTTCCAATCAAAAACGAAAGCGTTGATGGTTTTGCACACATCGCGCCTGTCAAATCATATGCACCAAATAGCATTGGTATCTATGATATGTTGGGAAATGTATGGGAAATGACGTCCGATTGGTTCAACGTGAATTACTACAGTAGCTTAGATCCGTCCTCCGTTTTGATCAATCCAACAGGTGCCAGCGAACCTTATAGTCCGGATAATCCTTACCAAAAAGAAATTGTGATGAAAGGTGGCTCTTTTTTATGCCATGCTTCCTATTGTGCCAGCTTTAGAATATCAGCGCGTATGGGTATGAGTTTGGATTCTGGTTCAGATCACACCGGTTTTAGAACTGTAGTAACACCTGAGATGCTTGAAAAAAACTAGACTAAGGTTATAAAATTAATCAGCGAAGAAATTAAAAAAGCCAGAACAAATGTTCTGGCTTTTAGTTTCAGTACAGGCGGCGAGACTCGAACTCGCACACCTCGCGGCACTAGATCCTAAGTCTAGCGTGTCTACCAATTCCACCACGCCTGCAACTTTCCATTAAATAATGGGATGCAAATATAAACAATAGTTTCAATATTCAAATAAGTTTATTTGGGAAAAAAATCAGCCTCATTTTTGTATTTTTGAAGGAATCAAAAAAAAACACCCATGCAAAATATTCAATCTTATGTAGAAACACATAAAGAGCGCTTTTTAAACGAGCTTATCGACTTATTAAAGATCCCTTCTGTGAGTGCAGATCCTGCATTTAAAGATCACGTCATCAAAACGGCGAAAGCGGTTAAGTCTAGTTTAGAAAATGCAGGCTGTGATCACGTAGAAATTTGTGAAACTGATGGTTTTCCTATTGTGTATGGTGAAAAAATGATTGACAAGAACCTTCCCACTGTGTTGGTATATGGCCATTATGATGTACAACCTGCAGATCCCATTGAATTGTGGGATTCTCCGCCTTATGAACCCGTGATTAAAAAAACGGAGACGCATCCAGAAGGCGCTATTTTTGCTCGTGGTGCTTGCGATGATAAAGGTCAAATGTACATGCACGTCAAAGCCCTAGAGTTTATGACCTCAACCAATCAATTACCATGCAATGTCAAATTCATGATTGAAGGTGAAGAAGAAGTGGGCAGTGTCAATCTTTCAACCTTTGTCAAAAACAATCAAGACAAACTTAAAAATGATGTGATTTTAATTTCTGATACCGGTATGATTGCCAAAGATGTCCCTTCAATTACAACTGGTCTTCGCGGATTGAGTTATGTAGAAGTTGAAGTGACGGGACCTAATCGAGATCTGCATTCAGGGCTTTATGGTGGTGCTGTAGCAAATCCGATTAATATACTTACAAAAATGATTGCGTCACTACACGATGACAATAATCATATTACCATTCCTGGATTTTATGATAAAGTCGAGGAGCTGTCTGATGAAGAACGACGAGAGATGGCCAAAGCACCATTCTCGCTTGAAGACTATAAAAAAGCTTTAGATATTGACGCTGTCTATGGAGAAAAAGGCTACACAACAAATGAACGTAACTCTATTAGACCTACTCTTGATGTGAATGGTATTTGGGGTGGCTACATTGGCGAAGGAGCAAAAACAGTTATTGCTAGTAAGGCTTATGCTAAAATATCAATGCGATTGGTACCGCATCAAGATTGGGAAGAGATCACTCAATTATTCAAAACGCACTTTGAAAGTATCGCTCCTGAAGGTGTTAAAGTGACTGTGAAACCACACCATGGCGGACAAGGATATGTTACACCTATAGATAGCATCGGTTATCAAGCAGCATCAAAAGCATATTTTGACACTTTTGGAAAGCAACCTATTCCTCAGCGCAGTGGTGGCAGCATTCCTATAGTTTCCTTATTTGAAGAAGAATTAAAAAGTAAAACCATTTTGATGGGTTTTGGACTTGACAGTGATGCCATACATTCTCCCAATGAGCATTTCGGTATTTGGAATTATTTAAAAGGTATCGAAACCATTCCATTATTCTATAAGTACTTTACGGAATTAAGTAAATAACATGTTTAAAAATCAGGAATACCTGGAACAATGGTCCTTTAGCCAAAAGTTGTGGTTTCGATTTACAGCTACTTACTTTTCATTATACATATGTCTCACGTTTACCGCTTCTTTATTTGAGGTACCATTCAGATGGATGGCTAGCACGTGTTTAGGGATTAATTACGCATATGATGTGAGTGGTTATGGCAGCGGTGATCATACCTATGCCTATGTCACGTTATTCATGAACGTGCTATTAACAGGTATACTTGTAATTATTTGGACAGTATTAGACAGAAAACGCCAAAGTTACAACCGCCTCTTTTATTGGTTTTTAGTCCTATTGAGAGTCGTCCTTATTTTCACCATGTGTTTTTACGGCGCCGTCAAAATTTTTCAAATCCAATTTCCACAACCAAGTTTAGTGAGGTTATTAGAGCCTTTGGGTAATTATTCGCCCATGGGTCTTGCTTGGACCTATATGGGTTATTCTGAAGGGTTTAATATGTTCACTGGATTTATGGAAGTCCTAGGCGCTCTTCTATTAATTCCACGTCGCACCCAAACCTTAGGTGCATTTATCGTTATGGGTGTTATGACGCATGTAGCGATTATGAATTTTATGTTTGATATTCCGGTCAAACTGATGTCTTCACACTTGGTGGGAATGGCGGCCGTTATTTTTTTTACGGATATCCGACGATTTGTTAATGTCTTTATTCAGAATCAACCAACTAAGTCAATTAATTATTTTTATCCCATTAAACATAAGACTTACCATAAATCCATTATATGGCTCAAAGCTATTGTATTAAGCCTATTTACAGTGCTAATTTGTGTTTTTGGATATCAATCAGAACGAGAACGAGGACATAAACGCCAGAAACCTTTACTATACGGTATTTGGGAGACAAGTAACTTTATTAAAAATGGAGATACACTTCCGCCACTTGTTACGGATGATGAGCGTTGGCGTTACTTCATATCTGACTATAAAGATATCGCAACGGTTAAATTTATGGATGACCAAAAAGAGAATTATCACTTTACAATTGATTCTATTACGAATCAAATTAAATTATATCCAATTAAATCGGAAATTGGATTTTCCAATTTTACTTACGACAATTCGAATCCTGATATTTTGACATTGGAAGGTATCCTAGAACAAGACACATTACAAATAATAATGAGACGAAAAGATTTGAATTCGTTCGAACTAAAATCACGCGGATTTCACTGGATTAATGAAAGGCCGTATAATCGATAATTATTCCTTTATAATTTTGAACGTCCCTCCTTTTTCTGAATTCAAAACACTCAGAAAATAAACTCCTTGTGGTAAACGCTTCACATCAATAGTTGTTAAAGTTCCTGAGGCACTTTGAATAGATCTTACTAATTTACCAGACATATCATAAAGCTTCATTTCCAAGTCGGAAATATTGCCCGATTCAATTTGCAAATGGTTTTTAACTGGGTTTGGATACACGATGACTTCACCATCTTCAAAAGAGGCGACATTTAGAGCTTCAAATAGCAGACATTCACTACGTTCCGTACAGCTACCCATTGTGATTTCGACAGCATAATTTCCATTAGATGATGGTACAAAACTTTGGCTTGTTGCACCTGTAATAGCCATGTCTGTATCACAATCGTACCATTGATAGGAAGACGCCAAATCTTCATTGGATGTAAGCATCGTCATATTTTGGGACACCGTATTATCAACATCTAACAGTCCTCCCTTAGTGGCTGTATATGCCGTAATCAACTTCACCATTTCGTGATAATATTGGAAATCCAAAGTTGAAGCACGATCACCAGAAGTGTGATAAAATGGAGTTTCGTCATTTGTTTCCCATGATTCACCAACCAAAACAGCTGAAATGGCGTCATTAGGAAAATTACCAGCAAACCAAAAACTAGAATGGTCACTTGCTGTGGTTCCTGGATTGACTTCAACAACGCTTAAATCAAAAGTGTATGAATTTAACACTGAAATGATATCGTCTTTCATAGCGACTGAACCTGCAATATTCCGATAGTCAATATCAAATTGATTGTCTCCAGGTTGTCCTGGGCTATCGCTATCGTAACCCATCATATCCATGTTCAAAACACCTAATATATTGTCGCCATTAGCCACCGCTTGATTGGCGTAAAAATTAGAACCCAAAAGCCCGATTTCTTCTTCGTCCCACAAGGCATAAACAATGGTGTTATCCATACATTGTTGCGATAATATTCTTGCCACTTCTAAAACAGCGATTGTTCCAGTAGCATTATCATCGGCACAATAATCTGCAACCGTATCATAATGCGCACAAATGATATAGATATTGTTAGGATTGGTCTTACCAACTTGTGTGGCAATGATGTTCCTACCATTACTATTGAACGCCTGATCGGTTATCGTCAGATTATCCATGGCTTGAAATTGTTCAACCAAATAATCTGCCGCCAAATCATTATTGGCTTGTTGTCTGTTAATTATGGTCACAGAATTACCGTTCACAGTTGTGGGAATCTCACCCGAAAACTCATTGATTTTTTGAGTTAATTCAGGCAGACTGACTTCATCTATAAGGTCTTGAATACTTTGTCCGTAGGAACACAAAGAACCAAAAAACAAGATGGTTACTAATACATATGCTTTATTCATTGTTGGGAGCTTTCAAAGAAATTTGCATCAAATATAGTGGATTTAATCAAAATAATCGATCTGGTTATTTGGTAATTACATTTTTTATTCTACATTTGTAGAGTACATTCTAAAAACGTAGAGCAATGCAATTATCAAAAACAGAAGAACAACTAATGCAGTATTTATGGAAATTGGAGAAGGCGTTTATGAAGGACCTATTGGAAGCCTACCCTGAACCTAAACCAGCTACAACAACTGTTGCAACCCTCTTAAAACGTATGATTGACAAAGGTTTTGTTGCTTACAAGCTCTATGGAAAGTCGCGTGAATACTATCCTTTGGTTAAAAAGAAAGATTATTTTTCCAAGCATGTTAATTCACTAATAAAAACATTTTTTAATGATAGTGCTTCTCAATTTGCGTCATTTTTTACAAAAGAAACGGATTTAACCAAATCGGAATTAGAAGATCTGAAAGCGTTAATTGACAACGAAATAAAAAACAAATAATCATGCTCATTTTCATTCTTAAATTTAGTGCGTGCCTTGCCATTCTGATGGCATTCTATAAATTGGTTTTAGAATCGATGAGCATTCACAAATTCAAACGGTTTTACTTGTTAGGTGCTATCATCATAGCTTTTATTGTTCCGAATATTGCCTTTGTAGAATATGTAGAACCCGTTATGCTAGACGCATCCTTACTACTACCTATCGAAGATATATCCACTGAAGACATTGACCTACAGCATGCTCCAGTGAATCAGCTACCAATCATACTATGGAGTTTATATGGTATTGGTGCCGTTGCTTTTTTACTGAAATTCGCATTCAATTTGAATCAAATTATATCGAGAATCCGTAATAACCCCAAACACAAAAACCAGAATTTCGTGAATGTACTCATTCAGAATCTTGTCACGCCATATACCTTTTTTAACTATCTATTCCTAAATAAGAAGAAATACGAAAAGCATGAAATCCCAAAGGAAGTCCTCTTACATGAACAAACACATGCCCTACAAAAACACAGTTTTGATATCATTATCATAGAATTCTTCCAAATTGTATTTTGGTTCAATCCTTTGATCTATATGCTCAAAGAAGACATCAAACTCAACCATGAATTTTTAGCCGATCAAGCGGTGTTGAATCATGGAATACAAGCAGCTGATTATCAAAATACGCTATTGGCTTACACATCAAAAGCCACGCATCAATCTTTGGCGAATGCCATTAATTATTCATCAATTAAAAAACGATTTACAGTTATGAAAACAAGAACATCAAAACCGTCGATATGGTTGCGCAGTTTACTGCTTTTACCATTGTTAGCTATACTATTGTATAGTTTTACAGAAAGAAAACAAGTCATCAAAGATGCATCCGCGTTGGTTCAGAAACCAACTACTGAAGGCGTGTCTGAAGAACTCATGACCGAATACAAGCAATTGCTTTCGGAATACAATGCCACCCACCGAACATACAGCAATGCTCACGAGCGCATGGTTTCAATTTATAATTTGATGTCTCAGGAACAACGCGCTTCCGTCGCTCCATACCCAAACATTCCATCAATCGATTTGTCTAAAGTAACCGCTATTCGACCAAATGCCTCACAATTTGAGTCTTGGAAAGACGCAAAGACTTATGCCCTTTGGTTAAACGGTAAACCCATTTCTAATAATCGTTTAGAGGACATGTCTTGGGAAGATATCGTGCATTTTAGTGGTAGTTTTGTACATACTAATGCGAGAAGCGAGAAATATCCGCAGCCGTACCAATACAGTCTTTTTACACAGGAAGGGTTTCTAGCGACCTACCAAGAATCAAACGTTAAAACATACCGCACGCTTTCAAAGAAATATTCGAATGCTATTCAATCCTATTTAAACGGAACGCTTACAAAGCATTCAGAATTAAAAATACTCAAGGAGCAAATGGATAGAACATATGCGGCTTTCTCATCTTCGGAAAAAGAAAAGTATCAAATCTTTCCGCCTGCGCCATTACCTGCGAAAAAAAGAGCGCAACAAGGGGCGACTCCAAAACAATTAGCAACCTACAATGCGCTCGCAAAAAAATACAATGAACAACCTAAAAATCAACGCGTTATAAAACTGAAAGATATCAAGCAACTTGAGTCTATTTATAGTTTAATGACTGTAACACAAAAAGCGAAGGCTGAAGCGTTTCCAGAGTGTCCAACGCCACCACCACCTCCTACTCCTGTTAAAACGGACAAGGGACATGGTCCAAATATGCCACTATCCCATTCAGAAAAAACACTTGCAAAACGCACGAAAGAAGCTGTGGTTCAAAATGAACCTTATACAATCTTTCTGAATCATAAGGGTCAGCTATTAGCAAATAATAAATTAGCAGATATATCATCTATCACCAAAGACTTCAAGTCTTTAGCAAAATCTAAGGGTCACAAACATGTGTTATTTAAGTATCTCGATGAATCCCCTAAAGACACCGTCAAAAAAATTAAATCCTTGATAAACCAATATGGATTAACAGATGTTACTGATAAGTATGGTGATTTACCTCCACCACCTCCACCACCTGCGCCTAAAACTCCAGAAATTATAGAAGTGGAAGTTCCAGTTTCATCAAATTTCCCTGAGATCAAAGAAGTACAACCTCCAGCTGCACCTGAAATTATAGAAGTAGAAGTTCCTATTTCGAAAACTCAAGCTGAAATCGTCGAATTACCGCCACCGCCACCACCTCCACAATCGCCTTTAGATTTTATCGTTGATATGGCGAAAACGGATGCTAAATTTTATTATGAAAACAAAGAAATTTCATCAGATAAAGCGATTTCAATTGTGAAAAACAACAAGGATTTAAATATCAAAGCCAAAGAAACGGATACAAAAATACCGTTGGTGTACATCACTAAAGAATAGCGACTAGACACTGTCTTTGTTAGCTTATAACTGAGATTTCGAAATTATAGAACGCATCACATGAAGCATCCCAGCCACGTATTTCTACGTGGTTCGGGATTTGGGTGTTTTAAGTGTCAAATACCATTAGAACAAAGGCTAACTTTCATGGTATCAACATTTAAACTGTAGGTAATGCAAAAATCAGACAATCCAAAACTTACCATTCTACTCTCCCTAATCTTTTTTATTGTTTTAGGCTTCAATTTAACCAAGTGTAAAAAAGCTGAAGAACAACCAGACGAAAATTCAACAAATCCTACAGTTTCAAAAAACGAGGACATGCCTGGACTTTTGCCAATCATTCATGACAGCATTCCACACTTAAAAAAACTGTTTGAAGCTGCTATGGTCGATGCTCAAAATCCAGAACCACATGAAATTAGTCATCAGCTTATTAATTTAGAAACGGATCCAAATTTAGTCACTAAGACTATCAATGGCATTCGTCATATCAAAGTAGTCTCATGGAAGCTAAATCCTGCATGGTATCCCGACTCCGGAAAATTTAACGACAGCTCACGCGTCATTTGGGTGACTATTGCACCCATCATCAAAGACAGTTGTATCAGTTTTCATAAGAAATATAAAGATGCCAATATGAGACTCAGACAACTTCTTGGACTTCAACCCTTAACTGTAGAAACATTTTTTTTAGAATTATGGGTAAAACCTGAAGATCTATTCAGACCTACTCCAGATAATGAAACCAACGATCACACATGTGGCTTAAATCTGCCTCAAAATGTGACACCTGAATATCGGCAATGGTTCAATAACACTAGAGCATTCCAATATAATGATTGCACAGACTCTATCTTTAGTGAGTATGGCTATCCATGGACACAATTGGGATATACTTACGATTGGAGTCCAGACAATCCTTCAAACGTCGGTCTATCTGAATTCGTTATTAAAAAGAATAGTGATGTATACGTGAGTGGCAAATACAGTAACAAGCTTTATTGTGCTTCGAATGAATGACTTTTGATTGGTAGCACTTTCTATGGCCTTTCTGAAAGTTTCATAATTTTTTGAAAGGCCTTTCTGTTAAATAATGTAACAAACTCATGGTTTTTGCGTTCTAATAGTCAATCAATCAAAAATCAAATCATCATGCTTAAAAAATTCTTCATCATTTGCTCTGGGGCCGATACGGATATTCTGGATAATTGTGCCATAGGTGAGCAAAACAAATATGCTGGTATTGGAGCTACCGTTTTTTTTACGGCGGTCATGGCGTTCATCGCCTGCTGTTATGCACTTTATACGGTCTTCGATAATTTATTAGCAGCTATCGCTTTCGGCTTCATTTGGGGTTTACTCATATTCAATCTTGACCGATTTATAGTCTCTACCATAAAAAAAAGGAACAATATTATTGATGAAATTATACAAGCGTCACCAAGAATTATTTTAGCGGTCATTATTGCGGTAGTCATCTCCAAGCCAATGGAACTGAAAATATTTGAAAAAGAGATTAATCAGGTACTTTTAGAACAAAAAAATGACCTAACCTTAGCGAATCAAAATCAGATTGCGGAACAATTTACCCCAGACGAACAAGCCCTTAAAGCGGATATTCAAACCCTACAATCCGAAATAGCCACTAAAGAAGCTGAGGTCAATGCCCTTTACGATATTTACATTTCAGAAGCTGAAGGGACTGCAGGTACAGAATTGTTGGGAAAAGGACCTGTATATAAAGAAAAGCGCGAAAAACATGATGCTGCCCTTGCAGAATTACAAGCATTAAAATCTGAGAACAAATCAAAAATTGCATCTGCAGAAGCACAATTGGCACAACTAAAATCCGATTATGAACTTCAAGTGACCACATCACAACCTATTATTGATGGCTTTGATGGTTTAATGGCGCGCGTTAATGCCTTGGGTGAATTACCATGGCTGCCCTCTTTCTTTATTTTTCTATTGTTCCTAGCCATTGAAACCTCGCCTATTTTCGCAAAACTATTATCTCCAAAAGGAGAATATGACTATAAGTTAGAAGATGCTGAGACCGCTGTTAAAACTTGGGTGGAACAAAAAGTTAATGAACGTAAAATCCTTCTTCAAACTGATCAAAAACTCAATAATAAAATATACAATGATATTGCTGAAGAGGACGAGCTATATCACTACAAACGCAAAAAAGCCCGTGAATTAATGGAGCTTCAAGCGGACGCCTTTTTTGAGCATCAAAAAAACGCCCTATAAATTTGAGTATATTTATAGCTCTTTAAATAGCTATTGTATGAAATACGTGTTTTATCTGTTCTCCTTTTTACTGATTTCTTGTCAGACGACGACTACTGAAGAAATCAAACTGGCTACAGAAGCTACCTACGATAAGGATGTCGCTGCTATTAAAAAAGTGATGTCTGATCAAGAAAAGGCTTGGAATAATCATGACTTGGAAGGCTTTATGGAAGGTTATTGGAACAGTGACAACCTGAAGTTCTATGGGAGTAATGGTCTCACTAATGGTTGGGAAAATACGCTAGATAACTACAAAAAAGCTTACCCAACTTCAGCAGAAAGTGGCATATTACGATTTGTCATCAATGACATCAGTCGAATCGAAGCAGGTCATTATTGGGTCATGGGTGAATATCACTTGACGCGTGACATTGGAAATGCCAATGGTGTCTTTATGATTATCTTTAAAAAGATTGATAATCAGTGGAAAATTATTGCAGATATGTCCTGCTGATGATTATGCTGCGACCTCTTTTGTTTTAAAATGATCATAAAGGTTGTTATGTCCTAAACCAATAATTGAAAGACGCTTGTTCTTCATCAATGCTTCATTGTGCAATTGAGCGATAGCACTCACACCATAACGGTCAATACTCGTCAAATCTTCAATACTTACAGTAATTGAATTGGACTTCTCAAAAATGTTTCTGAATTGCTTTTTGAACAAATGGATGTTATGTCTATCTAACGATCCCTTAACTTTAAAAAAGTTATTTGCACTGGTAATTTCTAAGTTCATAATAATACGATTTAAGGTTGTTTTTTGGAGCTATTAATCAATATTATTATGATATAAATATCCGAAAATTTGAATGGCTTATACCATATATTCGATAAAATGTATAATTGGTTGGTTTTGTATTATGAATAGCATCTTTTATTCGATAAACTACAAACACTAAATGGATTAACGCCTAAAAATAAGAGCGTTATCTATTAAATCACAGTCACAAGTATCATTTTTATGGTAGGATTGTCGCGTTTAAAACATGACGTTATGCTTACAGCTTTTTCACATATTGTGTGATGATGACTATCTGCTGACCATCTACTTTCCCCTCAATATATTCAGCATTTTCGTGATCCAATCGAATGTTCCGTACAGCGGTACCTTGTTTTGCAACCATACTTGAACCTTTAACTTTTAAATCTTTAACTAAAACCACAGAATCACCAGCTTCTAAAATAACGCCATTTGAATCGCGATGAATAATTTTATTTGCTTCATCTTCATGTTCTCCGGTGGCTCGAGCGAGTGTCATAGCCTCATCGTCCAAATACATCATATCCAATAAATCCTGAGGCCAACCTTCATTCCGTAAGCGCTGTAACATACGCCAAGACATAATTTGAACCGCTACATGTTCACTCCACATACTATCATTCAAGCAACGCCAATGATTCACATCCATATCGGCTTTTTCTTCTATTTGCTCTAAGCACGTACGACAGACCAAAATATCATTAGCCACATTTTCATTGAGTGAAGGTGGAATGGTGTATTGACTTAAGTTCGCAGTAGATTGACACAATTCACAAGAATTGTTGCTTCGCTCTTGTAACGTTTGTAATACGCTCATGTCATTTTTTTTGCAATGATAGTTAAAATATTCATATCATTCATTGGATAAACCCGCTCTTAATTTTTTTGGTAAGCCCTTGACCACCAAATCATACGAATGATCAATCAATTCAAGAACGAGTTGAGGACTTAATTCGCCCTTGTAAATGTAAAGAGAGTTCCAATGCTTTTTACTCATGTGCCATCCAGCTTCAATACTGTGATATTCTGCTCTTAATTCTTCAGCATAATCTGGATCACATTTTAAATTAACTGAACCTTCACCCATTTCCCATTTTTCTAATGGAAATAAGGCAAACATTTTACCCATGACCTTAAACACTAGCGTATCAGCATCGAAAGGAAAGGTTTCAGTTACACCTTTTTTTTGCAGACAGTAGTCTCGTAATTGTTCAATGTTCATTCCGAAAAATTTATGAATTTAAAAGACCTTAGGATTTTAAAGCCTTTACGTCCTTTGCCTCTATTTTCAATGCTGAATAGTCTAGCTTCCAACCAATAGTTTCCACTATAGATTCAATAAGCAACACCGATTCCAAGGCTTCCCTTTTCGCAATCTCATACAAGCCGCTTTCAGGCACTTTGTTCATGATATGCAATTTCGCTTCATTGTGTAACTCCGTAAGGTCAGAGGCTTCAAATTTGTTAAACATGCCATCCTTTTTATCGTAATAATTTAAATCGGTTTCGATACTTAATACTTCCGGCTGTGGAAAATGGAATAAGGTGACCGTTTTGCTCTTAACATCAGATGCCATTTTAATTTTAGATAAATCAAAACCTACATGGGCTTTTGCATTGATGACTACCAGTGCTTTTTTTCTACTAGAAATCAATTTCAAAAACCGTTCTTTGACATCTTCGTAGTGATAAATTTCAGCGAAATCGCCTTCTACCGTAATAAACTTGCACACCTTTTTAATCTTGTCTAATAAAATGACCGATTGCGAATGGGTCTGTTGCTTTTTACGAAATTGCTTGATAAGCGTTACAACACCTAAAGTCACAAGTATGCTTAAAATAATGATTAAAAACGTTTCCATAATTAGTTTTTTCCTATTTTACCTAAATGCGTATGGTTAAAGGCATCTTCAAACTTAAGTCCGTAGCCAAAAATGCGATCCAAAGATGCATGTGACAATATGATAATACCTATAAGTTGCCATATAGGCATCTCCAAATAGACACCAATGAAATACAAACACAATGCCAAGCCTTTATGATGGCAAATATTGTAAGTTAGGGCACCAACTTTTGAATTTATTAGATAGCCTAACATTCCTAAATCTGGTAAGAGGATCAATACTAAAAACCACCACCAGCTAAAAGGTTGCTGACTAAAAACAATGATGCCTAATATAAACATTGCAAGCTCTTCTAATTTGAGCAATTTTTCCATTTTTATTCCAAGACTTTATATAATATGGGTTTGCTAGGTGAGGCGTCATTTTCAAACGGTGCAATCTGGAGGTTCAAGAAATACTCGCCGTCGGCTACTGTGTTAGGCACATAGATCATCTCAGTGATGGTACAATCTTTTCTTAATTTTCCATCGTAATTCCAAAAGGCTTTATGACCTCTAAGCTCGCCACCATCTTCCTCTCTATCCACACTGGGTAAATCAATGAGTAAATGTTTGATGCCCTTTTTTACCAAAAACTTGATAGCATCCTCTTTCAAATACGTCCAATTGCTATTGGAATATTGTCGAGACAATTTTTCTTTCATATTCGGAATTGTCCGAATCACAATGGCATCGCGTTTCTTGTTACCTAAAGCAAATTGTAACTGTTTCTTAGAAATGATGGTATCTTTCATCAATTTCTCTGGTGCTACAGTGACCACCTCTGCTAAGAAAAAAAACTGCTTCAGGTGTTTGTTAACAGAGTAGACTTTTTTAGTGATATGTCCAACACACTCCGTATGTGTTCCGTGTGCATGCGGATTGAAATGAATGGTATTGAAATTCACGGCAGCACCTTTCTCAACACTGATGGTATCACCTTCAATAACCTCAGCTTCAATTTTTGGTGCATCGATGTACCAGGCATTGACATTCTCCTGAGATGCACGCATAGGAATGGAGATATCTAAGGGTTTGGATAAATCAATTTGAAGTTTTCTAGAATTGTATTGTATGGTTGCTTGCATTTATAAATTGAGTTTAAATAAATCGGATGCGATCCCGTCACTTAAAAATTTTCCTTTTTTAGTAATCTTCAGTTTTTCATCATCAATATACAATAAATGTTGGGTTATAAAAGGTTCCGCCTGTAGTAATAAATAGTCTTTATAACTGACACCGAAATCATGCTTGACTTTTTCTAGTGAGACTCCCCAAATGGTTCGTAGTCCCGTCATAATATACTCATTGTATTTATCGGTAAGCGTCAACGTTTCAATTTCTAATGGCAACTCATGATTCTCAATGGCTCTTATATATTTCGAATTATTTCGTACGTTCCAACTGCGTTGTGTACCATTAAAAGAGTGTGCCGATGGTCCAATACCTAAATAAGGCTTCCCTTGCCAATAGGCCGAATTATTTCTACTGAAAAAACGTTCTTTTCCGAAATTAGAAAGCTCATAATGTATAAAATTATGACGCTCCAATTTATCTACCAATATATGAAATTGTTCTTGCGCTATGTCATCATCAACCGCATCTACAAGCCCTTTTTTAATAAAGCTTTCTAGAGCCGTTTTCGGCTCTACTGTTAATGCATAACTTGATATATGAGGAATGCCATAACTTAGCGCTATATCAATATTTTCTATCCAACGTTCATGACTTAAACCAGGAATTCCATAAATTAAATCGATGGAAATATTACTAAAAGTGTCACAGGCTTTTTCCAAACAAGCTCTGGCTTCCTCGGCATTGTGAGCACGATTCATCAATTTGAGGTCTTGCTCAAAAAAGGATTGAATACCGATCGAAAGTCGATTAACTGGACTTGCCGCCAACATATCGATTTTTATGGCTGACAAATCATCTGGATTCGCCTCTAAAGTGATTTCAGGCCTGTCTGATACGTCAAAATGCGTATAAACAGACGCTATTATAAAATGTAATTCTTCTAGCGTTAGTAGCGACGGTGTTCCACCGCCAAAGTAGATTGTTTCAATGGTGGTATTGTGAAACTCATCTTTTCGAAGTATCAGTTCTTTTACCAATGCTTTGATAAGTGAATCTTTATGTTTCAAGGTTGTTGAAAAATGAAAATCACAATAATGACAAGCCTGTTTACAAAATGGAATATGGATATAAATACCACTCATTTCTTTACACGATCTTCATTTTGTTTGACAAAACTCGACCAACCTGAATAACTCTTATCAATTTCAACGCGTCCTGCATTATAAAAGTGACAAACGGCTGCGGCTAATCCATCTGTAGCATCGAGGTTTTTAGGTAGTGTTTTGAGATCTAATAAACTTTGTAGCATTTTGGCGACTTGCTCCTTACTAGCATTTCCATTGCCTGTAATAGCCATTTTTATTTTTTTAGGTGAGTATTCCGTAATAGGTACTTCTCTTGACAATCCTGCTGCCATGGCCACACCTTGAGCACGTCCTAGTTTCAGCATACTTTGAACATTTTTACCAAAAAATGGTGCTTCAATAGCAATTTCATCTGGATGATGGGTATCGATGAGCTCCACAGTTCGTTCAAAAATAAGTTTCAATTTCAGATAATGATCACTGTACTTTTTTAAGTCTAACTCATTCAGTTGAAGAAAAGACATTTTTTTTCCTACCACTTTAATGAGACCAAAACCCATGATAGTTGTGCCTGGATCAATTCCTAATATGATTTTTTCTGTAGCCATCAATCGCAGTATTGGCAGCCGCTTAATGAAAAGGTTACCCCGAAAGTAACCGTCAAAAGATCGCTATTAAAAGCCCCATAACCATCCGTAATAGGGTCAAAATCCTCACCAAATCCTAGGATATAGGAGACATCCGTATATACGGACATATATTGTGAAATGGCATAATGTATTTCCAATCCAGCCATGACATTAAAAAAAGAAGTTTGATTACCGCTATAATCCCCTAAAGGCCTTATAAAGGAGTAACCAGGACCTGCGTGTGCTACTAATCCAAATCGTGTTGGCAAAAATCCAAGAGACTCCGTTGGGTCATACACTATTTGCGCATTGAGTCTTGTATAATTCGTTTTGAATTCTATAGAATTGTCATCACTCGAAAACCGGTTAAAACCAAAATCTAATTTGGCACCCAATTGGCGTTTAAACATGTGTTGAATACCTAAGTGAACGGTTGGAAAATTCAAGGATTTACTTTGAAAAGCTTCAACAAAACCCGATTGGGAAGGACTATTAACACCTAACGCTATCTGCGCTTTCCATTTATTGGTGCTTTTTTGAGCATTCAAATACAGCACACTGCATAAGCATAACATCAATATACTTAATTTTTGAAGTCTATAATTTGAGGTCATATGATTATAATCGTTTAATTTGTACTATGCATTTTGGCAGCCTTCCTTACAAAACTAAACAATTCTTTTTTGTACTTATCAAATTAAGTATCGTTGTTGGTGCTTTTTATTTTATCTATCATAAATTGACCAACAATCGTGATTTAGATTTCAAGCAATTTTTAGCGTTTTTGTCTGAAAAGGACGTCTTTTCTATCAAAAACATCAGTTTTTTAGTCATATTGTCTAGTTTGAACTGGTTTTTTGAAATATTAAAATGGAGAACTTTAGTAAATAGTGTTTCATCCATAAACTTCACAAGTGCAACTGAACAAAGTCTCGGATCCCTCACTGCCTCCTTGTTAACACCGAATAGAATTGGTGAATATGGCGCAAAAGCTATGTATTATCATGCTTCAAAGCGGAAACAGATAATGCTTCTCAATCTACTAGGTAACGTTATGCAAATGAGCATTACTGTTATCTTTGGAGTTATCGGATGTTATGTGATGTACTCAAAATACGATCTGAATATCAATTACTATAAAGTCATTCGGCTAATAATGATCATTTTAACGATTGCCTTTATTACCCTATTTACATTAAAGCAAGACAAATTCAAGATTAAAGGGTTTTCATTAGAACGATTAAAGCATTTCTTTAGCCAACTATCAAAGCAACTTATTTTTAAGACGTTTTGGCTATCTGCGATTCGATACCTCATCTTTTCTTTTCAGTTTTATTACCTCCTGCTGATATTTGGCGTAGATGTGAGTTATTTTAATGCTATGGTTGTTATCACTACGATGTACTTACTAGCTTCAGTGATTCCGGCTATATTTATTTTTGATGTCATTATAAAAGGGAGTGTTGCCATCTATCTATTTACAATTGTAGGCGTGAATGAATTTTCAGTGTTGAGTATTATTACACTTATGTGGTTACTTAATTTTGTGCTCCCTAGTATTTTAGGCAGTTATTATGTACTAAATTTTAAATTGTCTAAAGCAAAACCATAAATTATGTTGAGTCTTCTTTTAATTATCCTCTTGTGTTACGTGTTTCTAATCGGAAGCTTTATTTATGGGTTTGATAAAGTGCTTGATTATAAATTAAAAGATATTGCTCCAAAAACAACGTTTACCATTGTTGTGCCCTTTCGTAATGAAGCTGAAAATTTACCGCCATTATTAAAATCACTTTCAAAATTGAACTACCCTAAGTCGCTCTATGAAATCATCCTCGTAAATGATGAATCTACTGATGATTCCTTGAGCTGCATCGAAAAAGAACGATCCATTTTAAACAGCATCTCGCTTACGATTTTAAACAATGAACGCCAAACTAACGCTCCTAAAAAGGACGCTATTACTACGGCTATCAAACAAGCTAAACACCAGTGGATTGTCACGACTGATGCCGATTGTATCCTTCCCAAATACTGGTTGGACGGTTTAGATTGTTATATTCAAGAACACAAAGTCCAAATGTTAGTAGCTCCAGTTACTTACGGCCAAGCCAACTCCTTTTTCGAACGTTTTCAATTATTGGAAATATTGAGTTTACAAGGCATCACGATTGGAGGATTTGGTATAAAAAAGCCATTAATGTGCAATGGTGCTAACTTTGCTTACAAGACATCCTTATTTGAAGCACTTAATGGGTTTTCAGGGAATACAGATATTGCTAGTGGTGATGATATATTTCTATTAGAAAAGGCTTTAAGCCACGATAAAAAGGCAGTACATTACATAAAAAACCCACAACTCACTGTAACTACCAAACCACAAACAACATGGAAAGCACTTGTTGCACAGCGTGTGAGATGGGCCTCAAAAACATCAAAGTACAAACGGATCCTTGGCAAAATGACTGGATTTATAGTACTTGTTACTAATGCCTTACTGGTGTGTTTACCGCTATTATATGTACTTCAAATTATCTCTTTAAAAAGCCTATTATATACCTTTATGGTCAAATGTCTTATTGATTTGTTATTGATTTTTAAAAGCGCTCGATTTTTTGGACAAGAGTACAGTTTACCGTCCTACTTCTTTGCTTGTATCATCTATCCGTTTTTTAATGTTTATGTAGCCTTTCTCTCAGTTTTCAGTGGTTATAAATGGAAAGACAGAGCCTTCACAAAATAGTGCTTTTATCATTTATTTTTGTTAGATTTACCTAACTCTAACCCAATATCGCAATGAAAAAATTTGTCATTTTAGTTGGCCTTCTTTTAAACGTAACCTTATCTGAAGCGCAAGAAGTCTTTATGGTAGATGGAGAACGATTAGTTTTAAAAAATGAAGTAGATGGTCGATTGGATTTACTTTGGAATATCATTGATGGCAATTACCGCTATTTTGTAAGAACGGAATCCAATACCATTGTAGAGCTCAAGAACACTAAAAAAGACGGTAAATACCAAGAAGAATATAAGGCAATTTTATATGAGTTGACAAATGCAAGTATGTCTACAGACCGCTTAAACCTGACCCTTTTCAGCCTTAAAGAATTTATAGATACTTATAATAGTTCTGTGGATGCATCCTATGAATCTACGGTTACTAGAAATAAATTACAGTTTAGGTTAGGTGCTTTTGCTGGGATTACGAATAACCCGTTTATCACCAATCCAGACAACCTCACAACACCTCTATTTGGAGCAGAACTAGAAGTTTTAGATGTCAAATTAATATCTAGACATGCGGTTTTTCTTCAGTTTAGACATGTCTTAGAACAAGATGAGTTACAATATTCAACCTCAGAATTGGGTCTTGGATATCGGTTTCGAGCTATTAATAATGAAGGCTTCAGTTTATATGGTAATGTAAAGCTTGCCACCTTGAATTTTTCGAATGCCACAGTAGTGACCGAAAATGAAGGCAGTGTCGTCACGGAAGAATTCAATGAAACAGCCTTTGATGTCCCACTAACTTTTGGTATTGGAGCAGACATAAAAGTTGGTAAGGATGGCTATATCACTTTAGCATACAATGAATTGTTTTCTGTACTATTAGACAATCAAGGCAACTTTCCGATAGATTTTGCGGTTGGTTATAAGTTTAATTTATAAAAGTTGAAACTCACTAATTACAAAACCAACAATCCTGTTTTCTCAGGCTATTTTTGGGATGGACCAAAATCATCATCAAACACGATGTCGGTTTTGGGAATTACGCTTAAATCGATACTCTGTATTTTAGTCATTGCAGGAATCACAGCCTATATTTGGAAATTAAATGAAGATGGCATGCCTGTAAGATGGTTGACCATAGGTGGCATGTTGGGAGCTATTATTATCAGTATTGTCATTTCCGTAAGACAGCATTGGGCACCATTTTTAGTACCGTTATACACTGTTGCTAAAGGTTGTTTTCTAGGCGGCTTTTCATCCTATGCCCATAAACATTTCCCAGAGTTACCTTATCAGGCAATTGGTGTTACCATCATTACCTTTTTTGTAATGCTCGTTCTTTATCAGACACGGATTATTGTGGTTACTAAAAAATTGCGAAGTGTGATAATCACATCAGCCGTTAGTATTATGGTAGTTTACCTCATCTCATGGATTCTGAGTTTCTTTGGTGTCAAACCTTACCTTTGGGGAACATCTTGGTTAGCCATTGTATTTAACTGTATTGCTGCTATTGTGGCGTCGTTTTCTTTATTATTGGATTTTGACTTTATCGAGCGTTTTAAAAATAAGGCTCCCAAATCCAAAGAATGGCTTGCAACTTGGGGACTTCTTGCCACCCTTATTTGGTTATATGTAGAAACCTTGAGACTGCTCCAAAAATTAGCTATTCGATTTTAATCTAATTTTATGATCACAGGTAGAACGAATTGCGTAGCCACCTCTTGACTACGCTTGATAGCTGGATAAATTTTGGGTAACGAATCGAGACTTCGCCTTAACAAACTATCTAACTGTGGGATTTGTGTTCGTGTTGACTCATGACACCTGACCGTATTGATAAAAAAAGTTCCTTGATTATCAATAGTGATTTCTAGGGCAATAGTATCGGTGATTTCTTCTGAAACCACAATGTGGTGTTGGGACAGATTTCGGTTGAGAATTTGTCGTAAGGTTTGTTCGAAACAATACTTTCTATTTGATTTTCCAGTGGTTGAATCACAGGACTGAAAAGACGGATATTCATCAACATCATTCCAGTTGAACGTTTTAAGTTCTTCCGCAAGAATATCTTCAGAATACACTTTTTTCTTATCGAAATAATCGCAAGACCATAAACTGAGCAATAGAACTATTGAAAGGACGTGTTTCATGTAAGTCAACTGAAACTGAAAAGTACAATTTTTTTAGATATTTCGGTAACTTACTCCTTGTCCTTCATAAATTTCTCTTCTTTTAGCTCAGAAATGCGTCGTTCCGAAAATTTACTGTAAAAACTATCTGGGAATTTTTCCTTAAAATCTTGATATAATTGAATTTTGGTATCAATGTCTTCATAGTATTTATCTTTAGTTACCACCATGAAAAACGCAGAACCCACATTCTCTGAATTCTCATCAAGTGACGTTTGAAAAGCAGCTAAGGCCTCTTTGTGTTTTTTTTGTTGATTTAAAACTATGCCCAATTTTTGATACTCGAAATCTAAGGGTACATCTTTCAAAGCCAAGGCTTGTTTCATGTATTTTTCTGCATTTACAAAATCTTGTAAACTATTGTAATAGGTGCCAATAACGAACATGGCATTCGCATCATAAGGATTGAAAGCCAATGCTTTTTTTCGTTGTTCAATAGCCAACTCATAATCGGAAAATTCAGCGTGAATAAGACTTAACTTTTCATGAATAAACTCTGAAGATTCCCCTAAATCCAGTAATTTTTGAAACCAGAGTCGCGCATTTTTATAATCATTCAAATAATAATAGTTCTGAGCTTTCAAACTAATAAGTTCCAAGTTATTCTTATAGTTTTCTAAACCTTGGTCTATATATTTTAGAGAGATGTCATGCTTCCTTTTGATAAGATAATGCTTCGCTATTTTAAAAATGGCTTTCTGATGCGAATTGTCTAAGTCGTAAGCTGCTCTAAACCGATTCATCGCTGTAGAATCATTCATCCGCTCCATGGCCAAACCCATTTCATAATGGTAATTGGGGTTGCGATAATCGATATTCATGAGTTGATGAAAGACCTCGATAGCGGCCTCATATTTTTTGGTTTTCGATAACAGCTTCGCATATTCATAAAGCACTAGTGCTTCTTTAGGTTGAGATGTGACGCTTAGTTGATAGTATTCAAGCGCTTTATCGTAATTTCCAATAGCCACGTATGATCGTGCCATTTTATGATACACCTCTTCTTGATTGGTCTGTGTTTTGTAAATGGCAATGGCCTTACTAAAATTTCCATTGACAAATAAACTATCTGCCTTAGTAATCATCGACGATTGTGCATATACAGCATTGCCAAGAAACAGAAATAATACAACTAATCTCATTAATTCTTACCCTTTTGATCTGGAGCTGTTTGAAATAAAATTGGCAGAAAATAATTAACCGTTACTGGCTCACCATTTAACTCACCTGGTGTAAATTTTGGTAAGCTATTGATAACTCTAATAGCTTCGGTCTCTAATTCAGGATGTGTGGCCGTTGCTTTTGCTTGTACCACAGCTCCCTCCTTGTTGATTTTAAAAGCAAGAACAATACGGTATTGGTGCTCCAAACCTAATTTAGAAGCCAATTTGGTATTAAAATTTTGATTGACATAACTAGAAACAAAATCTCTAAAGCATTTTTTGGAGTCTTCATTGCTAACAATGTTTTCACAATTTTCATTACTTGGAGCTTTGTCTAATTCTGAAAAAAGCACCTCGTCCTTCTTTAATTTGTTCGTGTTTTTAGAGGGACTATTCTTATCAGCAACCTGAAATATAATTGGTAAACTATAAGGAACGACTACTGGTTGGCCTTTATGTTCACCAGGAATAAATTGCGGTAATTCGTTGATCACCCGAATCGCTTCTTTCTCTAAAGCAGGATGAGGCGCTCTCGATTTCACTTCTGTTATAAAACCTTGCTTATCGACCTTAAAAATCACATTAATTCGCTGTTTACCACTTAATCCCAAACTTGATGCAAGATTAGTATTAAAGGTTTTGTTCACGTGCATGGCTACATTTTCTGTCATACACTTTTTGCGTTCATTATTGGTTTTTAATGCATCACAAAAATCGAAAGTTGGTGATTTATCAACAATCGCAAATGGCACTTCTTCAGATTGACTATCTGACGCTTTGAGGTCTCGAATTTCCATAGTCTCTTGGATCACAGAACTTAGATTCATGTATGTCACGTAATAAGACCCATCTTCAAAACGCATCGTGTGTTTCGTAAAACCATCTGGACGTTCTTCATTTTTTGAATGCACCGAATAAAAGACACGTTTTGAGGCACTATCAAATTTCGCCCAGCTCACGTAATCATGATTGGATTTTAAAAACGCTTCATAAGCTTCATGCGTTTTCTTGGTAGCTTCAGACATCTGAGTGTCATCTAATGACATCGAGTAACTATACTGACTTAAATCTATCTGATTTTTAGATTCCTGAGCATAAGATGTGGTATATAAGAGCATCGCAAATACCATTGGAATGAATAACAAATATTTTAATAGATGAATTTGTTTAGATTTCGATTTACTTAACATAATAATTCGTTTTTTAATGAATGACTGTTTAAAAAATGGATTTACGAAAGAGAATTCCTGCGTTTCAAAGATCTGAGACAACAAGTTTTGATAATAATCTTTCGGGTTTTGTTGTTTGATGGCTTTAGCATCAGCAATGTATTCATGTAGCAAGGCTATTCTACTTTGATACATATAGACTAGAGGATTAAACCAAAAAACAATTCTCAAAATTTCGAATAGTAGCAAGTCTAAGGTGTGCTTTTCCTTTACGTGAATAATTTCATGCTTGACGATAACAGCCCTTTCTTGAGGTTTCAGTTTTTCTCCCATAAAGATGTAGTGGAAAAATGAAAATGCCTTAGTGCTATTCAGCAATTCTATAATTAACACATGTCCGAACCATCTTTTTTTATAAGTTAGAGTTAACCACACTAATCTTGACATTTTAAATAAAAAGACGGCCATTGTTATACACATCCCTAGAATCAGAATGATAGACCAAATGGATATTGATGGCTCTTCTATTGGGAGTCCAGCTTGAGCGGCGATTTCAGGGTGTGTCAAATCAATAGGTGTTGTTGTATTACCTATGATAACTTCAGGTAATGTGATTACAAAATCTTTAGAAACTACAGATTTTATTTGTTCTATTTTTATAAAGGGAATAACCACTGAAAGTACAGCCGTAACCAACAGATAACCTCTATTTAGGTTGAAGAACGTTTCCTTTCTAAGGACTAAATCATAGATCATCAAAAACACTAATTGAAACGCAACCGTCTGTAATATATAATGTAACATATGCTATGTTTTTGATTTGTTAATGTCTTTTAAAATAGTTTCCATATCCTTTAAATCGATATCATTTTTCTTTACAAAAAACGATACCATGCTTTGGAAGGAGCCTTGAAAATAATTTTCAACCAAATTATTGATGCTTTGGTTACTGTAATCTTGCTTTTTTACTAAGGGAAAATACAAATGACCTTTGCCTTGCTTCTCATAATCCACAAAACCCTTATTCTCCAAGATGCGAACATGCGAACAATAGTCGACACGGTATTATAAGCAGGTTTGGGCGCTTTTATTTCGGCAATAATATCTTTAACATTGCCCTTTCCCAATTGCCATAGGATTTGCATAATCTCTTCTTCTGCTTTTGTGAGTTGCTTCATTACTTAATTGTATTTTAGTCTTTGGTAGTTAACCAAAACATTAAATTTCTTATAAACTCTAAACTTTTTTCTGTCATGTGATGGTTGTGCTACGGACACTTAGCACACTAAAAGTACCACAAAGACAACCCCATTTTCACAACATTCTAATGAATCAAAATAGTTTTTCCATCACAAATATAACTAAATTTTTAGTTACAACTAATTTTTTAGTTCATAAGTGTAACATAAATGGCTATTTATCGTCTAATCATTAACGTTTGAAATTTATTATATGGATATATTTTTAGTTGTTTTAGCGGGAATTTTCATGATCCTTGGCATTATTGGAAGTTTTCTGCCTGTCTTACCTGGTCCTTTGACAAGTTGGGTAGGTCTTCTCATATTTCATTTAGCCGAGGCTATCCCTATGAATTGGACATTTCTCATTATCACCTTCATTGTTGCCTTGGGCATATGGATTCTCGATTATATTATTCCAGCTATGGGCACCAAGCGATTTGGTGGTACTAAGGCTGGTATGATCGGGACATCAATAGGCTTGGTCGTTGGGTTACTATCTCCCATTCCAGGTGGCATCATTATCGGACCCTTTTTTGGAGCACTTATTGGCGAATTAATTAATAAATCTGAATTTGATAAAGCTTTAAAAGCGGCATTTGGATCCTTTCTTGGCTTCATTGCTTCTACCTTTATAAAATTTATGGTCGCGATGATTTTCCTAGGATTCTTTATTGTGAAGTTCTTTGATTATCAGGAGGTCATCTTCTAATTCAAAATGTGACTAAAAGATAAACCTAACACTTGTTGAGAAATGTTAGGTTTGTTTCTTTGCTATTAATTCAACAAATTACTTAGAGGGATTAATTAAGTTTGTTGACTTATTCAAATATAGAAATTGTCTTTTACTTTTTGTTACGGAAAAACCGTAAACTTGATGCGGAAAAACCGTAGTTATCAATGAGAGCAATGGTTTCAGAAGGAAATGAAACCGTAAAAAAATGCATTTTTTTTTGATTTTTTAAAGAAACCCTTTTTTTCTGGCCTCAATAATGAGTGATTCATCCTTTCCATCGTTAATTGAGAACAATATTTTGAGTTGTTTTTTACGCTTTTCGATAGCACTCATGGATAAATCGATGTATTCAGTTAAGCTTCGTGTTTTGATCCCCTGAGATAATAAATGAAGTATTTTTCTATTGATTTCATCGACATAAATTTCATTAACCACCGATTTATTCAAAAAATTACTCACGGTACTACTGTAATATGGTGGATCTATTAAAATGTGATGGAACGCCTCTGCAAGTTCGCTGGATGTAAGATCACTTTTTATTAAGAAACCATCTGGATTAATCTCCTTCACGATGCTGTGAATCCTGTAAGATTCATTAAACATGGTCAAAATGATGACTTTAGCATTTGGCATGATAGTCCGTGAAATTTTAGCTAAGTCCTCACCTGAGGTGATCTTACCGTCTTCAGATGCTGGTAAACTGATATCAAAAAAACACACATCATAAGGTCGTTCTTTAGCGGCCTTTTGCATTAAAAGATTAGCAGCGTCACAAGTATTAGCCGTATCGATGACTAAAGTTTGATCCTCTTTTTTTGTGGCCATTAATGTGTTTTGGTAACCTTCAATAATGATTGGATGGTCATCCACCATCAATATATGAATGTGTTGCATGATGTCTAATTTTTGTAAGGTATCGTAATTTTAACCTCAGTCCCTTGTTGTATTGATGAGATAAACTCGGCTGTCCCTTCAACCTCATTTACTCTTGAGTTAATGTTTTTGATTCCGATACCTTTTTTACTTTTGTTGACATCAAAACCATCACCATTATCAATAATCAACAAGCAAATTACATTATTTTTTAATTGAATACTAATTTTTACCTGGTTAGCATTGGCATGTTTGTAGATATTCTGAAGTGATTCCTGTATAATTCTATAAATATTAATCTTGGTCTTATTGGGTACCATTTCCCAATTAATGTCATCTGTATATTCGAATGATGATTTGAGTTGATACGCTTGAGTCTGCTTGTCAATCAGTTCTGAAACAATATCCATAAATCCGGAGCCAGACACAAAATCTGTATTTAAATCATGTGAGATTTTACGTATATCATTTTCAATGGTTTTTAACTCCTGAATATAGGACGCTCTGTTAGTAATAGCATCTTTACCTTCCGAAAAATTCAAACTATCCAAACTCAATCTAGTACCAAAAAGTCTGCCCAAGACACCATCGTGTAATTCCTCTGAAATGCGCTTCTTTTCATTGGCACGTGCCTCGTCTACTTTATCTTGTTGTGACAGCATCAAGTTATAAATCTCCTCGTTGGCTTTTTGTTGTTCCTTTTCGAATTTTAATTCCTTGTTCTTGGCGCGTTGAGTAATAATAATATACAGGAGAAATAACGTTAATAACAATCCTGCGGAAATAATCATGAGCCACATTCGCTGTTCTGAAATCCTTCTATTTTCCTCCTCTATCTTATCTGTTTCAAATTCAATTCTCGCCTTTTTATTACGAGTATTTCTTTCAATATTAAGCAAACTATCGCTTAAGGCGATGTGTTCCATCAAATATGCCTTTCCCTTATCTCCTTCACTAACTTTCGATAATACAATGAGGGACTCCAGCACATAATCATTTGCTGATAATTGTTTACTGATTTTATACGTTTCATTTGCATATTTATATGCAGAATCTAATTGTTCTTGTTGAAGATAAAACTTAGACAAGTCTGTTGTAACAGCCATTTTTGTTACCTCGTCTTCATATTGATCAGAAATATCGTAAGCCTCATAAAAGGACTTTTTAAGCTGTTCATAATCAGTGCTTCCCGATAAAAATTCGGTATAAGCAATATTATTGATGACTAATGCATAAAATGTTGGATCCTCTTCATCATATTTCTCTCTTAATGGGAGTAAACTTTTATAAAGTTCTAATGCTTTATCATAATCCTCCATCTCTCTATAGACAAAGGCCATATTATTGATCGAATAAATCTCATCAATAAAGCCATCTTCCATCTCCTTCGCAATATCTAATGCTTTCTTATGATACTCAATTGATTTTTGATACTGATTTAATTCAGAGGATATATCTGCGATTCTATTATTTAGAATCCAATAATCATCTAAGTTATTCTCTGTTCTAGGAAGTTGCTCCAAAATTTTTAAGGCATCTATGGCACTCTTTTCACTCGATGTATAATCTTTCTCATTATACTGAAGATCAGCAATACTCATTAATATATAAGCCTTTTGATCTAAATTATTTAAATTGCTATAATACCCTAAAGCTTTTGAGAAATAGTAATAAGCGCTATCATTCTGTCTATCGAACTTATAGTAACTTCCTAAATTGTGATTAGCCACTGCTAAAGCTGAGGTATCTTTTAATTTAAAAGCCAGTTTATTATTGAATTGATTGACCGCAATATAATTGTCAAAATCCTCGGTGTAATAATACATCAACGATAAATTTCGATTCGCTTTCAAAATAATTGAATCCACATTTTTTTGTTTGGCAAGTTGTACAGATTTTAGAGCGAATGCCTTCCTTTCTTCTAAACTAAATGCGTCGTCTTTAGACTTTTCAATCAGGTCATCAATTGTAGATGTTATAGGTTGCTCCTGATTATTTTGGAGATAACTAAAATGAATTAGAAATATTAAAATAGCAACTACCTTCAATGATATATATTGATGATTCTATAACCAAAGGTATACTAAAAATATAAAAGACAAAAGCCCTAACTTTTAATTAGGGCTTGAATATTGGGATAAAAGATTTGTTTTATCCTTGTGTTTCTAATTTTGCTTTTTCTCTCTTATGAGCAATAAGGTTATTATTGTCATATTTTTTGTACGTAGGTTCGTTTGTATCCACAACAGAGTCACTGCTTTGTCCAGATACCGTTAATAATAATACAGCTAGTAGTAAAAAAGTAATTTTCAGGGTCTTCATGTTTTTCGTTTTTAGGGATTATATAGTTTCAATTATGTTAATAATAAACAGCATTAAAAATGCCAATTCGAGGGAAGAATGGATTATTAACTATAAAGCATAAAATGCCTATAAAATTGAGGGAAACTTAAATACCGAAAGGCATTTAAACATGAATGGATTAATAAAATTTCCTTGATAAGTGATTTTAGGGGCTTATGAAGGACTTCAAACATACCACATTTTAATAGATAAACAAAAATAAATCCGATAAAATGTATTTTTATATCGACGAAATACGTATTTTGATCCAAAAATTGTTAGTTACTTGTTAATAACTGCTTGATCATTACCTTAAAACAAAAAAGCATCCCGATTTTTGATTGCTCAAAAAAAGGAAAGCTTCTCATCGGTAAGAACTCAATAACATTGAGTTTCTCACAACTCTAGGATGACTCCTAGAACAACACAACTAATCGTTATTGCTAAAAAAAGCTCCAATTTCTTAGAGCTTTAGTTTTGCAATTTTTTTGCGGTCTGGACGGGACTCGAACCCGCGACCTTCGCCGTGACAGGGCGACATTCTAACCAACTGAACTACCAGACCGTTGCATTATTGCGGTTGCAAATATACACTGCATTTTTTATAACACAAACATTTTATAAAGAATTTTGACAAAAATTAAATAAACTTTTGACGCTCTACCAGATAAGTCGTCAAAATTTTATCAAAAGATTGATGAATGTCTGCCTCTACGTACTTTATCTGATATTGACCACACTTCAATCGTATGCTCTTAAAATAGGCATCTACAGCACTTTCATACCCTTCTTTTACCGTGTCTGGATAAAGGTTTATAAACTCATTAGTCTCTACATCTACAAAGCGCTTTGGTGCATTGTCAAAATCAAAGTTTAATTCCTTGGATTTATCGATCACATGAAATAAGACGACTTCATGTTTGTTGTACTTTAAGTGACGTAGCGCCTCAAATAATTGTACCTCATCTGAAGATGTTTGAAACATGTCTGTAAAGAAGAAAATCAACGAGCGCCTATGGATATTCTCAGCAATTTGATGCAGGTATGTATACGTCTCTGTAGTTTTGTTCAAAGGTTTTGAAACCACTGTCTGACTCAATTGATTCAGCAACATCTGATGATGACGTTCACTTCCCTTTTCAGGTGCATAATAATCATAAGCATCACTATAAATACTTAAACCAACCGCATCGCGTTGCTTTTTAAGGATATGCATCAGTGAAGCAGATGCTAAGGCAGAAAAGCCTATTTTATTTAAATTGCCAATGCTCAAATTATTGATTTCAGGATAATGCATGGAGCTACTGTTATCAACTATAAGATGACATCTTAAATTCGTTTCATCATCGTAACGCTTGGTATATAGCTTATCGGTCTTGGCATATAACTTCCAATCGATATGTCTAGTACTTTCCCCTTGATTATAAATTTTGTGTTCAGCAAACTCGGCAGAAAATCCGTGAAACGGACTTTTATGCATACCAGCTATAAAACCTTCAACCACTTGTTTGGCTAATAATTCAAGGTTTTTAAAGCCACCTGCTTTATTGAGTTCTGCCTGTAAATTCATAGGGCTATTTTAACAAGGCATCAACAATCCCATAAGACACAGATTCTTCTGCATCCATCCAATGATCACGATTAAAATCCTTCATCACCTTATCATAATCCTGTCCACAATTATCTGCTAATATTTGGGCACTAAGTTCTTTCGTCTTTAAAATTTCCTGTGCTGTAATTTCGATATCACTGGCTTGTCCACGAGCACCTCCACTAGGCTGATGAATCATCACTCTCGCATGTGGCTGGATAAAACGTTTCCCTTTGGTACCCACAGATAATAAAATTGAGCCCATTGAAGCAGCCAACCCTGTACAAATCGTAGAGACATCACTTTTCAAGGATGTGATACAATCATAAATGGCAAACCCAGAGGTCACATAACCTCCTGGACTATTAATAAAAAGTTGAATATCTTTTGTTTCCAGAGAATCGAGATACATCAATCTGTCAATAACGTGTTTCGCAGATTTATCATCCACTTGTCCCCAAAGAAACACTTTGCGTTCCTCTAGTAATTTACTATCAATTAAGTCCTGCGTTTTTGCTTGCTTACTCATAGGTATGTTGTCTAAATTTTAGTTAAAAATAAAAAAAGGTTTACCATAACGGCAAACCTTTTATCATTTCTTTTAGAATATATCTTATAATAAAGAATCGATAGCGTCTGTATACGCGTTTTTAGGCGCTACACCTACTTGACGACCTACAACCTCACCATTTTGGAATACCAAAACCGTAGGGATATTTCTCACACCATACTTAGCAGCAAATTCTTGATTGGCATCCACATCCACTTTTCCTACAACGGCTTTACCGTCATATTCCGTGCTTATTTCATCAATGATTGGTCCAACCATTCGACAAGGTCCACACCAGGCAGCCCAAAAATCCACCATCACTGGTTTATCGCTCTTTAATACTGTTTCTTCAAACGTTGCATCTGTTATTTCTAATGCCATAATTATATTATCTATATGTTTAACTTCGTTTTAATACACAAAATTAGTCAAAAATTTTGCCAAACCTTACATCCTCTGTATTTGTTTTGATTATAGGCTTATTGACCCTTTGTATGGTGTCACAATGGCACAACCCTTGGTACTAAAATACCACAGGGTCAGGCTCTCGCCAGTCGCTCTCTCAAAAGAGGAGCTTCAACAGTGGCTCCATCCTTTGTGCAAAGTCCACTAGTTTAATTTATACAACACATCTTTCATATCCAATGCATTCAGTAGTTCCTGTGATATGGCTACTTTTTGCTTTCTACTCGGCATGTTCAGTTTGATTTTTTCAGCGTTGTCATAAATGACAAAATTTAAGGCTTTCTCACCTCTGTAATTGTGAAACAAGGTTTTTAATTCTGAAATCCGTTCCGTTTTTAAATCTCGAATATTTAATTGAATCGATAACTTCTTAGCATAAGTATCCATGACATCGTGCAACAGTTGAAAATTGTTAAACTGCAACCTTGGATCTCCTTTTTTACCTGTATCACGATTTACCCAGCCTTCCCGTATAAATGATCGCACATAAACAAAACTATTCTTCACCAAGAAATGCCTAAATTTTAAGTATTCTTCACCAAATATTCTAAAGTCATAACTGTCCGTATAATCTTCCACGGTAAATATCGCCCAGCCTTTTCCTTGTTTGCTCACACGGTGTTGCACATCAGTCACAACACCACCAAAGGTAATCTCTCGGTTCACATATTGTTCCATGTCATTAAACAAGGCCAGTGTGCCATTGCAAAAGGTTTTCATTTCCACCTTAAAGTCGTCTAGGGGATGTCCAGATATATACACACCTACCACCTCTTTTTCTTGGGCTAATTTCTCCATAGTTCCCCATTCCTCACAAGGAGGCACCACAGGTTCCGCAATCTGTACATCACTTGCCGCTCCAAAGAGACTGACCTGTGCTGAATTCTCATTCTCCTGATGCTTAGCACCATATTTAATCGCTTTTTCTAAGAAGGTGATCCCATCACCTTCATCATGAAAATATTGTGCTCTATGGGTGTCTCCAAAACCATCAAAACCACCTGCTAAGGCTAAGTTCTCAAAAGCTTTTTTATTAGCAGCTCGCAAATCAATACGTTTGGCCATATCAAAGATGGATTTATAAGGTCCATCCTTTTTTCGGTTCTCTACAATGGTTTTAACGGCTCCATGACCAACACCTTTTATGGCTCCCATTCCGAATCGCACAGCACCATCTTGATTTACAGAAAACTTATAATAAGATTCGTTCACATCAGGTCCCAATACATCCAAGCGCATACGTTTACACTCCTCCATAAAGAAGGTGACTTGTTTGATATCGTTCATGTTATTAGACAGCACAGCTGCCATATATTCGGCTGGATAATGCGCCTTTAAATACGCCGTTTGGTAAGCAATCCAAGCATAGCAAGTTGAGTGTGATTTATTAAAAGCATAACTCGCAAATGCTTCCCAATCCTTCCAAATTTTTTCAAGTTTTTTGGCATCATGACCATTGGCAACCGCTTGTTCAATAAACTTAGGTTTCATCTTATCCAAAACGGCTATTTGCTTTTTACCCATAGCTTTTCGTAGGACATCGGCTTCACCTTTGGTAAAATCTGCCAATTTCTGTGAGAGCAACATCACCTGCTCTTGGTATACTGTAATACCATAGGTTTCTTGCAGGTATTCCTCCATGGCAGGAAGGTCATAATCAATCTCTTCTTCACCATGCTTACGTCTTACGAAGCTTGGTATATATTCCATCGGACCTGGTCGGTATAACGCATTCATCGCGATCAAATCCTCAAAGACTGTCGGTTTTAAATCTCGTAAATGTTTTTGCATTCCTGGAGATTCATACTGAAATACACCAACTGTTTCTCCTCTTTGGAAGAGTGCATAGGTCTTTTCATCATCCAAAGGGAAACTCTCTGGATCTAATAATACGTCGTGCTTCGCTTTTACGATTTTAACGGTATCCTTTATCAAAGTCAAGGTTTTCAAACCGAGAAAATCCATTTTTAATAATCCGGCATCTTCAACGACAGAGTTATCAAATTGGGTGACATACAAATCTGAATCCTTGGCTGTAGCGACTGGAACAAACTTTGTAATATCGTCTGGTGTAATGATAACACCACAGGCATGAATTCCCGTGTTTCTTACCGAACCTTCAAGAGTTCTAGCTAAATTGACGGTTTCAGACTCTAAATCTTTGCCATCAGCAATTTGTAGTAACTGATTGACTTTCTCTAAATCTTCAGCTCTAAATTTCTTACTCAATTCCTTTTCGTCCAAACCAAAAATCTTGTTCAATTTGGACATGGTTGGAATCAATTTGGCGATACGATCGGCATCAAACAATGGCAAATCCAAAACTCTAGCGGTATCGCGAATAGACGACTTGGCTGCCATGGTTCCGTATGTAATTATCTGAGCTACCTGATTTGCACCGTACTTTTCTATCACATAATCCATGACACGACTTCGACCTTCATCATCAAAATCGATATCGATATCTGGCATACTGATACGATCCGGATTAAGGAAACGCTCAAAAAGCAAATCGTATTTCAAAGGATCTATGTTGGTAATCCAAAGGCAATAAGCCACTACAGACCCAGCCGCAGAACCACGACCTGGACCAACCGACACATCCATATTTCGCGCTTCACGGATAAAATCCTCTACAATCAAAAAGTAGCCTGGATATCCAGTATTCTCAATAACGCTTAATTCAAAATCAAGACGTTCCGTTATCTCGTCTGTAAGTTCACCATACCGTTTTTTAGCACCTTCATAAGTGAGGTGTCTTAAATAGGCATTTTCACCTCGTTTGCCTCCATCAGCCAAATCAGCATCATCTTTAAATTTGTCGGGAATATCAAACGCAGGTAACAGGACATCTCGAGCCAATTCGTAGGCTTCAACTTTATCTACGACTTCCTGTATATTTAAAATCGCCTCTGGAACATCCCTAAAAAGGGCTTTCATCTCCTCTGAGGATTTAAAATAATATTCTTGGTTTGGTAATCCATAACGATAGCCTCTTCCTCGACCTATGGGTGTGGCTTGCTTTTCTCCGTCCTTAACACATAAGAGAATATCGTGAGCATTGCCATCTTCTTGTTTCCCGTAGTACGTATTATTAGTTGCTACCAGTTTGACCTGATGTTTTTTAGAAAAATCAATTAAAACAGGATTGACTCGATTTTCGTCTTCTTGATTATGACGCATTAATTCAATGTACAAATCTTCTTTAAAAACGGATTTCCACCAAAGCAAGGCTTCTTCGGCTTGATTTTCACCAACATTTAACACTTTACTTGGAACCTCTCCGTAGAGATTACCTGTTAAACAGATCAGATCTTCACGGTATTGTTCAATCAAAGCTTTATCAATTCTAGGCAAATAGTAAAATCCGTCTACAAAAGCGTGCGAGGATAACTTTGCTAAATTGTGATAGCCGTTTTTGTTTTTGGCTAATAATACAATTTGGTAACCATTATCTTTTCTGGTTTTATCTTGATGATCTTCACAAACAAAAAACTCACAACCAATAATCGGTTTAATTTCTTTTAGAGTGGTGACTTCGCCTTGCTCTTTCGCTTCTGCAATTTTTGCCTTAACGGATTTATTGTAATTACCTACGGCTTTCACAAAGTGAAATGCTCCCATCATGTTAGCATGATCTGTTAGCGCTACGGCTGGCATTTGCTGTTCAGCAGCTACATTTACCAAGTCCTGAACACTTAGGGTAGATTGCAGTACGGAAAATTGGGAGTGGTTATGCAAATGAACAAAATCAACCTCAGCTAAATCAGAAATATTCTCTTGAATTTCTGCTTCGGAAATATCGTCACTCTGTTGTTTTTGGAGTCGCTCATTAATTTTAGCACTCGCTTTCTTCAGATTGATATGTTTCAACCCAATGAGCTGAATAGGTTTTGGATTCTCTTGATTAAATTGTTCAAAATAATCAGGTTGTACATCCAATTCTTCCTTGGTGAATTCTCGCAAGCGAATTAATTCCAAAAAACAGCGAGTCGTAGCCTCAACATCAGCGGTAGCATTATGAGCTTCGGCAAATGGTTGGTCGAACAAATGTTGATGTAGTTCTGTTAGTGTTGGTAATTTGAACTTACCACCTCGACCTCCTGGAAGTTGACAGAGTTCAGCCGTATGTTCCGTACAAGTATCTAAAACCGGAAGCTCTTGAAGATTATTAGCCATGTCTTCACGAACAAACTCAGCACCCATAATATTCAAATCGAATCCTACGTTTTGTCCAACAACAAATTTGGTCTTTGATAAAGCACTATTGAATTTTTCAAGAACCTCTATTAGCGGTATGCCTTGTTCGAGAGCAAGCTCCGTTGAAATCCCATGGATTTTTTCAGCGTCATATGGGATATTAAACCCTTCTGGTTGCACGAGATAGTCTTGATGATCGATACAATTCCCCATAGCGTCATGCAATTGCCAAGCAATTTGAATACATCTAGGCCAATTATCAACATCTGTTATTGGTGCATCCCAGCGTTTCGGTAATCCTGTGGTTTCGGTATCAAAGATTAAATACATATGGACATTAATTAGAGGTCTGCCTTTGAAGAAAACTTTCAAAAGTAAGTCCATAAAATTAAGGAGAAACTCTTCTTTTTTAAAATGAAGTTATGAACAGTTTTAAACAAAAAAAGTCAGCTGTTACCAGCTGACTTGATATTTATTATATGCGCTTTTTTAGGACACGAGTTCTTCGTGTACTTTTTCGGTATTAATAGCCGATTGAATAGCATTTTTATGTTTAATTAGCAAAGAATCAATACTTGGCGGCAAATCTCGTTCTTTAAGTAACTCATTGTACTCTTCCAAACTTGCTTCCTCGCCTTTAATCGTCTCTTCGATAATGGCTTCTTCATTGTTTGAGGAAAACATAGATTTCAGACTCATCCAATTGCGATGCATGGTTGCTTTAAAACTTCCTGAATCTTCAGGAGCTTCACCATATTGCAAAATTTCTGTTCGCAATTCTTTGGCAAATTGGCTTCGTTCAGACGCACGACGCTTAAAAAACATTTTTAGCTTATCACTCTCTACGTGATCTATAGCATTTAAATACCCTTTTTCGGCATCATAGTTCTTGATTAATAATTCATTTAATTTATTTGAAATTTTTTCAGAATACTTCATAATCTCTATACATTTTTAAATTTCAATATCTTCTTTTAGGATGCATATTGTTTCACATCAACTATACTCAACATAATAAAATGTGTAGGAAAAATCTAACAAATTAACATCTTTAACAAAGCTTTATAGCTATTTAACAAAAAAGCAGCCCATAGGCTGCTTTTCATATATTTTATCATCTGCGAAATGCTTACATATCGTCCAAGTAATCTGGTAAGCCGTCTGAATCTGTATCCAAGGCATCTGCTGGATCACCGTCTAAATTTGGATCTGCATTTTCAGCGATTGTCAACAATCCGTCATCATCGTCATCGGTATCGAGATAATTTGGTGTACCATCACCATCCGTATCACCTGGTTCAAATTGTGTGAATAACCCGTCACCGTCGTCATCATTATCTAGATAATCAACATCATTATCACCATCTGTATCCAATGGGTTTCCATCGACATCTTGAGCTTCGTCAATTGTTAATATTCCATCACCGTCGTCGTCGTTATCTAAATAATTAGCGATACCATCATTGTCTAGGTCATCGTCATCCAAATTCCCATTTCCATTAAAATCTTCAAAATAATTTGGGATACCATCTGCATCATCATCGTTACAATCTAATTCATCCAATACAGCTTGTATACTTCCATCTTCATCACCACAAATCTCTAATTGCTGCTCCAGATAAAATCTATAATTGTCACATGCTGCAACATAATTACTGATGGTAGCATCCTCAAATTCCGTCTGAGCCAGCGTTCTATTTTGCGTGGCAAACGAACATCTGAAGTTACATACATTAAGCTCACCTATGAGTTGCGTTAGTTCTCCACTAATATCACCACAATAATCGCGTTGTACAATCAATGCTTCTCTGTAAGCGTTACACGCTGCTTCATATTCTTCTCTATTAATGTAACCCGTTGTGTCATATGATGCAATGTATGCAGCTCTAGCCTCAATGGACACAGCTTCGGTATCATCACAAGTAATCACTACGGCTGGTATGCTTCCTGAGATTAAAGGTACTTGATAAAACACGCCTTCGTTGTAACCAATAGAATTCAAACCAGAGTCATCAAAGGCTAAGAACTCGAAGGTTCCGGTAAATGTGTTATTATTTATTTCTTCAATTTTCACGAAACCATATTCTGGATAAATAGACACGTCTTCATCTGGTCTATTATTTGTTGTATAAACAGTACCATTGGCATCTACATATCTAGCTTCCATAGTTCCCCAGTCACCTACGATGTAAGTTCCCACGGCAACCGAAGGCACTTTAAGTGTCACTGTTTCCACATTATTACCAGCTGTAATAGTCAAAAATCCATTGGCATCAATAGCGGCATTTGTAAATTCTGCTCGCCATAAACCATACTCTCTATTTCCTTGGAAACCAGGCGAGCTAAACTCAACCTCATCGCCACAGCTTACTAAAGTCAATACGGTTAAAAAAAGAAGTATTAGTCTTTTCATTGCTTTATTTTTCGTCCTTCAGTGAGTCACTAAAGTATTTTTGGTTTAACATAACGTTTAATAACTCCCAAAAGTATAATAAAATTTCAATATTACTTAATTTCAAATAAAATGTTCAAAATTAAATAATTGTATTATCTTTGCACCCTCATTAATAATAGAGGTCGAGAACCTCACAAATTAATTACAAATATGCCTGTAAAAATTAGATTACAAAGACACGGTAAAAAAGGGAAACCTTACTACTGGATCGTAGCAGCAGATGCACGAGCAAAAAGAGATGGTAAATACTTAGAAAAATTAGGTGCTTACAATCCAAATACAAACCCAGCAACAGTTGAATTAAATGTTGATGGTGCTGTACAATGGTTACAGAATGGTGCACAGCCTACTGATACGGCCAGAGCTATCTTATCTTACAAAGGTGCTATGTTAAAAAACCATTTAGCAGGAGGTGTTAAGAAAGGAGCTTTAACTGAAGAACAAGCAGAATCTAAATTCAATGCTTGGTTGGAAGAAAAGGCAGCAAAAGTACAAGCGAAAGCAGATGGTCTTTCTGAAGCTCAAGCGAAAGCAAAAGCTGAAGCACTTGCAGCTGAAAAAGCAGTAAACGAAGCTAGAATTGCTGCGGCTACTCCTGAAGTTGAAGAAGCTACTGAAGACGCGGAAGCACAAACTGAAGGTGAAGTAACAGCTTCGAACGAAGAAGAATAGAAATTATTTTTTATACTTTTAAACTCCGATACGCTTGTATCGGAGTTTTTTTATTTGATATCTACTGTAATTCACAACTAATACCTTAGCTTAAAACAATGGATAAAAAAGACTGTTTTTATTTAGGCAAAATCGTTAAAAAATATAGTTTTAAAGGCGAACTACTCATCAAGTTAGATACGGATGAACCAGAGCTTTATGAAGCTATGAATTCGGTATTTGTTGAAGTTCGCAACAACCTAGTACCCTTTTTTATTGAATCATCCCAGTTACATAAATCAGAATTATTACGGGTTAAATTTGAGGATGTAGATACTGAAGCCGATGCAGATTCACTTTTGAAAAGCGATCTTTATCTGCCGTTAGAATTTCTGCCTAAGCTTGAAGATGATAAATTTTATTTTCATGAAATCATCGGATTTAAAGTTGAGGATACGAATTTTGGTCATGTAGGTATTATAAAGTCTGTCAACGATTCTACCGCACAATCGTTATTCGAAATTGATCGTGACGGTATTGAAATTTTAATACCTATGAATGATGAGTTCATTACCAAATTAGACAAACCGAACAAAATCATCTACGTAAACACGCCAACAGGATTGATAGATCTCTATTTAAATGACTAAACCGTTTAAATTCAAACAATTCTCAGTTCACCAAAATGACTGTGCCATGAAAATTGGAACTGATGGTGTTCTCCTCGGAGCTTGGGCTCCTATTGACAATGACCCATATTCCGTTTTGGATATTGGTGCGGGCACTGGTATTCTTGCATTAATGATGGCACAACGATGTCAGGCTCAAGTCATTGACGCCCTAGAAATTGATGACAATGCGCATGCCCAATGTGTCGATAATTTTGAGCAATCTCCTTGGAGTGACCGCTTATTTTGTTACCACGCTTCATTAGAAGAATTTACTGAAGAAATTGAAGACCGCTACGATTTAATTATTTGTAATCCGCCTTTTTATGCTGAAGACTACAAAACCCAAAACCTTCAGAGAGATTTAGCGAGGTTTCAAGATGCCATGCCCTTTGAACATCTTCTCAGAAGTGCTGCTACTTTGCTTTCTAAAAGCGGACAATTTTCAGTAATTATTCCTTTTTCAGAAGAACAAAAATTTCTTAAGCAGGCTGAAACTTTAGGACTTTACCCGTCCCATATGACTCATGTAAAAGGACGAGAGGCTACGCCTGTAAAACGAAGCTTAATAAGGTTTTCTTTCTCCAAAAGAAACGTAGAATTTAACGAACTCACCATAGAGACAGAACGCCATAAATACACCGAAGAATATATCAAATTGACTCAGGATTTTTACTTGAAAATGTCACATTAATATTGTTAAGTGAAAACGTTTTCGTTACTTTTGCTATCAAACAAAAATAAGACATCAATACCTGATAAAACAAATGGTATTTAAGGATTAAAACATAGAGCAAAATGAAACCAGATTTATTCGAAGCACCTGATTACTATCAACTTGACGAATTACTTTCCGAGGAGCATAAATTAGTGCGCGATGCTGCCAGAGATTGGGTAAAACGGGATGTGTCACCTATCATTGAAGAATATGCGCAAAAAGCAGAATTTCCAAAACAAATCATTGGAGGTCTAGCTGAAATTGGTGCATTTGGCCCTTATATTCCTGTGGAATATGGTGGTGCTGGTTTGGATCAAATCTCCTATGGATTAATCATGCAGGAAATTGAGCGTGGGGATTCTGGAGTCAGAAGTACGGCTTCTGTACAATCGTCTTTAGTGATGTATCCTATTTGGAAATATGGCACCGAAGAGCAACGTCAAAAATTCTTACCTAAATTGGCTTCTGGCGAATGGATGGGTTCTTTCGGATTAACAGAACCTGATCATGGCAGTAATCCAGGTGGCATGACGACCAATTTTAAGGATATGGGAGATCATTACCTTTTAAATGGTGCTAAAATGTGGATTTCCAATGCCCCTTTTTGTCAAGTAGCCGTTGTTTGGGCTAAGAATGAAGAAGGCCGTATTCATGGTTTAATTGTAGAGCGTGGCATGGAAGGATTCTCAACACCAGAGACTCATAACAAATGGTCACTGCGAGCATCCGCAACTGGCGAATTGATTTTTGATAATGTAAAAGTTCCTAAAGAGAACTTATTACCGAATAAATCAGGCTTAGGAGCGCCTTTAGGCTGTTTAGATTCTGCCCGATATGGCATCGCTTGGGGAGCCATTGGTGCTGCTATGGACTGCTACGATACCGCATTGCGCTACAGTAAAGAACGTATGCAATTTGGAAAGCCAATTGGGCAATTCCAATTGCAACAAAAGAAGCTAGCAGAGATGATTACTGAAATCACTAAAGCGCAATTATTAACTTGGCGTTTGGGTGTATTGCGAGATGAAAACAAAGCAACTTCCGCGCAAATCTCAATGGCAAAAAGAAATAATGTAGATATGGCCATCAATATTGCTAGAGAAGCAAGACAGATGTTAGGTGGTATGGGAATTACTGGTGAGTATAGTATTATGAGACACTCTATGAACTTAGAAAGCGTCATTACCTATGAAGGCACTCATGACATTCATTTATTAATCACAGGATTGGATGTTACTGGTTTAAATGCATTCAAATAAATTTCTAGCTGATATCATTTTTATACAAGCCTTTCCTTCGTGAAAGGCTTTTTTATGATTGATTTACAAGAAACCTTTATAAATCAAATTGCGTATATTTAGGTATGAGGAAGTGCAGCGTTTTTATTTTAATCTTGAGCATAATGACTTGTTGGTCATGCAGTACAAACATTGAATACCTTGCTGATGATATGACAGACACCATGGAAATTGACACCATGGAAATTGATCTTACGAGAAGTATCTTGAGTTTAGGAGACAGCTACACCATTGGTCAAAGTGTATGTGATACATGTCGGTTTCCGGAACAACTTAAGAGAGCACTCGGGAATGTCACAGATTATACCATAGATCTTAATGTGATTGCACAAACTGGTTGGACAACCTCTGACCTTATCAATGCTATTGATAATCAAACTCTTGAATCAGATTACGATTTAGTCACCTTACTAATAGGAGTCAATAATCAATTTCAAAATGTGCCTTTTTCGATTTATGAATCTGAATTCCCTGAACTTGTGCAAACCGCCATTACAGCAGCAAATGGTAACAAAGACCGCATCATTATCGTGTCTATTCCTGATTATGCTTATACCGTATTTGGACAAAATTTTGGTAATCCAGAAGAGACCTCTCAAGAGATTGATATGTACAATGCTTTTGCCGAAAATTATGCTTTACAAGAGGCTATTACTTTCGTAAATATTACGGATATCACGAGATTAGGATTAGAGCAACCTAGTTTGGTTGCTTCAGATGGGTTGCATCCCTCAGAGCTGGCGTACTCAAAATTTGTAGAGCGCCTCTTACCTTTTGCTATTCAAAAATTGCAATGACCTACTTGCCATTGGTAAATTCTGCTTATTTTAGATAAAAGTTTACGTATGTCTTCAAAGTCGAGATTGAATAGAGCCTACAAGAATGCGAAAATTGTCAATTTTGACGATTCGAGTAAATTCATTTTATTCAGTGATTGTCATCGAGGTGATAATAGTTTTGCTGACGATTTTGCCAATAACCGAAATATTTATTTCCACGCTTTAAAATATTACTATGCGGAAGGATTCGACTATTGTGAGCTAGGTGATGGTGATGAACTTTGGGAGAACCTATCGTTTGATTCTATCTTAAACGCTCATAAAAACGTGTACTTACTCATGAAATTATTTCATGAACAGGAACGCTTACATATGATTTGGGGTAACCATGATATGGTTTATCGCGATCCTAAATATGTAGAAAAACATTTATCCACGTACTTTGACCCAAAAATTGGTGAGGACGTAGAGTTGTTTTGCAACATCAGGTATCATGAAGGCATTATACTGAAGCATAGTACCACCAAACAAGAACTTTTTTTGACTCATGGCCATCAAGCCGACTGGTGGAATTACCTATTCTGGAAGTGGAGTCGATTTATGGTGAGAGTACTATGGAAACCTCTAAATGTCATGGGAATTGCAGATCCAACCAGTCCGGCAAAAAACTACAAAGAACTCATCAAGGTTGAGCGTCGTACTAAAAAATGGATTTCAGATAACAACAACCTTATTACGATCGTTGGACACACCCACAGACCTCGCTTTCCGGAGCCTGGTGATATTGCCTTTTTTAATGATGGTAGTTGTGTCCACCCTCGAAGTATTACTGGCATAGAAATAGAACACGGCGAAATTTCACTTATTAAATGGCAGATTGCCACCACGGATGATGGTACACTGAAAATCGTTCGAGTGCTATTGGAAGGACCTAGAAAATTGGTTGATTATAAGACAGACTAGCTTTCAGGAGCCAATTCCACTTCTAAGCCTTCCATGTCGCTCGTTATTTGAATTTGACATCCTAAACGGGAATTCTCTTTGACATAAAAAGCTTCACTTAGCATCGCTTCCTCATCATCTTGCATCTCTGGTAGCTCATGATCAGAAATTACATAGCATTGACAAGATGCACACATGGCCATACCTCCACAAATACCAATAGTGCCTTCTGGAGCCAGTTCATAGGAACGCACCACTTCCATCAGATTCATAGCCATATCTGTTGGTGCTAGTACCTCATGCTTGACACCTTCCCTATCGGTAATCTTTATTTTGATGTCTTGTTCCATTAATCAAACGCTTTTACAACAGCTTTTGGTGCTTCTTTACGCGTGCCATCAAAACCATCAACACCGCTTACAGTAGTATATTTTAACACATAACGCTTACCTGGATTGATAATTTGAAAGGCCGCTTGACACATGAGGGTTGCTTCATGAAACCCACAAAGAATTAACTTTAATTTTCCTGGATAAGTATTCACATCACCGATGGCAAAGATGCCGGGAATATTTGTTTGATAGTCCAAAGCATTGTTGACCTTAATCGCGTTCTTTTCTATCTCCAAGCCCCAATTAGCTATTGGTCCTAATTTTGGAGATAATCCAAACAAGGGTACAAAATGGTCACAAGCCTTTTTAAAAGTGTTAGCTCCGTGTTTCACGGTAACAGATGTAATCTTTTCATCACCATCCAAACCAACGACCTCAGCTGGTGTTATCAAATTGATTTTACCTGCATTTTTTAAATCCTGTACTTTCTCTACAGAATCCAAATGCCCACGAAATTCATTTCTTCTGTGGATAAGTGTTACTTGTTTTGCGACATCACTTAAATAGATACTCCAATCAAGCGCAGAATCACCACCACCAGCAATAACCACGGTTTTATCGCGATAGAATTCAGGGTCTTTAATCATGTATTCCACACCTTTATCTTCGTAATCGGTAATATTGTCGATAATGGGTTTCCTTGGTTCAAAGCTTCCTAAACCACCTGCAATTGCGACCACAGGCGCCTGGTGTTTTGTCCCTTTATTTGTAGTTACTATAAAAGTACCATCGTCTTGTTTATCAATCGTTTCGGCACGTTCTCCCAAGGTAAATCCTGGCTCAAACTGCTTGCATTGTTCCAAAAGTTTATCGGTAAGATCTCCAGCCAAAATTTCAGGATAAGCTGGGATATCATAAATTGGTTTTTTAGGATATATTTCAGAACATTGTCCGCCAGGTTTTGGCAGTGCATCTATTAAATGACATTTTAATTTTAGCAATCCCGCTTCAAAAACGGTGAACAGTCCGGTAGGTCCTGCTCCAATAATAAGTATATCTGTTTTGATCATAATCATTACCACCTAGATGGTTCTCTTTTAATTTGAAAACCTACAAACCTAATTAAAGTTTTGCAGGTCCTTTCACGAAACAAATATCTCATAATACGTCGTTTGTTTCTATGATAAATATCAGTTTGCGTGAAGGATTGAGCGACTTGTTTGAGCTCCTCATAGAGAGCGAGTCGTGAAAGCCTGACCCTTGTGGTCACGCCCAATTAAGCTTCAATATTAATCACTTGCTCTATTTGAGGCGCGTACTTTTTAATCGTCATTTCCACACCAGATTTAAGCGTCATTTGATTGACACTACAACCCACACAGGCGCCTTCTAATTGGACCTTTACCAACTTATCATCCTCAATGGACAACAAAGAGATATCACCGCCATCACTTTGCAGGAAAGGGCGGATCTCATCCAATGCTTTCTCGACATTACGTCTTAATTCTTCTGTACTCATCTATTACTTCTTTACTGCTGAACACCCAGCCATGGTTGTTATTTTAATTGCTTCGGTAGGTGGTAAATTATCATTACGTTTAACAACTTCCTCCACTACATTTCGCGTAAGTTCTTCAAAAGATTTCTCTAAAGGCGTTGCCGTTTGTAAGGCAGCAGGCCTACCAACATCTCCAGCTTCTCTAATACTTTGCACTAATGGTATTTCACCTAAAAATGGCACATCCAAATCGCTTGCTAAATTGTTAGCACCAGCCTTTCCGAAAATATAATATTTATTGTCTGGCAACTCCTCTGGCGTAAAATAAGCCATGTTTTCGATAATTCCCAATACAGGCACATTGATGCTCTCTTGTTGAAACATCGCCACGCCTTTTTTAGCATCGGCCAGCGCGACATTTTGAGGCGTGCTTACAACTACAGCTCCAGTGATTGGTAAGGATTGCATGATACTTAAATGGATATCTCCTGTTCCTGGTGGTAAATCGATAAGCATGAAATCGAGTTCATCCCAAGCCGCGTCAAATATCATTTGATTCAAGGCTTTGGCTGCCATTGGACCTCGCCAAACAACCGCTTGATCAGGTTTAGTAAAAAAGCCAATAGACAGAATTTTAACCCCATAATTTTCAACTGGTTTCATCTTAGATTTACCATCTACATTGACAGCTAAAGGTCTTTCAAATTCCACATCAAACATGATGGGCATGGACGGTCCATAAATATCGGCATCAAGAACCCCAACTTTAAATCCCATTTTTGCCAAGGTGACTGCTAAATTTGCCGTGACAGTAGATTTCCCTACACCTCCTTTACCTGAAGCTACTGCAATAATGTTCTTTATTCCCGGAATTGCTTTTCCCTTTATAGGATTTGTCGTTGGTTTTTCAGGAGCATTAACCTTGACATTGACCTTGATCTTGGCCTTTTCATACACCTTGTCATGAATCGTTTTCATGATCTCCACTTCTGTTTTCTTTTTCGCTTGTAAGCTCGGATTGGATATCGTAATATCTACAACGACCTCATCTGCAAAAGTAACCACATTGGTCACGGCACCACTCTCCACCATATTCTTGCCTTCACCAGGCGCAGAAATGGTTTCCAAGGCTTTAAGTATGTCCTTTTTATTTAATTTCATAGCAATTTTTAAATCCTAGTGATTCTTTTTATTCAGAATCATTCTAAATGCAAATATACTGTGAATAGTTTAGAATTTGAAACGGTTTAATTGAAATGATTGATAACATGATTTACTAGAATTATAGTATAGTTCATCGCATTGAATACATGGTTTCAAATGAGATTGAATATGACTTTTACGTTGTTTTATAAGGACTCTGAAGGGTCCCAAAATACCGCTTCAAAGTTCTGGATCTGATGATCGATTATGCTAATACCTTCGTTCTCCAACAATTGTTGCATCAGGTGAGTCCCTTCAAAATGATGTTTTCCAGTAAGTAGTCCTTTACGATTTACCACACGATGCGCAGGAACATCTTTGTCATGAGAAACATTCATCGCATAACCTACCATTCGAGCACTTCTCTTGGCTCCTAAGTAATTTGCAATAGCGCCATAGCTGGTGACTTTTCCGAAAGGAATCTGCCTTACGACATCATATACCCTATCAAAAAAATTGTGTGTCTCAGGGGTCATATTACAGCTCCATTAAAATATTGATAAAGGTTACACCTGCTACAAGGCCAGTGATGGTTCCGATAATGTAATTCATATTTTTCTGTGAGGTAAATTTCTTGTCCTTGACTTTATCAAAAAAGAAAATATAGACGTACAGCATGACGAAAGTTCCAGTGCTGGCTCCGGAGCAATAAGTCACGATGCTTGTCACATCAAACGCGAACCAACCAAATGAAGCGATGGTAATGGTCATATAAGCTTGATATGGAATTGGAAAGACATTAATCGCTGATAAAAAAATACCTTGAAAAAAACGGCTTTGCTTACTTTTAGCAAGTGGTTCAACATCTGGTTTTTGGAATGACTTGGCTAACAACAAGAAATAGATAGTGATAAGCACAAAAATAACAAATGCCACACGTTGCAAAATCTCCACAACACTTTGATGATTACTTAAATACCTTGCAAACATGGCAGCAATATAGGTTTGCAAAAACACGATGAAACAAACACCGACGGAAAAAATAATACCGCGAGCATATCCTTCTTTTAAACTAATCTTGGCAGCAGTCATATTCAATAAACCAGGAGGAACAACACCAATTAATGCTATGATCAGACCTAGAAAAAAAATGACTGTGATGTTCAAATCTACTTAATTTTAAACCTAATATACGTAATTGGTTTATTATGTTCTAGATATTGGGACTCATAGTAAGTTTGGATACTCGTAACTTCGTCAGGGCTTCCTTCTTGTTTATACACATTATGGTTGGCATAAAGTACTTCATGACCTTCGCCGTGAAGCAGTCCTAAAGTATAGCCATGCATGAATTCGCTATCGGTTTTTAAATTAACGATACCGTCCGATTTTAAAATAGTCTTATAGCGTTTTAAGAAATCAGAATTGGTCATTCTATGCTTTGTTCGCTTATATTTAATTTGAGGGTCTGGGAAGGTAATCCATATTTCATCCACTTCATTTTCCCCAAAAGCAAAATCTATCAGTTCGATTTGTGTCCTTAAAAATGCAGCATTAGTAAGCTGCTCTTCAATGGCAGTTTTTGCGCCTCTCCAAAAACGTGCTCCTTTGATATCAATCCCAATAAAATTCTTGTTTGGATATTTTCTTGCTAACGCTATGGTGTATTCACCTCGTCCGCAACCTAATTCTAAGATTAAAGGGTTGTCATTTTTAAACACTTCTGAGTTCCAATTCCCTTTCAGCTTATAATTGGCATCCACCAATTCATGTCGTTTTGGCTGAAAAACGTTGGCAAAAGTTTCGTTTTCCTTAAATCGTTTCAGTTTATTTTTACTTCCCACTTGAAAAAATTAACAATTTCTTATTTTTACAGTTGACGCGGTAAAATTAAGGAAACATTTTAAGCTTTATATTCGAATTCTGAAAAGACTCAACAAAATTATATGACCAAAACTGATGTTCTGATTAAAAAAAGGCTTTTAGTAGCACCTCTTAATTGGGGATTAGGTCATGCCACTCGTTGCATCCCACTGATTCAAGAACTCATAGCACATGATTTCGAGCCTGTCATTGCTAGTGATGGAAAAGCACTTTCATTATTAAAAAAAGAATTTCCTCATCTCGAGGCCATTGAACTTCCTTCTTATCGCATCATGTATCCAAAAAAAGGACAACATTTTAAATTAAAATTGCTCCAAAGTTCTCCTAAAATGTTGAAGGCTATTAAATCAGAACGAAAAGCCATTGCTCATATCGTTACGTCTCATAAAATTGATGGCATTATTTCTGACAACCGCTTAGGTGTTCACAGCAAAAAAGTTCCTTGTGTCTTTATGACGCATCAATTACAGGTATTAAGTGGCAACACAACGTGGTTAAGCACGAAATTACATCAAAAAGTTATCAAACGCTTTCAAGAGTGCTGGGTACCAGATCACCTTGGAGAGGATAATTTAAGTGGTATTTTAGGGCATACTGCTTTTTATGATTTACCGGTAAAATATATTGGTCCGTTGAGTCGATTTAAGAAAGAGGAACTTCCTTCAAAGTATGATATTTTAATCTTATTGTCTGGACCTGAACCACAGCGATCTTTGTTGGAGTCAAAACTTCTTGAAACTTTTAAATTGTTTCAGGGTAAGGTTCTTTTTATACGAGGAGTTGTAGAAGAAAAAGTTCAGTGTTCGAAAGAAGGTCACCTCACAATCTATAACTTTATGACTAGTGAAGAGTTGGGAAAAGCTATCAATGAAAGCCATCTGATTATTTCGCGATCTGGTTACACAACAATTATGGATTTGGCGAAACTGAATAAAAAAGCTTTTTTTATTCCAACGCCTGGTCAATTTGAACAAGAATATCTAGCCGAACGCTTAAGTCATCTCGGCATCGCTCCAAGTTGCTCACAAGATCAATTTAGTTTGGACAAATTAAATGATATCGATCATTACAAAGGGTTGAATACCCTAGACTACAAGGTCAACTATAAAAGATTATTTCGCCTTTTCAAGGGTAAATGAAAATTCACTTCCGACATTTAATTCACTTTCGACATAAATTTTCTCATCATGCGCTTCAATAATGTGTTTAACGATGGAGAGTCCAAGACCAGAACCACCTTCTTTTCTTGAACCACTTTTATCCACTCTGAAGAATCTCTCAAACAGTCTCGTCAAATTACTTTCTGAAATTCCTTCGCCGTTATCAGTAACTCTCACTATGACTTTGTTTTTAATTAAATTTTCTATACTCACCTCTGTGGTGCCTTTTTCTTCACCATACTTTATTGAATTCACAATGAGGTTGGTGAGTACCTGTTGGATGCGTTCTTTATCAGCAGACACCATAATGGGTTCCTTGTAATCGATATCAAAAATGAGTGATATTTTCTTTTTAGAAGCTTTCATCTCCAATAAATCGAAAACACTTTGTACCAATTCTACGATATCGAAAGTTTCTATGTTAAGTCTTAAATCGCCGACCTCCAATTTGGTAATCATATCCAAATCTTTCACAATATAAATCAATCGTTCCAATCCCTTATTGGCTCTATTAAGATACTTTTCTCTCACTTTCATATCTTCAATAGCACCATCCAACAAGGTTAACAAATATCCTTGGACTGTAAACAATGGCGTTTTTAGTTCGTGTGAAATATTTCCCAAAAATTCCTTTCTATACTCTTCCCTGACTTTTAAAGTTTCAATTTCTAATTTTTTGTCTTTCGCGTATTTATCAATTTCTTGAGTTAAGGTTGCCATATCTGTAGTGATTGGCTGTTTACGCAGCGTTGTCGATTCTAATAAGGTAAGATCATCATAGATTTTTTTTACTCGTCGGTAGATAAAACGTTCTACCCTATATTGAATGATGATAAATGAAACGATGTAGGTTGTTACGGCAAATAATAACAGATACCAAACATTTATGGAAAGTAATAGGTACAAAAAAACACTCAAAATGAGCGTTAAAAACAAAGTGATATACAAGGATGTTTTAAAGGCAAACTTGTACGTTTTTTTTAATTTATTTTGCATTAGTCTACGAACTTATAACCAACACCTTTAATTGTTTTAAACTTTTTATCACCGATTTTTTCTCTGAGCTTTCTGATATGCACATCGATAGTACGACCACCTACCACTACTTCATTTCCCCAGACCTTATCGAGTATCTCTTCACGTTTAAAAACTTTGTTTGGCTTTGTTGCTAACAAAGATAACAATTCAAACTCTTTTCTTGGCAAGACTAACTCTTGACCCTTTATAGTAATTTTGTATTCCTCTCTATTAATAGTAAGGTTTCCTATTTTTAAAACCTCGTCGGTCTTTTCTTCTTCTTTCAAGCGACGCAACAATGCTTTAACCTTACTCACGAGAACTTTAGGTTTGATAGGCTTAGTGATATAATCATCGGCACCTGCATCAAAACCAGCCATTTGAGAATAATCTTCCCCTCGAGCGGTTAAGAATGTAATGATGGTATCGCTTAAATCAGGTAATTTTCTAATTTGTTCACAAGCTTCGATACCATCCATTTCTGGCATCATCACATCCAAAATAATCAACTGTGGTTTTTCTTTTTTAGCTTTTTTAACGGCTTCAATGCCGTTCTCTGCTGTGATAATTTGATACCCTTGAGCAGACAAGTTATAGCCTACAATTTCCAAGATATCAGGTTCATCATCTACGAGTAAAATCTTAATGTCTCTTTTTTTCATTGATTTATTGGAAAACATTTGTGTTGTAAAGATAGGATTTATAACAAAATGTTATTCAATCCGAGTAATTGATAACATTAAGTTAACTTAAAACGCTCACACACGGCATTCAGTAAACTCTAAAAATGGTAAGACTTTAATCATTAAATAACGATTTAGTAACGCAAACATTCGGTATAACTACAAAAACTAAGTATATTTGTATGCTTAATTTTTAATATTCATTTTAAACAAATAATTATGAAAAAACTTTACTTTTTATGTTTAACTGTCTTAGTAACATCCTTGTCGTTTGGTCAAGTTGTCATTAATGAAATTGACGCAGACACACCTGGTACTGATATGGCTGAGTTTATTGAACTTAAAGGAACGCCGAATGCGTCTTTGGATGGTTTGGTTGTTGTGCTTTACAATGGTTCCAATGATCAAAGTTATGCAGCCTTTGATTTAGACGGAAAAACCCTTGATGCTAATGGTTTCTTTATCTTAGGTAACACCTCTATTATTTCTGGAACAGATATCGATTTGGGAGCTAGTAATTCCTTACAAAACGGTGCTGATGCAGTCGCTCTTTATACAGCGAATGATACGGATTTTCCAAGTAATACACCAGTCACTTCTGTGAATTTGGTAGACGCTATCGTTTATGGAACAGGTGATGCTGATGATATGGAATTACTTAATGGACTTGGTGAAACAGTTCAGTATGATGAGAGCTTAAATAGCGCTAGTGACTCTGAATCTTTACAATTAAATATGGCCGGAACGGCTTATGAAACTAAAGTTCCAACCTTTAGAGACTCAAATGATGCTGCGGTTTGCGAACTTAGTTTGACAACGACAGGTGCTGTTTGTGATGCTTCTACAGCAGGTACTGACACTTACACAGCGACCGTAGATTTTGCTGGAGGTGGTACAACTATTTACACGGTTTCTGCCGATTCTGGTGTCGTTGATTTAAGCGCTGGAGATCCATCTATTGATGCTACCGGAACAATCACTGTAACGGGTGTTGCGGAAGGAACCGACGTTATTATTACCGTACAAGATGGTGCTTTATGTGATTTGTCTGCAACCATTTTTACACCAGAATGTATCCCATCAAATACCCTTCCTCTTTATGAAGGTTTTGATTACACTATTGGTGAAGATTTAGGAAATACAACGAATTGGACAAACTATAGTGGTTCTGACAATCCAATTGATGTTGTTTCTGGAAGTTTATCATATCCTGGGTTGCTAGCATCTACTGGAAATGCTGTTTTCCTTGAAGGTGGTTTTATTGATTCGCAAATTGAATTCACACCTGTAACTGCAGGTGAAGTTTATGCGTCTTTTATCATTAATGTGAGTGATTTATCAAATATTACGGATTTAACAGATGGTGGATACTTTGCTATTTTAGGAAACTTTGATGCTAGATTATGGGTACATCCTGATACGGATCCTGTTGGAACAACTTATGATATTGCTTTGACTAATGGAAGTAGTGGCTCAAACTTTACAACTACAAAATATAATGTTGGAGACAACGTATTTGTAGTGATGAGCTACAATGTAGATACTGGAGCCATTAATGGTTGGATCAATCCTGCAGGAGCTGATTTAGGAGGTTCTGCACCAGCAGCCTTGTTGACAGATACTGACGGTTCTCCAAACCCATCTGTCAACTTATTCTCCTTAAGACAAGATTCTACAGGAGAAACACCTGCTATCACATTTGATGAATTGCGTATCGGGACATCATGGAATGACGTCACACCAAACACCTTATCAACAAATGAGTTTACCGCAGATAGCTTCAAGGTATATCCAAACCCTTCAGCTACTGGATACGTCAACATTGTAGGTGCACAAAACGATCAAATATCTGTTGCTGTTTATGATGTTTTAGGAAAGCAAGTTATCAATGAAGGATTAACTAATGAACGTTTGAATGTCGCGTCTTTGAATGCCGGTGTTTATGTTCTAAAAATCACTCAAAATAATGCTTCTGTCACTAAAAAATTAGTGATCAAGTAAGCGTTTGACATCCATATCAAAAAAGAGCGTTGTCGTTAGACAGCGCTTTTTTTATGTCTTAAATTTTCATTTGTATTAATTACTTTTGCATTCATGACTTTACCACAGGATATCTTTGCAATCACTTCTGAATCTGAATTTAAAAAGACAGCATTGGAGGTTTTCAAATTTCAATTTGAACACAATCCTGTGTATCGTTCTTTTTGTGATTTACTTTACAAACATCCGAGTGATATTAAGGAATGGCAGGAAATTCCTTTTATGCCCATTCAGTTTTTTAAAAGCCATCAAGTATTAAGTTCTAAAGCACCTGTTCAAGCTTGTTTTTCAAGCAGCGGCACCACAGGATCTGTAACGAGTAAACATCAAGTGATAGACATATCTATTTACCAGGCAAGTTTCCGAAAAGCCTTCAGACACTTTTACGGTGACATTGAAGATTACGTTGTACTCGCACTTTTACCTAGTTATTTAGAACGCGAAGGTTCGTCATTAATTTACATGGTAAATGATATGATTGCTAAATCCAGACATCCTAAAAGTGGTTTCTATCTCAACGATATGAACGCGCTCAAAGATCAACTTATTACCCTAGATGAACAAGGTCAATCTGTGATTCTTATTGGTGTATCTTTTGCGCTGTTGGATCTTATAGAACACCATCAATTCGATTTGCGACATACCATTATTATGGAAACTGGTGGTATGAAAGGGAGACGAAAAGAATTGGTTCGCGAAGAACTCCATGCCATTTTAAAAACTGGTTTCGGCGTCTCTGAAATCCATAGTGAATATGGTATGACCGAACTTCTAAGTCAGGCTTACTCTCATGGCAACGGACGTTTTCAATGTCCCAATTGGATGCGTGTTTTAACACGTGATCCTGAAGACGCATTAACGCTCTTAAAATCAGAGAAATCTGGTGGTTTAAATATTGTCGATTTAGCGAATATCAATTCTTGCTCGTTTATAGCAACTCAAGATTTAGGACGTGTATATCGCGATGGGAGTTTTGAAGTTATTGGCCGTTTTGATGCCAGTGACATTCGCGGTTGCAATTTAATGGTTTTGTAATCTTCCTTTAGGTATGTCGACCAAAGGTCTATGAAAAAACTTCTATTTACAATATTTATTTTCTTTAGCCTTTTTCTTGGCCACTCACAATCATCTAATTACAACACCTACAAAGGCTTTGGCGCTAAAGGTTATGACGTTGTAGCTTATTTCGATAATGAGGCTGTAAAAGGACATGAGCAATACAGTACAACCTACAAGGAGGTCGTCTATAAATTTTCCTCTCAAGAACATCTTATGCGTTTTAAAAGTCAGCCAGAAAGATTTCTCCCTCAATATGGTGGTTATTGCGCTTATGCCGTTGCTTTAAAATCTGAAAAAGTAGATATCAATCCCAAAGCCTTTGAAATTAGGGATGGTAAGCTTTATCTTTTTTACAATGCTTGGGGAACGAACACCTTAAAATTATGGCAAAAAAATAATGTGAAAGGTTTACAGCATAAAGCCGACCAAAACTGGGAAGCTATGATTCTAGAATAGTTTAAAGAGTTCTATGAAAAAGAAGAATTAGCTTCTAATAATAGTTGATTGGTTAATGTTGAACGCCTGATTTACATCAGGCGTTTTTCTTTAAATAACTTTGATAATGTAGGTGTTTTTCTTGCCTTTGTTTAAAATAATATACTTGTCATTAATTAAATCTTCTGATGACAATTGGTAGTCTTCTTTCACTTTTTCCTTGTTAACAGCAACGGCATTTTCCTTTAAGGCACGACGCGCTTCACTATTAGAAGATAAAAAATTTGTTTGAGCTGCTAACGCACCAATCATATCAAGTTCTTGTAAATCATTTCTAGAAATTTCAGCTTGCGGAACACCTTCGAAAACATCTAAAAACGTTTTTTCATCTAAGGTCTTGATATCAGACTTGAACGTTTTACTGAACAGGATATTAGAGGCTTTTTCTGCGTTTTCAAAATCGGCACGAGAATGTACCATACTTGTAATTTCTTCAGCTAAACGCTTTTGGAGACCACGTTGATGAGGTGCCTCTTGATGATTACTGACAATGGTAGCAATCTCCGTTTCGGATAAAAATGTGAAAATTTTAATATACTTCTCGGCATCTTCATCTGTAGAATTCAACCAATATTGATAAAATTTGTAAGGAGACGTTCTGTTAGCGTCCAACCAAACATTGCCACCTTCAGATTTTCCAAATTTCGAGCCATCACTTTTCGTAATTAACGGACAGGTAATCGCGAAACCTTTCCCTTGGGCTATACGTCTAATCAATTCCGTTCCAGTAGTGATATTTCCCCATTGGTCGCTACCTCCCATTTGAATAGTACAGTTATTTTCTCTAAATAAATGAAGAAAATCATACCCTTGCACTAATTGATAGGTAAACTCTGTAAAAGACATCCCATCTGTAGATTCTGACGAAATTCTATTTTTAACAGAATCTTTTGCCATCATATAGTTGACAGTAATATGTTTCCCGACATCACGAATAAATTCTAGAAATGAAAAATCTTTCATCCAGTCATAGTTATTCACTAAAACTGCGGCATTTTCAGCGTCACTTTCAAAATCTAAAAAATGGGATAACTGCTTTTTAATCGCATTTTGATTGTGTCGTAACGTCGACTCATCCAATAAGTTACGCTCACTAGATTTTCCCGAAGGATCACCTATCATTCCTGTGGCACCTCCAACTAAAGCCACTGGTTTATGACCGCATCGCTGATAGTGTGCTAACAGCATAATTGGCACCAAATTACCGATGTGTAAAGAATCAGCCGTAGGATCAAAACCTACATAAGCAGATCGCATTGCCTCCATTAAATGCTCTTCGGCTCCTGGCATTGTATCATGGATCATACCTCTCCATTGCAATTCTTCAACAAAATTCTTTATCATAACAGCTTTATTAGTAATCATTCGCAAAGATAGATTTATACCTTAAAAGACAAAAGACAATTATAAAAAAGAGTAACTTTACCTTATGATTCTTGTCACTGGAGGAACAGGCTTAGTAGGCTCACATTTATTATTCCAATTGTTGAAAAGCAATGAGAAGGTTAGAGCAATTTACAGAAGAGCACACAAGCTAGAAACTGTAAAGCATGTCTTTGGATACTACACCAAAGATGTAGAAACACTATACGATAAGATTGAATGGGTGGAAGCCAATATCAATGACATACCTGCGTTAGCAGAAGCTTTCCATGGCGTGAGTTATGTTTATCATTGTGCAGCGTTTATCAGTTTTGAACCAGACAAATATTTTGAACTTCGCAAAGTAAATATCAAAGGCACTGCTAATATTGTCAATCTGTGTATCTCAAATCAAGTACAAAAATTATGTTATGTCAGTTCTATTGCTGCATTAGGACATGAACCTCATCCTGAAATTCCTGTTACAGAAGATACAGAATGGCATCCAGAATTGGATCACAGCGTGTATGCTATCACTAAATATGGCGCAGAATTAGAAGTATGGAGAGGCACCCAAGAAGGTGTGGATGCGGTTATCGTCAATCCAGGTATTATCTTAGGTCCAGGATATTGGAAAAGTGGTGGTAGTGGTAGCCTATTCAAACAAATACATAGAGGTCTCAGCTATTATCCTACTGGGTCGTCTGCTTATGTGGACGTTTGGGACGTCGTGACGGTAATGACAGAACTCATGGAAAAACCGATAAAAAATGAGCGCTATATCGTGATTGCTGAGAATGTAACGTTTAAAGATTTTCAGTATCAAGTGGCTGAAGCCTTACAGGTTAAACCACCAAAAAAGGCGGCTTCAAAAGGGTTATTAAATATCCTATGGCGATTAGATTGGCTCAGACATAATCTTTTTGGTAAACGGAGACAATTATCAAAACAAATGGCACATTCTATTTCAGACAGAACTATATATGATCACTCAAAAATAACCTCTGAACTTAATTTTGATTTCAAGCCAATCACTAAAACTATTTCGGAAGTCAGTGCCTTCTACCTGAAGGATTTACAAAGGTGATACCCTAACGATCTGACTTGATGGATACCTTATCGGCCTTTATTTTTTGGGTTGAATCAATAGCCATTTTCATCGAATCCTTTTTTCGCTTTATCTCCTTGGCTTCTTCCGCCATGGCTTTCTCGTACTTTTCTTTATCGCTTTTAATACGTTCTTCAATTTCACTGATCATGAGCTCGTATTCGCTCACGTCATACCCATAATATTCGTTGCTCAATGCAAATTGTAGACTATCGATATGATATTTCTCGAAAATATAATCTTGAGGATAAATCCCCTTGTTTTCGAGTTTTAACTTATTTCCCCCTTTGGCTGCACTTATAATAAAGACTTCGTAAAGCACATCCACCATTTTATCCCTCGGAATAAGGTTGTCAGGCTTCTTTGGTTTTCCTGAAGAATAACAACCAAATAGAGCAGTAATTAATATTAATAAACAGAGCTTTTTCATCTATTAAAAGTTAAACGTTTAGCCACTTTAACATCTAAAACCTTAAAATTATTGTACACTAAAGACCCATTGAGAAACGTGTGGGTAATACGCGATTTGAACGTCGTGCCTTCAAAAGGAGACCATCCACATTTATAAAGGATGTTTTCCTTTTTAACCGACCATGGACTATTTAAATCGACAATCACTAAATCCGCAAAATATCCAGCCTTGATATAGCCTCGTTTCTCTACTTGGAATAAGATCGCTGGGTTGTGAGCCATCTTTTCAACTATTTTTGGAAGCCCAATTTTACCTTTGTGATACATTTCCAACATGGCTACCAAAGCATGTTGCACTAGTGGTCCTCCTGAAGGTGCTTTCGTATATTTATTATTTTTCTCTTCCAAGGTATGTGGTGCATGGTCTGTAGCAATCACATCAATTCTATCATCCAATAATGCCTTCCACAATAAATCACGGTCTTTGGCAGTTTTTACAGCTGGATTCCATTTAATATGAGTCCCTTTTTTTGCATAGTCTTCATCACTAAACCAAAGGTGATGGATGCAAACTTCTGCTGTAATTTTCTTGTCTTTTAAAGGGATTTTATTTGTAAATAACTGTGTCTCCTTTCCAGTAGATAAGTGAAACACATGCAATCTAGCTCCTGTTTTCTTTGCCAATTCAATGGCCTTAGATGAAGACAAATAACAGGCTTCCTCACTTCTTATAATCGGATGCTTTTCTATAGGTATATCTTCTCCGAATTCAGCGAGATGAGCTTCCATATTTTTTCTGATGGTTGCTTCATCTTCGCAATGCACAGAAATCACCATATCCGTACTACTGAATATTTTTTCTAATACCTCAGGATTATCAACAAGCATATTTCCGGTAGATGATCCCAAAAACAATTTTAATCCAGCAACAGTTTTAGGGTTGACTTTTAAAATTTCCTCCAAATTATCATTCGTGCCTCCAAACATAAATGAGTAATTGGCAAAAGAGGTATTGGCTGCGATTTCGAACTTCTCCTCCAGTTTTTCAACCGTGGTCGTTTGCGGATTAGTGTTAGGCATTTCTATGAATGAGGTAATTCCACCAGCCAAAGCGGCTCTCGATTCGGAGGCTATATCTGCCTTATGGGTTAGTCCAGGCTCTCTAAAATGAACTTGATCATCAATAACTCCAGGGAATACATAATTCCCTTCGGCATCAATGATTTGAACATCGGCAGATTTCGCACTTATGGAATCGGAGACTTCTTTAATTAATTCCCCTTCAATTAAAATATCACCTTCAAAAACTTTGCCTTCGTTAACTATTTTGGCATTCTTAATAAGTTTGGTATTATACTGCATTGGATTAATTGAATACACTATTAAACTTCATTTTTATAACTCCAAAAATAGCTTCAGAAATAATCCCTCCACTCATTTTAGATTTTCCTTTGGTTCTATCTGTAAAGATGACAGGAATCTCTACAATTTTAAACTTGTGTAAATGTGCCTTAAACTTCATTTCTATTTGAAATGCATAACCAACAAATTTGATATCATCCAAATTGATAGTCTCAAGCACCTTTCGTTTGTAACATACAAAACCTGCCGTTGTATCGGCAATTTTCATACGTGTGATGAATTTCACATATTTGGAGGCAAAATACGATAACAATAATCGTTTCATATCCCAATCAACAACATTCACCGTATTGTTTATATAACGCGAACCAATGGACATATCTGCACCTTCAATAGCGCAGGCGTTATATAAATATATGAGGTCAGCTGGATTATGCGAAAAGTCTGCATCCATTTCAAATATAAAATTATAAGAACGTTCCAGAGCCCATTTAAAACCTGCGATATAAGCCGTTCCCAATCCTGTTTTATTAGCCCTAGTTAACAAATGGAGTTGGTCTTTAAACTCGTTTTGAAGCCCTATCACTTTATCTCCTGTGCCGTCAGGTGAATTATCATCAACTACCAAAATATCAAACCTCATGTCTTGGGCAAAAACCGCTCTTATGATAGATTCGATATTTTCTATTTCATTATAAGTTGGTATGATTACAATAGCATCTGACATGCAGTTCAGTCTTGATTTTAATTGGTCTGACAAAACAAAAGTAAGCGTTTTATCATTTAAAATTAAGTGATAAAATCATAAACATTGTTAATCTTGTCATATTGATTTTAAGATGTGTATTTTAACCCGTGGAATCATCAATTATTCTTACTAATTTTGTCACATGCTGAGAAACGTCATTTCCAATGATTGGTTTACCCTATTTCTTGTGTTAGCACTGATTTGTCTAACATTGAGCAAGTACTTATTTGCACACCGATTTAAAGATTTTTTAGCTGTTATCGGTAATTCCAAATATTTAAAAATCTACGCGAGAGATCAAAAATTCATAGATGGGTTTGATGCCTTATTGTACATCAATCTCATCATTTCTATCTCCATATTTGCATATATGAGTTATGCGACGGTGATTCATCCAACAGCATTTGACCTCTATGAATTCTTCAAATTGGCTTTTGGAATTGGCGTTCTGTTTCTCATAAAAATACTTCTAGAACGATTGATTGCGAGTTTATTTGATATTGATGAGCTAGTTGATTACTACTTATTTCAGAAAACCACTTTCAAAAATTATACAGGCTTAGTCATTTTTCCAATTAATTGTATTTTAATCTACACGATAGAGCCTAATGCGACAATAATTTATGCAGTGATTGGGTTGATTGTCCTTATCAATCTCATAGGATTTTTTTCGTCCTTTAAAAATCATCAAAAATTACTTTTGAATAACATATTCTATTTTATTTTGTATCTTTGCGCACTTGAAATCGGACCCTATCTGATTTTATATAAGTTAATTAAAGATTTCAACGCTTAAAACACTTTAAGGAATACTTTAAGGAATATGACGAAAGTGAAAACAATTTTAGTATCTCAACCAGAACCTAAAATAGAAAATTCGCCTTACTTTGATCTTCAAGAAAAACAAAAAGTAAAAATTGATTTCAGACCATTTATTCATGTTGAAGGTGTAGAAGCCAAAGAGATAAGACAACAAAAAGTCGATCTTGCTTCTTACACGGCAATTATACTTACTAGTAGAAACTCTGTGGATCATTTCTTTAGAGTCGCTGATGAAATGCGATTCAAAGTGCCAGACACGATGAAATATTTTTGTCAGTCTGAAGCGGTTGCCTACTATCTTCAGAAATACGTGGTATACAGAAAGCGTAAAATTTATGTTGGAAAACGAACATTTGCTGATTTGTCTCCATTGATTAAAAAATATAAAGACGAGAGCTTCCTTTTGCCAACCACTGATAAATTGAAACCTGAGGTTCCTGAAATTTTAAATAATTTGAACGTAAAGTGGAAACAAGCTGTTTTTTACAAAACGGTTATTAGTGACTTATCAGATTTAGCAAATGTCTATTATGATATTTTGGTGTTTTTTAGTCCGTCTGGTATCGAATCACTATTCCATAATTTTCCGGAATTCAAACAAAACGATACGCGTATTGCGGTCTTCGGAAATACGACTATCAAAGCCGTTGAATCTCATGGCTTACGCGTAGATATTTCAGCTCCAACACCTGAAACGCCATCCATGACTATGGCTTTAGAGAAATATATTGAAAAGACAAATAAAGGAAAATAATAAGTAGTTACCTTTTTGAGCATAAAAAAGCGGTTCCATTAACTTGAAACCGCTTTTCTTTTTTTTATCTAATGATTTATTAGAATCCATAGCGTTGTGGGCCTCCTCTTCGGATTTCCTCACTAGCAAATTCCTCAAATTTCTTAAAGTTTTCACGAAACGCATTGGCTAATTTAAAGGCCGTTTTATAATACGCCTGATCGTCATTCCAAGTTGTTCTCGGACTGAGCACCTCACTCGGCACACCAGGACAAGTTCTAGGTTGCGCGACACCAAATACAGAGTGAATATGGTAATCGTCGTAATTATACAACCCTAAATCACCATTGAGCACGGCATTAATCATGGCACGTGTGTATTTGAGCTTCATTCGAGTCCCAACACCATAAGAACCACCTGTCCAGCCCGTGTTAACAAGCCATACATTGACACCAGCATCTTTCATTTTTTTGCTCAACATATCGGCATACTTCGTTGGGTGTAAAGGCATAAATGGCGCACCAAAACATGCTGAAAAACTTGGGACTGGTTCATCTATTCCCGCTTCAGTTCCAGCTACTTTCGCTGTATAACCAGAAATGAAATGGTAAGCTGCCTGACTTGGTGTTAATTTAGAAATTGGAGGTAACACTCCAAAAGCATCTGCTGTTAAGAAGAAAATATTTTTAGGGTTTTTACCAATTGATGGAACTCTAATATTTTCAATATGATGTATCGGGTAACTTACCCTAGTATTCTGTGTTATGGACGTATCTGAAAAATCTACTTGCCCTTGACTGTCAAGAATCACATTTTCGAGAATTGCCCCTTTCTTAATAGCCTCAAAAATCTCAGGCTCTTGCTCTTGTGACAAATTAATGACTTTTGCATAGCAACCGCCTTCAAAATTAAAGACTGTATTCTCATTGGTCCATCCGTGTTCATCATCACCAATCAAACTGCGTTCAGGATCGGTTGATAAGGTGGTCTTTCCTGTTCCAGACAAACCAAAGAAGATTGCAGTGTCGCCATCTTTACCAACATTTGCACTGCAGTGCATAGGTAATGTATTCTTAAAGACAGGCAAAATAAAGTTAAGTGCTGAAAAAATACCTTTTTTAATCTCTCCAGTATAACCTGTCCCACCAATCAATGCTATTTTTCTTGTAAAATCAAGTATCGCAAAATTGTGTTGTCTCGTGCCATCCACTTCTGGATCTGCCATAAATCCGGGAGCATTGACAATCGTCCATTCTGGATTGAAATTAGTTAATTCTTCTTTACTAGGACGTAAAAACATATTGTAAGCAAACATATTACTCCAAGGATATTCATTTATGACACGAATATTCAATTTATAATTGTCATCTGCACAAGCATAACTGTCTCTCACAAAAACTTCCTTTTCTGATAGATATGCTGTGACCTTATCATATAGCTTTTGAAATTTATCTGTATCAAAAGGAATATTGATATTTCCCCACCAAACGCGGTCTTTTGTGATATCATCCTTTACAATGAATCTATCTTTCGGAGAGCGACCCGTAAATTCTCCAGTGTTAACGGCTAGTGTTTTATTCGATGTCTCAACGCCTTGACCCTTAGATACTGTAATCTCCTGTAATTCATCAGGAGACAATTGATATCTCACTTTGGCATTTTTAATGCCATAGGCATCTAGCGAAATCGTTTTCGTAATATCTGTATGGTTTACCATAATTTGTTTGTGTTGTTTAAGTTGCAAAATTAAACATTATTATAAAAGTAGGCTGTTTATTTTAAGATTTATCACGCTTGTTTTTCAAAATGTTTATTAACAATACCACCCAAGCTACTATAAGTAACAACCCTCCAATTGGTGTCACAAACCCTATAGTTTTAAAATCAAAACTGGTTAATTGATTGGTAGACAAACCATAAATTGAACCTGAAAAAAGCAACACTCCAAGTAGTACTAAAATGAGAATTATACGTTTTGATTTTTCACGAATAACATCCAAACTTCCAATGAACAATAAGAATAGTGCATGATACATTTGATATCGAACACCTGTTTCAAAAGTCTGTTGGGATTCTACTGAAATAAGAGACTTAAGTCCGTGTGCCCCAAAAGCACCCAGAATTATTCCTAAAACACCCAGTAAGCACGCTGTCAATAAAATTATTTTGTTCATATATTAGTGGCATTAAGATTTTTTGAACCCTCAGTATTTACTAAATTCGTATCCAATTTAATTTAGAAGATTGAACGCTATACGTCCTCGGTAATTAATAAAGGGTGATAGCGTTTAACACATACAAATTTACTCAAGAAAACCCATTATGCGAAAGATTTTAGTTATAGGTTCTGGAAAATCAACCTCATACTTAATAAAATATTTACTAGAAAAATCTCATGAAGAACATCTACATATTATTGTTGGTGATATTAATATTCAAAATGCTCGGAAATTAATAAATAATCACGAAAATGCGAATGCGATTACCTTAGACGTTTTTGATCAATCATCTAGACGCGCTGCTATAGAAAATGCCGATATCGTAGTATCGATGCTACCTGCTAGATTTCATATTGAAGTAGCTAAAGATTGTGTCACTCTAGGTAAAAATATGGTGACTGCTTCATATGTTAGTGATGAAATGCAAAAACTGAACCATGCTGTAACGGAGAAAGGGCTCGTATTTATGAATGAAATTGGTGTCGATCCAGGTATTGATCATATGAGCGCTATGAAAGTCATTGATAACATCCGTGACAAGGGAGGAAAGATGGTTTTGTTTGAATCGTTTACTGGTGGATTAGTGGCTCCGGAAAGTGATAACAACTTATGGAATTACAAATTTACTTGGAATCCGAGAAATGTGGTCGTGGCCGGACAAGGTGGTGCGGCTAAGTTCCTTCAAGAAGGCACCTATAAATACATCCCATACAACCGATTGTTTAGACGAACGGAATTTCTAGATGTTGAAGGTTACGGCCGTTTTGAAGCCTATGCCAATAGAGATTCCTTAAAATATCAAGATGTTTACGGTCTCAATGACATTAAAACACTGTATCGTGGAACGATGCGTCGTGTTGGATTTAGCCGTGCATGGAATATGTTTGTACAACTTGGAATGACAGATGACAGCTATACGATAGATGATAGTGAAAATATGAGCTATCGTGATTATGTAAATGCCTTTCTACCTTACAGTCCTACTGATTCTGTAGAATTAAAGTTCCGACATGCACTCAAAATAGACCAAGATGATATTGTTTGGGATAAACTAGAAGAATTAGACGTTTTCAGTAAAACAAAAATGGTTGAACTTAAAAAAGCGACACCTGCTCAAATTCTACAGAAAATTCTCATGGATAGCTGGACATTGGAGGCAGATGATAAAGACATGATTGTGATGTATCACAAATTTGGATATGAACTCAACGGAAAACATCATCAAATAGATTCTACCATGGTGACGATTGGTGAGGACCAAACATATACCGCAATGGCAAAAACAGTGGGCCTTCCAGTAGCCATTGCTACGCTCGCCATTCTTAATGAAGTCATTACAACACCTGGTGTTCAAATTCCGATTTCCAAAGAAGTTTACAATCCTATATTGGCTGAATTAGAAGATTTCGGAATGAAGTTTTCTGAAAAGGAAGTCCCTTATTTAGGTTATAACCCATTGAATGTTTAAACCATGAAAATTGTCAACCAAAATATCCAAATTGACGGTATCGATAAAAAGATATTGCGCGCTTTGATGGCTGATGCTAGAACACCTATCTTAGAAATCGCAAGAATGGTTGGTATTTCTGGGGCAGCGATACATCAACGTCTGAGAAAATTAGAAAAGTCTGGATTAATCTCAGGATCTAAGTTTGTTATTAACCCAAAAGTTTTGGGTTATACCACCATGGCTTTTATTGGCATTTATCTCGATAAGGCGATTAGTAACCCGGAAGCTGTTAAACAATTACAAAAAATTCCTGAAGTTTTAGAATGTCATTATACTACAGGAAATTGGAGCATATTTATCAAAATTCTATGTAAGGATAATGAGCATCTCATGCATGTTCTCAATCGCGACATCCAATCAATCACAGGTGTCTCTAGAACCGAAACATTTATTTCTTTAAATCAGCAAATCGATAGACAAATCAAAATATAAGTAAAAAGGCAATTCAACAGAATTGCCTTTTTTATAAGATTTAAAAGCGAGGATTACTGAATTAATAGCTTCTTAATTGTAGATCCCTTTTTTGATACAATTTCCATGAGATACATCCCTGAAGATAACATATTCCTTAAATCAAGGGATTGATCACCAGAGGCACCATTTAAATCATAATAACTAATACGACGTCCATTAACATCATTAATGGTAAGCGTTTCTAAGGCTACACCAGAATTCTTGATTATAATCTGACCTTTTGACGGGTTTGGGTACACAGAAATAACAGTTCCAAGATCAAATTCATTTGTTGAAAGTGCCAAAATATTTAATTTGTCTGGAATAGCTGCAACTAGTGCATTATATGGCGAATCAAGCAGATCATTAGCGCCTACATAATTCGCCGGGGTTGTGAGAGCAATCTTGGCATCTTGAATTGTTGTAAACGTATAACTTCCACTGTAAACAGCATTATCAAATTCTTGTGAAGGTAATGGCCCTGAACCAACGGCCACTGCTGTTCTTGGCAAGCCAACATCAGTTAAGCCTGTAAATAAATTAGTTTCTGTCGTACTATTGCTGTCGTCGCCCGAAAAGGTAGTGGATGATCCACTCAAAATAAAAATTAATGATGGTGACTCACCTGTGCCTTGCAAAACAGTAATTGAATCTCCGCCTGTTGAAAGTGACATTCCAGTAGCGCTTGTAATGACACTATCTCCCGAATAGTTGCTAAATTCTGAAGTAGGAACTGCGAAATTATAACTTATGATTTCACCGGCTTCAATACCAGACACTGGAACAGTATACACATTAGCACCTTCCCCACAGCCTGCAGGATCAAAAGTTCCTGCGGGAACCGCACCACAATCGGTAAAAAGAATTTGGGTGCCACCTTCTAAGTCTACGAATGTCGTAAATGCAAACGAGTCAGGTGTATCCGCCTGATACCATAATATGGCAATATCGCCAGGTACTAAAGTAGTTTGGGCTTGAGTTCGTTGCATGCCTAGCGCGCAACTCATCAAAAATGGTAATAAAAGTAATTTTGTTTTCATAATAGCTTATATTGGATTAATTAATTTTATATGCTGAATTTAGTGCTAGTAATAACCTTTATTAAGGTTTCTACTTTTAAGCACATAGGTTCAGCGACTAATATCCAACCACGAGACAATTATAGGATTTGAGAACTATAAAATCCCTTAGCGGGACGCGATGATTATTTTCTTTGTCAAAACTGTTCTCTCTGTAGCTATAGATAAGACATACATTCCTGGAGACAATAAATGACCTAGTTCATACTGCACATCAAGTGTGGTATTATTTAATTCTTCATTAAACACTAAGCGACCATTAATATCTACTATTGATACTGCATGCAATGCTATCCCAGAATTGCTAATATGAAGACTCCCATTGGTTGGGTTTGCATACACTTGAATCATATCTGTTAAGTTGGAAGTTGGTGTCGATAGTGTGACACCTGAACTAAATGAAATGGCATCCAATCCTAACTCTTCAGCTGCAGAATTGGAAGAAAACTCAATCACCAATTGTGCCTTACATCCTACATAAGAAGATAAATCAGCGGTTAACATATTCCATGTATCCTCAATGGCCAAATCATCTATGTCACTTCCAAAAGTGTCGATTAGGGTTAATGTGGAGCTCGCACAATCTGTAAAGACGATTTGAACTCTAAAAAAATCTTCTAGCTCCCAACTCGTCGCTTCCAAAATATATTGCATACTAAATTGTGGGTTGCTGGCTCCAGCTAAATCTACGAGATCGAATGTCATGGTGATATCGCCATCTGGATCTTCCATAAAAAAAGCCTGACTCCCTTCAGGAGGTGCTACTGCTATTTCCGTGGTGAAGAACGCACTTGTTCCAACACCAAAAAAATCACCATCACTAAACCCAGATGGTCCATTTGGACTTGTTGGATCAAGTTCAATGGCATATCCGAGTGTAGCACCATTGGAAGGTTCAGTGACATAAATAAGTCCACATGGTGCATTGTAATTGGCAAGGGTATGAGCCGTTGCTGTTTCAAAGTCAAAATATTGACATGAGCCACCAACAGCACTAAAGTTGGCACCTGGCGTATTTTCAAAGCCATTGCCTACTTGAGACAACATGGTAACAGGTAATAATAGGAGTAGTAAAAGTAGTTTTGATTTCATAGTATTGAGATTTAAGTGTTTAAGCAAATAAAGTACTTTGTTTTTCCAAACAGAGTACTTTATTTAGTTTTGATTTATTGTACTTTGTTTTAACTTCTCGGCGGATAAAGTCCATAGGTACAAATAACATAGTAAGTCCCCAAATATGGGTTTTGTACATCAAATGGTTGATTCCCTCCAGTAAGTCCAGTATTTCCAGTAACAGTACCACCGCCAAATGTGGCATCATTAGCAGCCGAATTGTAAGGTGTTCCTGATTCAGCAATACCGATATTACGTCTTGAAGGCTCATTATTATCACCGTCGTCCTCATTACAAGATAAGGTCGCAGATAAAGTGCTTCCGTCATGTGTGTGAGAAGGTAAATTCCCTGTAGTTAAGGAAACCGACTCACGTCCTGCTCTTTCACCTAAAGTTACTGGCTGAAGTCCTGGACCATTTCCGGCGTGCTTTGCAACACGTCCTCTTAAATCCGGTAGGGCGAATGTTGATCTACCGTCGCCACCATAAGTGGTTCCTAAGATGGAGAATAGCGCCTGATTGTCTGCGATTGATAATATTTGGCCATTACAAAAGGCCCAGTTTCTTGGAGCAAAATTGCCTCCAAACATCATGATTGTTCCTATATATGCATCATCCATAATTTCTGTTTTTATAATTGATTAAATTTTGATTTATTCCTTATTGATTTTTAATTTCTTGGTGGAAAAACACCTTGAAGAGCGATAATGTAATTGATTCCCATAAATGGGTTTTGAACATCGAAGGATTGGTTATTACCCTGAGGTCCTGTATTCCCAGATACAGTAGCGCCACCAAATGTTGCATCACTGGCTGCAGAATTGTAAGGTGTTCCTGAACCTGCTATTCCAAAGTTTCTTCCAGAGGGTTCATTGTTGTCACCATCGTCTTCATTACAAGATAATTTGAGTGTTAGACTACTTCCATCGTGACTATGAGCAGGCATGTTTAATGTTGTTAAAACAACGTTCTCTTTTCCACCCATTTCTCCCCAAGTCACAGGCTGTAAACCTGGACCATCACCAGGATGTTTTGGAAATCGCCCCCTCAAATCGGGTAAGGCAAATGTGGTTCTTCCATCGCCACCATAAGTTGTCCCTATTATCGCAAAAAGTGATGAGTACTGAGCAATAGACAACAATTGTCCATTACAAAACGCCCATCCTCTTGGAGCAAAGTTGCCGGCAAACATAATAATTTGTGCCAAAAATGCATTCATAATTTACTGATTTTAAGTTGGTTAATAGTTCTCAAAATTCAGAAAACAAATCTGTTTTTTTAAAAGCAAAAGCACCTAAAGCTAAAACCAAGTAGAAATACCTATTTTTTAGAATACCTACCATTTTTAAGCTCAATTTGACTAGCTTTAGGCATATAAATCAACTAAAATCAATAATTATGAGTGCAACAACACCCCTAACACGAACCCTCAAAGAAGCGGAAGACTGGACCAAAACATGGCAAACTAATCATCCCAACCTGAGTAAAGCCTTTTTAATTCCAGCAGATGACTTAATCGCTTGCTTTAATGAAATGGGATTAAAAGTCACCACAGATGGGAATGGAAAACTTCAAGTGAAGGCTGATGGTTTTGAACCGAAGGTTAGAGCTTATTTGGGAACTCAAGACTCTGGTGGCGAATGTTTACTAATTGTAGGAACAACAACTACAGATGGATCAAAGTACAAAGACATTATTTATCCAAATGGTGATGGTGCTAATGGTACCGGTATTTACGACTTTACTACTCCATGCCCTAGTGATTGTGATGACAGCAGTCTACTCTATCACAAAAAGTAAAAATTAATTGGTGTAGATGAAATTGACAAATACCTTTTTCGAATACCTTGGAATTGTATTAATTTTAATCAATACAGTTCTATACCTTATAAGCTATGGTACTTTAAAAAAAACCATGGCTTATAAGTTTTTTTCGTGGTATTTAGTTGTTTCACTACTCACATCTTTAACTGCGTTTATATTGAATAAGCTAAGAATCAACAATTTGTTTTTATCCCATGTCTATTTTATCAGTCAGTTTTTATTTCTGACATTTTTCTACAAATCATTGTTTAAGCCAAAGCAAAAAAAATATTTGATGATTGTGCTTGGTGTCATTATGGCCATTTTAGCTTTCAAATATATAAGCAATCCTGAACTCTTATATCGGTTTAACTTAACAGAAATTTTTATCACATCGCTGCCATTGGTCGTTTACTCAATTATTCATCTTTACAATTCATTAAACGAACCCAACCGGTTTATGTATATCAACGCTGGGATTTTAATTTACATTACTACGAGTACGCTCATTTTTATTTTAGGAGATTACTTATCCATTTACACAAACAACAGAGCTGTCAAGAATATTTGGTTCATAAATAAAGTTTTATACGTAATTTACATGTTACTTATCTTAATGGAATGGAAGACATCAATTTTGCCAGCCAAGAGCAAATCATAGGAGCTTTAGTATACGGGATTATTTTTTTAGTACTAGTGACTCTAGGACTCATTCTGTTTTTTTATTATTCGAGAAAAAAAATTATACAAAAAGAAGTTGAAAAAGTTAACATCAAACTCAATCATCAAAAAAAAATATTGCAAACCACTATTAAAGTGCAAGAGGAAGAACGCCATAGAATAGCGCAAGATTTACATGATGCCATAAGCTCCAAACTAAATGTGGTTAGCTTAACAACAAACGTTTTGATTGATGATAAAACTATAGGCGATGACCAAAAAGAAGCTTTAAAACACATTTTGGATATTACGACGAGAACCTTGGAAAGCTCCAGGAAAATTGCCCATGAACTTATGCCACCTATCTTAGATAAATTTGGATTGAAAGTGGCCTTGGAAGAATTATTTGATGAGTTTACTTCGAATACCTCAATTCGTATAAGTCATCACATCGAAACTTTGGATCAATTGGATAAAAGCAGTGAGCTTCATATTTTTAGAATTGCTCAAGAACTTATTAATAACGCCTTAAGACATGGGAAAGCCGATATGCTAAAAATGGAACTCATAAAAGAGCAACAAGGCTTTATTCTAAAATTCAAAGATAATGGTATTGGCTTTGACGTGACCGATGACAAGAAAAAATCTGGTATTGGGTTACAAAATATTAAGAGCAGAGTTGCTATATTAAACGGACAGCTTTTTGTTGAGAGCTCAAAGAAAACAGGAAGTAAATTCACCATCAATTGTCAATCTTATGGATACTAAAATAACGATAGCCATTGCCGATGACGAATTGCTATTTCGGCAAGGACTCATCTCAATTTTGAATAAAGAGAAACATTTAAACATCTTATTCGATGCCGAAGATGGCAACGATCTCATGGCGCAATTACGGACGGCATCCACTATTCCCGAAATTGTAATTACCGACCTAAAAATGCCTGGACTCAATGGCGTGGAAACCACCAAACTTATTCGAAAAGAGTTTCCAGACATCAAAATCATTGCCTTAACCAGCTATTTTAGTAAACCCTTCATTATCAATATGATTTCAATTGGTGCCGTTGCTTATTTGGCAAAAAATAGTACACCAAAACTCATGTTAACCACAATTAATGAGGTGTCTGAAAAAGGATTTTATTATGATGAGCAGGTCATGAAGTTTATCCATGAGGGTTTATTAAACAATAATGACCCCAAGAAATCGGCTTTCGATACCACCTATTTCACCAAACGGGAAAAAGAGGTATTACAACTCATTTGCAAGCAATACACAACGAATGAGATTGCCGAAAAACTGTTTATAAGTCCGCGAACTGTCGATGGACATCGCAATAACCTTTTACTCAAAACCGAATCCAAAAATTTAGCAGGATTGGTCGTTTATGCCATTCAGAATAAATTAGTCAACCTCGAAGAAAAGTTTTAATATCAAAAAAGCATTCCTTTCAGAATGCTTTTTGATCATATTTTTTTCATTAAGATTCTAGTCTCTCGACATGAATATCTGAAGTACATACCAAAATAGTAACATCAAAGAGGCAAATAATCCTAGTGATGCCGGAATATATTCATCTTCAGAGTATTTATGTACTAAGTTAGAGGTTTGATACAGAATGGATCCGCCAGCTAATAAACACATCCCTACTGAAAACCACAGGCCAAGATTAAAGCCGAATAAGGCGCCTGCGACTATCAATCCGAGTGCGATAAAGAAACCTATTGTGAGTCCAGTTTTCATAAAAGAAAAGTCCTTTTTAGTCACAAAAACTACTGCCGACAAACCTGTAAACAACGCCAAGGTCACTATGGCAGCCTGATTTAACATTTCCGTCCCTGAATCCATATAAAAAATCGCAATATAAAGTAAGGGCACAAAAATGAATGCTTCTGCCAAAATATACAATCCATAAGCCAAATATTGCTTATTCTTGTCTTTGGTTCGTAAAGCTGTACTTTCTGCATAATTGGTAACGAACATAAATCCGCCGAGCATAATAAGCCATCGCCAACCTTGCAACATGGATAGTGAAAATTCAACAATGGCATCACTTTGCAATAGCAGCCATTCAAATACAATAAATACAAGCACACCTCCAGCGACATGTGCATAGGTTTTTTTATAAAATGCCACTCGTTCTTCCGTGGTGAGACTATTTATCAAGACTTTGCCTTCAAATTGATCAAAATGACTTTCCGTTGAGTTATCCATAAGTATAAAATTAATTTAGTTAAGTCGAAAATAATAAAACAAAACCGAATTAACACCATAATGTTATTCGGTTTCGATATTTTACATGGTTATACGTTTAGTCTCTACTTCCAAAAACTTGTAAGGCCCAATATAACAATGAGGCTAATGCTCCAATAGCGGCAACTAAATACGTGCGGGCTGCCCATTTTAAGGCATCCTCAGAACCTTTATACTCTTCTGGAGTGACCATATTCTTATTCTTTAACCAAGCTAAAGCTCTATTACTAGCGTCGTATTCCACCGGCAAGGTTATAAAACTAAACAAGGTTGCAGCACCCATAAAAACTAATCCAGCCACGGCAATCCAAAATCCAAATCCTACGTTAGCAGCGGCTCCCAAAATAAGACCTCCAATAACTAACCATTGAGACATTCCAGAAGTCACAGAAACGACTGGCACCAAGGCTGAGCGCATTTTTAAAGCACTATAGGCTTGTGCATGCTGTACCGCGTGTCCGCACTCATGAGCTGCCACAGCTGCGGCCGCCGCATTTCTTTGATTGTAAACGGCTTCACTTAAATTAACAGTTTTATTTTTTGGATTATAATGATCTGTTAGCTGTCCTCTCACTGAAATAACCTCAACATCACTAATCCCATTATCAGATAACATTTTTTCAGCAATCTCACGACCACTCATACCATTGCGTAATTGCACTTTGGAATATTTCGCAAATTTTCGTTTCAATTGATTACTCACTAACCAGCTAACTAGAGCTATTGCGCCAATCAATATGTAGTATCCCATCATTCCATTCATAATTATTCGAATTAAATTGTTCTACTAAAGATAGCAAAAAGTAAGCCAACTTAGATGCAGGAAAAAATGTCAGTGACTAAGAACTTAATTCCCAACCAAAAGCTTCAGCAATGCCCTTATAAACAATCTCTCCATGAACAATATTAAGGCCTTTGTCCAAAACTGGATCCTCCTGACAGGCCATCTCCCAACCTTTGTTCGCTAATTTCAAAACATATGGCAATGTAACATTCGTTAAAGCCATTGTGGATGTATAGGGCACTGCTCCTGGCATATTAGCCACGCAATAATGTACAATATCATCAATGATATAGGTAGGATCTTGATGGGTCGTAGCCTTAGTCGTCTCGAAACAACCTCCTTGATCCACAGCAACATCCACGACTACAGTTCCTGGGCGCATAAGTTTTAACATATCTGCCGTAATGAGCTTTGGTGCTTTTCCTCCTTTAATTAGGACACCTCCAATAATTAAATCATGAGTCTGTATGCGTTTTCGTATATTAAATTCACTAGAGAACTCGGTAATAACATGGCTTGGCATAATATCATTAACATGTCTTAAGCGCTTCATATTTATATCCATAATCGTGACATGTGCCCCAAGTCCAGCCGCCATTTTTGCAGCTTGAATACCGACGACACCAGCACCAAGAACCAATACTTTCCCAGGTGGCACTCCAGGTACTCCACCTAGAAGTACACCACGTCCTTTAATTGGTTTTTCCAAGTATTTAGCCCCTTGTTGAATGGCCATCCTTCCTGCTACTTCAGACATTGGTGTCAATAACGGCAAACTGCCATCTGGATCTTCTACAGTTTCGTAGGCAATACAAATAGCATGGCTTTGCATCATTGCGCGGGTTAGAGCTTCACTAGAGGCAAAATGAAAATAAGTAAAGACAATTTGATTTTTTTTAATGAGCGGATATTCTTCGGCAATGGGTTCCTTGACTTTTACAATCATATCGCTTAAGCTATAAACATCCTCGATGGTCTTGACAATTTGCGCACCAACCGCTTCATAATCAGAATCAAAAAATCCGCTGCCTTCGCCTGCGGATGATTGTATGTAAACTTGATGGTTATTTCGGGTAAGTTCAAAAACGCCAGATGGTGTCATACCGACACGGCTCTCATTATTTTTAATTTCTTTGGGAACACCGATAATCATAATGCTATTATTAATGGTTTACCCTAAGAAAAATACAATGAAATTTTAAAGAAAACTTTCGGCTTCTAAACTACTTGATAATTTTTACGGAATTCGCATTTTTCATAGGCCGATTTTCTGAAATTTTGATTTTCATGACCTATTTTGATGTGAACTATTCCTCTGTCTGAAAGACTTCCTTGACTTCATTGTTTTCAAAGACAATCACTAAAAGTTGTGTTTGTGACTCAAAAAAACTTGGTGCTCTTCCCATCCTATACACAACATTATCCTTGCCTTCAAATGCCGATTTACTCGGAAATCCCAAAAGACGCTTGATTTCCTCTTTCGTTTTGCCAATAAGTAATCGGTTTTCAATAATATCGTCTGCCATTTTATAGCGCAATGTCGGATTTGAACGCCAAAGTTCTGGGTCGAAACGCTCTTCAAAAGCCCATGTTAGAAAAGAACCAATGACTATAGCTGCAAAAAAGAACAACAGCAATTTATCATATTTCTTGATTCGTAACATGTCTACTCTGTTAGTGCTATAGTTTCTATTTTAAACCGATCACCTTGCAAGGATCCTGAAACCTCCGCCTTTCTAATGACTTCACAAAACCCAGAATCCTTGTCATGGGCATCACCAAAATCATCGATATGTGCGCCATCTACAAAATAAGCGTTCTCGCCTATTCGTATTGCAAGATCACAACCCTTCTGACTTGTTAAGCCAAACTGACATTGACCACAGGAAACTTCTACTGCTTGTATTTCATGCTTGGAGCTATGACAAGCGGTTACTAAAAAAACGAAAATAACAATGAGGCTGAATTTCAAAATGCGTATGTTTTAGTTAAATTCATCATTTGGATCATAAGGAATTCCCGTAACTTCCAATACGTCTTCGATACCATCTTGGTCAAAATCATAAAAACGTTTATATCTAATAATAGTCTCGTCTACTTCTAGTATTTCCAAAGTAGTTACCAGTTGTTCTCCAAAATATAAGTCGATCGTATCTCCGTATAAATCCCATTTCAAATTTGTTGAAGCTATCGCACAATCAGCACAATTATCACAGTTCAGCACATAATCCTCTTCAAAGTCAAATTCTTTTCCTTCTTCATTATAAAACTGAAATAAGTCTTTATTACAACCATCAGTGTGTTCATATAGAAACAATGTGCCATTGACTGCTACCGTGTCATAGGCCCAGGAACCAATAATGGCTTCTAGGATATAAGGATCAGGCGCCTGTTTTGAGTTGTCGTCATCTTTAGAACAACTCAAGAGCGCGAACAAAGCTAATAGTAAAAGGTACTTCAATTTCATATTACCCGACAATATTGACAATTTTTCCAGGCACTACAATCACTTTTTTAGGTGCACGACCTTGCAATTGTGCCATGGTCTTCTCGTGCGCCATTACCGTTTTCTCGATATCATCCTTAGACATATCCATTGGTAACTCTAAGGTAAAACGCATTTTACCATTAAAAGAGATCGGATAGTTTTTCGTGCTTTCCACCAAATGCTTTTCTTCAAATGTAGGAAAAGTAGCGGTTGCTATAGATTCTGAATGACCCAAACGGCTCCAAAGTTCTTCAGCAATATGAGGCGCATATGGCGAAATTAAAATCAATAAAGGTTCTAGAATATCCTGACTTGTACACTTTTGAGCAGTGAGTTCATTCACCGCAATCATAAAGGTTGAGACAGAAGTATTAAAAGAGAAATTCTCGATATCCTCTTCTACTTTTTTGATGGTTTTATGTAAGGTTTTCAATTGGTCTTTGGTAGGCTCGGCATCAGTGACTTTCAAACCGCTGTCATCCACATACAATTTCCAAAGTTTTTTTAGAAAGCCATGCACACCAGTAATACCAGCCGTATTCCAAGGTTTCGCTTGCTCTAGTGGTCCTAGAAACATTTCATAGAGACGTAGACTATCAGCACCATATTGCTCGCAAATTTGGTCTGGATTAACGACGTTGAACCAACGTTTAGACATTTTTTCAACCTCACGACCAACTTCATACCTTCCATCTTCCAGAATAAAATCGGCATCCTTAAATTGTGGTTGCCACTCTTTTAAAGCGTCTACATTTATCTCATCAGAAGCATCTACTAAATTGACATCAACTCTAATTTCTTCTGTGTTATAGTCATTTTTCAGTCCTTTGGAAACATATTTATTTGTACCTGACACTCTATAAACAATGGCACTCGTCCCCAAAATCATTCCTTGGTTGATCAACTTCTTAAAAGGTTCGTCAACAGTCACAAAGCCGCGATCTTTTAAAAACTTCGTCCAAAATCGCGCGTAGAGCAAATGACCAGTAGCATGTTCACTACCACCAATATACAAATCGACATTTTCCCAATACTTCAAAGCGTCTTCACTCGCAAAAACATCACCTCGCTTTGCAGTTTCTTCCATGTATCTAAAGAAATACCAAGAACTTCCTGCCCAACCTGGCATCGTATTCAATTCTAAAGGAAATACCGTTTTGTCATCAATGAACGCATTAGCTACGACTTCATTTTTTTGGGTATCCCAAGCCCAAACATCGGCACGTCCTAAAGGTGGCTCTCCTTCTTCCGTAGGTAAATATTTTTCAACCTCTGGTAATACAACAGGTAAATATTGTTTATCAATCATCTGCGGCATGCCATTCACATAATAGACTGGAAAGGGTTCGCCCCAATAGCGCTGGCGTGAAAATACGGCATCTCGTAACCTATAATTTGTTTTTCCTTCCCCTTGCCCTATTTGTTCCAATTCATAAATAGCACGTTTGGTGGCTTTCTTATAACTCATGCCATTTAGGAAATCACTATTCGCTATGATTGTTTTTTCCTTATCTGAAAAGGCTTCTTCGGAAATATCTACGCCTTCAAAAATGTTCGGAATAGGAATATCGAAATGCTTGGCAAAATCATAATCACGTTGATCACCACATGGTACTGACATCACTGCCCCTGTTCCATAGCCTGCCAACACATAGTCGCCAATCCAAATAGGAATGGATTCTTTGGTAAAAGGATGTTCAGCATATGCACCTGTAAACGCACCTGAAATGGTTTTAACATCGGCCATACGATCACGTTCACTACGTTTTGCTGTAGCTGCTATATAGGCTTCAACAGTCGCTTTTTGATCGTCTGTTGTGATTGTTGAAACCAACTCGTGTTCTGGAGCCAATGTCATGAAAGACACCCCAAAAATCGTATCTGGTCGTGTTGTAAACACTTCGATGGTTTCGTTGTGATCTTTGACATTAAAAATCACACTAGCACCAACAGATTTTCCGATCCAATTACGCTGACTTTCCTTTAATGAATCTGTCCAGTCGATCGTCTCTAACCCTTGCAGCAAACGTTCTGCATAAGCGGAAATACGCATGCTCCATTGGGTCATTTTTTTACGAACCACAGGATGACCTCCACGTTCAGACACGCCATTGACGATTTCGTCATTAGCCAGGACTGTTCCTAACGCAGGACACCAATTCACTTCCGTTTCAGCCAAATAAGTGAGTCGATATTTCAGTAAAATTTCTTGTTGTTCTTCCGAAGTAAAACCCTTCCAATCCTCCGCAGAGAATAGGTCAATCCCATCATCACATGCTGCATTTATGCGATGATTCCCTTCGGCTTCAAAAACAGTCACCAGTTCATCAATAGGTCTCGCCATTTGGGAATCATTGCAGAAGTAGGATTCATACAACTGCATGAAAATCCACTGAGTCCATTTGTAATATTCAGGATTACTTGTTCGTACCTCACGACTCCAATCAAATGAAAATCCAATTTGATCCAATTGACGACGATAGGTCTTAATATTCGTTTCAGTCGTAATAGCTGGATGCTGTCCTGTTTGAATCGCATACTGCTCTGCAGGCAACCCAAAACTATCATAGCCTTGTGGATGCAAGACATTAAATCCTTTATGACGCTTATAACGTGCATAGATATCGCTCGCTATATAGCCTAATGGATGACCAACGTGCAAGCCTGCACCACTAGGGTAAGGGAACATATCTAGCACATAGTACTTTGGTTTGTCACTATGATTTTCAGCCTTAAAAGTCTGTTCTTTTGCCCAATAGTCTTGCCATTTGGCTTCAATCTCATTAAAATGGTAACTCATGATTGCTCTGCAAATTTAAAGGGCAAATTTAACGGTAATACTAGACATTTAAAAGTTTATGTGAACAAGAAAGTTATCACGCACACTATCTTATTTTAATTATCTTCGTCCGCGAAACAAATTAAGCATATGACATCAGATTTCGAAACCCAACTTTTAGAACATGAATCCTTACACAAACTCATTAAGGAACATGACATCAACACCTTTGCTAAACTGCCATCTAAAGACACTTTTAGCGAAGCATTTATCGATTGGATAAGTCCGAAATATTACGATGCCTTTGTGAGTATTTATAACACGCATCTGGGTCAGAAAAGTGAATCCAAAGTAGTGAAAGTTATTAATTCACCATGGATTTGTAATACGGAGACTAAAGAGCGACTTGTGGCTATGCTCATACCGCGATTAGAAGCTGCAGAGCAACTTTCAAAAGAACTCCAGCAATCTATTGATGGTAACAAGGATTTGGAAGTCATCATACAAGTGAGTGGAAGTTTGGCCAATTCCGTACTCAATTATCCTAATAAAGCGATATTTGAAGTGGAACATCCGAATATCATTTCAAAGAAAAATAATATCATTGATCATGCGTTGTCTATATGTGAAGAATTAAAGCAATACAAAGCTTCGAGTTCTGTGGAGTTTACTTTTTTTAACGGACTCTTGGATAAGATGAAATCCATCCATTTTAATGAGGAACAACAGCAGCGTTATGATGCCTGTTTGTCGAAGTCGAAATCGTCATCAAATAAGTATATTGCCATCACAGTAGTTATTGCCATTATCGCTTTGATTAGATTGATTGCTGCAATTGCTTAAGTTGCATTTTCTTTTGCTATTTTTACACCATCAATGCCTTATTTATGAGTACATCTTTTGAAAGATACCAAAAACGCAAATTAATATCCTCATACTTTTCCGTAGTGATTAGTATTGCATTGGTACTACTATTACTTGGCTGTTTAGGCCTTTTAGTACTCAATGCGAAAAAAGTAGCCGATCATTTTAGAGAGCAAGTGGTAGTGACCATTTACCTGAATGATTCTGCCAAAGAGGTAGAAGTGAGTCAACTGCAAAAAAGTTTAGCCATGGCGGAATACACTAAGGATGCTAAATACGTATCCAAGGAAGAAGCCGCTCAAATCGTTAAGTCTGATATCGGAGAGGACTTTATGGAGTTTTTAGGAGCCAATCCCTTACAAAACTCCATTGATGTGCATTTAAAAGCAGATTATGTTACCAACGAAACACTCGATAATATTACTGCAGAATTGGCAAATAAACAATTTATCGAAGATATCACCTATGACAATGATCTGGTTGAGATCATGAATAATAATGTCAAAAAAATCACATTTTGGGTACTTGTGCTCAGTGCTATTTTTACGCTTATAGCTGTTTTATTAATTAATAGTTCTATTCGACTCGCAGTGTATTCCAAACGCTTTATTATCAAAACCATGCAAATGGTGGGTGCCACGAAGCGCTTTATTAGAAAACCTTTTGTCTTAAAAAGTATTCAGCTGGGTGTTATTGGTGCTATTGTGGCCCTTATTGGTATGGGCTTTTTATTGTATTATCTGAATCGTACGTTCCCTGAATTAGAACTGATGCAAAATCAAATATGGATTGCTGTACTGTTTGTTGGTGTATTTCTATTAGGCATCATCATTACGTGGATTAGTACGTTCATCGCAACACAGCGTTTTCTCAACTTAAAAACCGATCAGTTATATTATTAAAACCCCAAATATTTTGAAACAATTTGTCTTACTTTTTATTGTATTAACGGCACTTTCTTGCAAAGATGAACCAAAAGTTCCGGAGAATTTCGATTATGGCACTGCTAATAATGGTGTCTACACGAATGATTACTTTAATCTTCGCCTAGAATACGATCCGTCTTGGAATGTGCAGTCAAAGCAACAGATGGATGAAATTTCAGAGTTGGGACGTGAATTAGTGAATGATGACAATCTAAAAAAAGCATTGAAAGCGTCGGAAATTAATAATGCTAGTTTGTTCATGGCTTATAAATATCCTGAAGGTACATTCATTGATTACAATCCATCTTTTAGCCTTATTGCAGAAAATGTCAAAAATGCGCCCATGGTTACCTCTGGTAAAGATTACCTTATTGAAGCACAAAAAATCATGAAGCAAACACAAGTTAATTATGATTTCGACTTTGACATGGAGCGGAAGCAAATAGGGCCGCACACATTCGACGTGTTAAATGCCACTGGAAATTATTTAGACAATAAATATCAACAACAATTTATGGCAACCATCACAAAAGATTTTTGTCTTTTAGTTGTTTTGTCCTACAAAACAGAGGCACAATTGGCAGAACTAGAATCCATTTTAGGCACCTTGGTTTTTACGGATGGTAAATCCAAGAAAAAACTCTAACATATTAACCTATACATCTTAAAACATCAAGGGTCATATTACCTATCAGGTGCGATTATTTCGATATTAATACGTACCGATTTTTAAAAATAGTCTCGCTATCTTTTACTTGAAAATAAACGATAGGCGCCGTTTTGATTGAATCGAGGATGTAACCTTAGACTAAATTTACATTCTCTTAACGTAAAAGTTTTAAATAAAACTGTTACTTTGCACCTACCACAGTCTGTTTAAAGATTCTCAACGCTTATAGCAGTAGTAGCGATTGACGATGAGATTTTTTGCAGAGTTTTAAATGCATTATGGGAGAACAAAAACGAAAAGAAACGACTAAAGGTGAATTTATCTTCGGAAAGAAAAACTACAAGTTCATGTTAATAGGCTTAGGATGTATTGCCCTTGGTTTTATTTTAATGTCTGGTGGTGGAAGTGACGATCCTAATGTCTTTGATCCATCTATCTTTAGTTGGAGACGCATCAGATTGGCACCGACTTTAATTCTTATAGGATTCGGCATTCAAGTATATGCCATTCTTTTAAATCCTAATAAAAATACGAAGCCAAAAAAATAAGTTGGCAGTAACAAAATTCAAGCTTTTTGTAGGTCACAAATTCTATTTTGATATTTTTGCCGCATGGATATCATCGATTCAATTGTTTTAGGAATTATTCAAGGACTCACAGAGTTCTTACCAGTGTCTTCTAGTGGACATATTGAATTGGGCAAAGTTATTTTGCAAAATGATCATCTTGTGCCAAAAGATGATCAAAACGGTCTGCTGTTTACCGTTGTATTGCATTTTGCAACGGCGTTAAGTACCATTGTTGTTTTCAGAAAAGACATTCTTGATATTATCAAGGGTATCTTAAAATTTGAATGGAATGAGGACCTTCAATTCCTTTCAAAAATTATAATTTCAATGATTCCAGCTGTGATTGTTGGTCTTTTTTTTGAGGAAGAACTCGAGCAACTTTTTAGCGGAAATATCCTTCTTGTAGGTTGCATGCTCATTGTAACGGCAGCCCTTTTATTTTTGGCCGATAGAGCTAAAGATACTAACAAGAAAGTGAGCTTTTCAAATGCTTTTGTAATTGGTGTATCACAAGCCATTGCTATGCTACCTGGAATTTCAAGATCTGGTGCTACCATATCTACCTCTGTACTTTTGGGGAATGACAAAACCAAAGCGGCACGTTTCTCGTTTTTAATGGTTGTACCACTAATCTTCGGGAAAATTGCTAAAGATGTTTTGAGTGGAGACCTTTCCAATGAGGGTGTTGATTTTACCGTTTTAGGTGTTGGATTTATAGCTGCCTTTGTCTCAGGGCTTTTTGCTTGTACATGGATGATTTCATTGGTTAAAAAAAGTAAGTTATCCTATTTTGCATTCTATTGTATCGTGGTCGGCATCATCGCTATCATCTTTTCAATATTAAACTAGCCATAATGACGGGTGAAGACTTTAAATCGGGACAGATTATACTCATTGATAAACCTTTGACATGGACATCCTTTCAAGCCGTTAATAAACTGCGCTGGGAAATCAGACAAGCCTTCAACATTAAAAAAATAAAAGTAGGACATGCTGGCACTCTCGACCCTTTAGCTACAGGGCTTTTGATAATTTGCACAGGTAAAATGACAAAGCAAATCAATACATTTCAAGGACAGGATAAAACTTATACTGGTACGTTTGTTCTGGGAAGCACCACACCCTCATATGATCTTGAAAGTGAGATTGATCAAACCTATCCTACCAATCACATTTCTGAAACCTTAATTCATGAGACCGCCAAGAAATTTTTAGGAACCCTATCGCAATTGCCTCCCGTTTTCTCTGCCTTAAAAAAGGATGGAAAAAGACTTTATGAATATGCGAGAGCCGGAGAAGACGTTGAAGTTAAGCCAAGAATGGTTGAAATATCTGAATTTAAAATCACTAAAATTGATGGCCATCAACTAGATTTCAAAGTTGTTTGTAGCAAAGGAACTTATATAAGGTCATTAGCTCATGATTTTGGAAAAGCACTGCAATCTGGTGCTCATTTGTCGGTCTTAAGGCGTACAAAAATTGGTGATTACGATGTAAAAGACGCTGTTTCACCGATAGAATTTATTGCTTCTTTAAGTCGTCAAAATTAGGTGGAAAGCCCATTTTCGGTGTGCATTTAATCCATTTTGTGTATCTTGACGTATATATACTAACAACTATTTTAAAATTTTACCTACTTGAATTTTGTTGAAAAACATAAAGCATTATTACTTACTTCCTTAATTGCGGGCACCATTGTTCTTGGATTATTCAGTCTTCATATTAAGAAAAAAACAGAATTTATCGCTGAAAGTTACTATGAAGTTGAGCCTCAAACAGAGGAAGAACTAAAAGAGTTGGAGCGTATAAAAGCGTTGGAAGAATTAGAAAACGCATCGCCTAAAACAAATCAGGCCTTTAATGAAGATAAAGAGTTCAAGGAAATGATGCGTAATTTTAAGACGGTGAATGCAAACGATACTAGAGAGTATTCTGAAGACCGTCAAACACCTGAAGAAGAATCGTCTGAGAACCCTGATGACGTGCTCACTTCAAATGGTCCTTTAAACTCCTCAAAACGCTATGCTTTGAATGAAGAAGAGCGTAAAACCTTCAATAAAACCAACGATATTTTAGCGATGCATTCCAGCAAGAAAGATGATAAAAATATAGAGGGGAATGCTAGCAGCAGTGTTTCTTTTTCATTGTCAAATCGGAATAAAGTAAGTTTACCACCACCTGTATATTTATGTGAGGAAAATGGTAAAATAGTTGTGAATATCACGGTTAATGAAAATGGCGTGGTCACTGATACTTATATCAACTCGTCTTCATCCTCAAAGAATCAATGTTTAATTGATCATGCTCTAGAGTATGCACAAAACGCACGTTTCTCAAAAGCGCAACGTCAAAGTCAGATTGGTTCCATCACCTATTACTTTCAAGGCAAAAATTAAAGTTCTAGCAGGTCCATCATATCGCTTAAAACATTTTGACCTTTGTCTTTGTTATACCACACTTGTAGCGTTTCTTTAAACTCTGGTGTCAATGTACCATGTTCCGCTTTGTAGCGATCGACTAAATGCGTGGCTTTACTTGGTCGTGGTCCGTAGGTATTGACCACTTCTCCTGTTGCATCATCAATCATAATCACCTTGGCAATTGCTTTTGCACCATTGGTCAAAAATTGATCCATCAACCTCTCGTTCTCATCCCTAAATACCAATTTTAAGTCAATGTTATCGGTAAGTTCTGTTATTTTATGCAGCACTGGAATCAAATGAGCCGCATCACCACACCAACTCTCCGTAATTACTAACCAGGTCATGTTTCTTTTGAAATGAGACAATCTCTCTTTAAAATTATCAGGAATCTTTACGGTTTTATCCCAACGCTTCATACGTCGATCATTGAGTTTCGTGTAGCCAATATAGGCTTCCGTTTTTTGGAAACTTGTCGTCGTATTTTGAGCGACTAATTCACGAACTAATTGGCGGTATTCTGGATACGAAATTGCCTTTTCTAAGCTTTCATTTATGATTTGAGTAATTGACAGATCCTTCAAAATGGTCTTAAGATTTAGTTTTGCAAATTAAGACGAAATATTTACTTAAAACTTACTACTTTTAATATTCAAACAATGTTTATGGAAAAACACAAATGCGGTTGGTGCCTTGGAGATCCGCTATATGAAGCTTACCACGATGAAGAATGGGGTGTACCAGTTACAGATGATGACACCTTATTTGAATTTTTAATACTAGAAACCTTTCAAGCGGGTTTGAGTTGGATTACTGTTCTAAGAAAACGTGAAAATTTCAGAAAGGCGTTTGACCACTTCGATTATAAAAAAATTGCTCGATACAATCAGAAGAACATCGATGAGCTATTAAGTAATGAAGGTATCATTAGAAACAAACTCAAGATACAGGCTACAATCACCAATGCCAAAGCATTTATGGAAGTCCAAAAAGAATTTGGTTCCTTTTCAAAGTATATTTGGGGCTTCGTCAATGGTAAACCGATTAAAAACCAAATAACAGATTATAAAAAGGCTCCCGCAAATACTCCGTTGAGTGATGCCATCAGTAAAGATTTGAAAAAACGAGGATTCAAATTTGTGGGTTCAACGGTTGTTTATGCACATATGCAAGCCACTGGGATGGTGAACGATCACGAAATTAATTGTTTTAGATATCACGAGGTATCAAAATGAGACGATGCCTTCAGTTGAGACACTAGCTCTTTAAAAAAGTCAAAAAGTCTGACCTAGGAATTTCCTTGGCTCCCAATGAGGCAAGATGCTTGGTGAAAACTTGACAATCGATTAACTTATAGTTTGTGTTTTGTATCAACGTAATAAATCCCACTTTACTGGCATTGTTCACGAGACTAAACATACTTTCGCCACAAAAAACCCCATTCCCAACGTCAACGCCATATAAGCCTCCTACTAAACGATCTTCTAACCACACTTCAACAGATTTGGCAAAACCCAAATCAAATAATTCTATGTAAGCATTTATCATCGTATTTGTAATCCAAGTACCTTGTTGTCCGGAGCGTTTTATGGCAGCGCAGTGTTCGATGACCGACTTAAAATCTGTATTTACGGTCACTTCAAAATCTCTATTTCGAAGGACTTGTTTCATGCTTTTAGACACCTTTAAATCCTCTGGGAATAAGACAAATCTCGGATCTGGCGACCACCATAAAAGTGGCTCTTCTTGTTCAAACCAAGGAAAAATACCACTTCGGTAGGCCAATATAAGTCGTTCAGCAGATAGATCACCTCCTATTGCTAAAATACCCTCTTGAGAAGCCAGAGACACATCGGGAAACACCATATCATTATTCAGTACATACATAAGTTTCTTCTCTAAAAATGAAGCGATTAAGCAATGTTAAAACTAAGTATTAACTTTGAAATTTTTTGAAAATTCACCATATTTGATTTGATCTTTGTGAATTAAATTTTTGTTCATCATTGCTTTTTTTTGAGTTTGTTTATAAAGGTCAAACCTAAAACCACTTACTAAGTCCCGAGTTTTCGGGACTTTTTTTACATAAAAAAACCCTCATTCTTTAATGAGGGCTTTCTAATGTTAATTTGCTACGCTACCTTAAAATGGCAGATCATCATGATCGTCTTCATTTAAATTCGTTGCCGGTTCAAAAGCTTCTGTTGGTGCCACAGGTGGCATGTTATCACCTTCCGCTTGTAAAGCTTCAATTCGCCATCCTTGAACCGAATTGAAATATTTCGTTTCACCTTGAGGATTGACCCATTCTCTACCTCTAAGGTTAATATTTACTTTTACAGATTGTCCAACTTGATAGTTATTGAGCAAATCCGTCTTATCTTGAACAAATTCAACCAAAATATGCTGTGGATATTGTTCTTCTGTCGTTACTACCAATTCTCTCTTTCTAAACCCATTACTTCCGAAGGTTTGAGTTTCACCAATCATTTTGATTTTTCCTTGTACTTCCATTTTTGTATTACTTATGTTTATTAAATTTTGTGTCTCATTATAATTTATGACAGCAGCAATTTCCATGCGCTGTCTACATCACCATAACTTAAATAGTTTCTGGCAATTTTATGTTTCTCATGATGTGACATATCCCTAATATTGGGATAGCGTTCACTTACAGTATCGATAAAACTATCAATGTCATTTTGCGTTGGTAAGGACGGTACATTTCCCAACATACCTAAGTCGTTTCCAGTTAAAACCATACTGTTTTTTACTTGCAAAGGCATGGCATCAACGCCAATTCCTAAAGTAGTTAATGGCTTTGGAATTTCAAAAAACCCTTTTTTTGCACGATTGTAATAACTTCCTCCCGCTCTAGCCACCAAATCCAAACGCTCTTGAATAATCACATCCTTATCATCTAGAACATCATCAGAAATATGCAACTTTACAACCTCGCAAATCACGAGATTCCCAGCACCACCTTCAGTTCCTAAATGCACAATTTCATTCACCTTACATTCAAATTGCACTGGAGACTCCGCCACTCTAAAAGGCTTTACGATATCAGACTCCAACATGGTCAATCCAGCCTTTTCAAATTCATTCACCCCTTTGGCATATTCCGTGCTACTTAATGACATTTGTTGCACAATATCATAATTGACAACATTAATAACAACTTCCTTTGTGGCTTCAACATTTTCCAAGGTATGCTTGGTTGTATTATCTCGAACGCGTCTTGCAGGTGAAAAAATCATTATGGGCGGATTCGCACTAAAGACATTAAAAAAACTATAGGGCGACAAATTCGGGTTACCATCAACATCTACAGTACTAGCAAATGCAATCGGCCTCGGTGCCACAGCACTTAATAAATAAGCGTGTAGTCGTCCTGTTGATAAATCTTTTGGATTATAAGATGCCATTTGTTGTTGATTTCCCCTTAAATGCTAGCGCTTCAAGTTATTGAAATGCAAATGTAACCATATTGCCTATGTTATGAAAATGAATTGAGGGCTTATCCATACAATATTATTAACATAAATACTTTATATTTAAAATTCAAAAAATTAGTGGATGGCAATTAGCATAAACCGAAATATGACACGATGGATCATCATTGTGGCTTCCTTCATTATCATCTCCCTTATCCTTTGGAACACCTATGCATTCTTTCAAAATTTCAAGGCTGAAGAGCGCAGTAAAATGGAAATCTGGTCCTCTGCACAGCGTGATTATCAGCAAGCTATTGCTGCGTCATTTACCAACAATAGTGATGATGTTTTTGGTGACTTAGATTTAGCATTAGAGATTCTGGACAATAACAACAGCACACCAATGATATTAACTGAAATTGATTCCAGCATCGTCAATTATAGAAATATTACTGGTAAAGAAGAAAATGATTCCGCCTATGTTTATAAAAATGTAAAAGCTTTAATTACGCAATTCAGTAAAGAAAATGCACCTATAAAAATTGAAGGATATGATAAAGTACTGTACTATGGAAACTCTCCTTTATTAAACAAATTAAAATACTACCCTTTAGCCTTACTTCTCATCATATTACTTTTTGCTGCAGTCGCTTATTTCTTTTATAAAAGTTCGAAAACGGCCGATCAAAATAAGTTATGGACAGGAATGGCCAAAGAAACAGCCCATCAAATTGGTACGCCATTGTCATCATTAGTGGGTTGGACTGAAATTTTAAGAACAGAAAATGTCAAGCCAGAATATCTCAAAGAAATTGAAAAAGACATAACGCGATTACAAACTATTACTGATCGTTTTAGCAAAATTGGATCTGTTCCAACGTTGGATAGGGTAGATATTGTTAAAGAAACGAAAGACTCGTATGAATACCTCAAGAGCCGATCTTCTAAATTAATTGATTTTGATATTGCTCTTCCTGATAAAGCTTTGTTCGTAAATCTCAATCCGCAATTGTACAGTTGGACCATCGAAAATTTAGTCAAAAATGCGATTGACGCTATGAAAGGCAAAGGCGCTTTAAAATTGGTCTTAAGTTATGATGATAAATATGTAAAAGTGACCGTGTCCGATACTGGGAAAGGCATTTCAAAACAAAACTTTAATGCTGTATTCCAACCAGGCTATACCACAAAAAAACGTGGTTGGGGATTAGGCTTGTCCTTAGCAAAACGTATTATTGAAGACTATCATAATGGTAAAATTAAAGTACTTCATTCTGAAATCGGTATCGGAACAACCATGCAAATATCATTGAAATTATTATCTTAGTTACCTATCATGGAGCAACAGTATTTTACATTAAAGGAGGTACAACTCAACAATAATTGTCCGGAGTGCTATTCGAATGACGGGCTGCAATTGACCTTTAGGCAAGGATTTAAGGAGAATGCTTTATACAAAGCCATTACCAATAATGTTATCAACGAAATGCATTGCAACACTTGTCATACTGACATTTTTCCTGTACGTTGGACGGATGACATTGAGCAAGTGGTAGCCTATCAACAACGTGCAGTGCAACACAAGCCACAATCATTTAAATTAAAGCAACTAGCTTGGTTCATCATCATAGCCGATGCTATTCTCATAGTTGTCGTGTTACTTTTTGTTAGTGGTGTTATAAAGCTATAACTATAAAAAAGATGCGATTCGATTAGCTAAAGCCTCAAATCTGTCTTGATCGATTGTCACTTTATTTATAAATCTGGCATCGTCCATCCCTTTTAGAGGAATTAAATGAACATGAGCATGAGGCACTTCTAATCCGATGACAGTCATTCCAATGCGTTCGCATGGCACAGCTTTCTCTAATGCAATGGCTATCTGGCGAGAGAATTCCATAAGTCCATGGTAAGTAGCCTCATCCAAATCGAACAGCTTATCAACCTCTTTTTTCGGAATACACAGTGTATGACCTTCGGTATTAGGATTGATATCCAAAAAGGCCAAATAATCATCCGTTTCTGCTACCTTATAACACGGAATGTCGCCATTGATAATTTTGGTAAAAATAGATGCCATAGTTAAGAGTTTTAGAACCAATGTAAATATAAAAAGATTCCCATGGAATAGGAATCTTTTCTAATCTTTTCAGTAGCCGTCTCTAAGTCTACCTACTTATTTCCAAAATATCAAATTTCATGACACCATTAGGCACTTGAACCTCGGCTACTTCACCTACCGATTTTCCTAAAAGCCCTTTTCCTATTGGCGAGTTAACAGAAATTTTTCCTGATGCCAAGTCAGCTTCGCCATCAGCGACCAATGTGTAGGTCACCTCCATGCCATTGGTTTGATTCTTAATTTTCACTTTAGATAACACGAGTACTTTGGATGTATCCATTTGAGACTCGTCAATCACACGCGCGCCAGATAAAGTTTCTTCTAATTTAGAAATTTTCATTTCTAATAAGCCTTGAGCTTCCTTCGCTGCATCGTATTCAGCATTTTCACTTAAATCACCTTTGTCTCTTGCTTCGGCAATTGCTTGCGATGCCTTTGGGCGTTCAATATCTTTGAGTTGTCGCAACTCGTCTCTTAATTTTTTTAATCCTTCAGGAGTATAATAAGATACTTTACTCATAATTCATTCGTTTAATAATAAAAATTGCTGAATTCTATTTGTTTCATATTCAATACCAGGGTTCAGCATAAAAAAAATCCCGCTATCACGAGATTCGAATACAAAGATACAAAATATTTAATTCAACCTTTAAATTATTGTAAATTGCGTCAAAATTTTAACAATGCTATGAAAAGACTTACTTGTGTCTTATACCTCTTATTATTAACAAATTGCGGTGGCAATGACAACATCAACAACTGTAATTTCTTATTAAATATAGGTGTCAATTTCACCCTAAATCTCAATTTGCCACAATACAGTCAATTAATGTTCACGAGCAATACGGTTTATGTTCCTAACCAAGGCAACCAAGGCGTTTACGTCACCAATGTAGGTAATGGTAATTTCAGAGCTTGGGATGCCAGCGACCCTAATCACGCACCTTCAAGTTGTTCTTTTTTAGAGATTGACGGTATAAATGTCACCTGTGGTTGTGCAGACGAGAATGAATACAATCTTTATACAGGACAAGCCTTAAACGACCCACTCCCTTGTGGACTCAAGGAATACCGCGTGACGGTCTCTGGAAACAATTTAACCATTAGCAATTAAGCAGATGACATCAAAAAGAGCATCCTAAATTAATAGAATGCCCTTGTATCACCTTAAAATTAACTTCCTAAAACTTTAGGGTCACACCTAACAAAAAGTTAGTTGTTGCTTGAGGGTAATAGCCGGTAAAATAGCCGGTTGTAATTCCTGTAGGGCTCTCTGAATCCTCAAAATCAAAGGACCCAAAATAACCATTAGAGACATATTTTTCGTTGAAAATATTATTCACTAATCCGGTAAAAACAACAGACTCAAAAACAGCGTTGGTTTTCCATTCATACGTGACATTAAAATCATTGACAAAATAGCTTTCCAGTTTTGAATCAGGGTTTTCTGTATTACCCATAAATTGCTCACCTACAAATTTGCTTAAAAGCGATAGTTGAAAGCCTTCTTTAGGTTGATAAACGAAAGCATTGGCAGCAATCAATTCTGGTGAAAAGGAAATATCTGTTTTACCCAAGTTCTCCAATTCTCCATTAACTGAATTAAACGTTTGCTTATTTTTATTAGAACTTACAGTAAGGTTAGGCTGCACAGAAAAACTTTTGGAAACAGCCACAGCCGCATCTATCTCAAGTCCTAAACGATAACTATCACCACTATTGGTTCTAATAGGATTTCCAACATTATCTATTTGACCTGTGAGAACCAATTGTTCATTGTAAAGCATATAATAGCCATTCACATACAATCTAAACGTTTCAGCATCGTGCCTCCAACCCAATTCAAAATCGTTCAGCTGTTCAGGTTTTACTGTGGCGTTGTTTTGAAAATCATCCCGATTCGGTTCTCTGTTAGCACGTGCATAAGAAAAATACAAACTATTTTGTGAGTTCAATTTGTAGGTGATTCCTGCTTTCGGATTAAAGAAACTGTAGTTTTCATCTACATTAAAAGGAATTCTATCTGACGTTAATCCCGAAGTCTTGTAACCAACTAATCGCATTTGTAAATCCCCATACAAACTAACCTTATCACTAACTCTATAAGTTGCCTTTGTAAAAAAGCTCAAATCAGACTTTTTGCCATTGCCTTCATAATAACGATCTCTAATCTGACTGTCACTCGCAAATTCCGCCCATATAATTTCACCAAAATGATCCCCATCATAAAAACTGTAAGATGTACCAAAAATCATATTTATCTTGTCGTTTTTATAATTCGCATTCGTATTGACCACGAAGTAGTCGTTATCCAACCAACGACGTCTTATGAGATCTGTCGTATTAATAGTTTCAGTTCCGATTTCCAAGGGTGTCAGATCATAATCTTCAAAAGCTTCATCCTCACGATACTGCTCGAAATAACCACGACCATAAGTGTAGTTTAAGCCTACATTTGTAGACCATTGATTATTATAGCGCTGATTCCAATGTAATTGGTAGTGGTCTTGATTATAATTATCAACTTCATTGTCGTAAAACTGCGTGTTTCCATTGGCATCCGTATAGATACCTGAAGGATTAAATGTTCGATCATCAATGAGTGTTTGAGCATCGATACCATTCCAGGCTTGATACGTCACCTCCTTACCACCAAAGGCAATAGCCTTAATTAACGTATTATCGTCAACATAAGACCCTTGCAGGAAATAAGATTTTAAATCCGTTTCTGCCCTGTCGATATAACCGTCGGAAGCAATATTGGACAAGCGACCTGCTATTTCAAAGTGTTCGTTTAATAATCCGGTACTAAATTTCACCGTATGTTTCCGCGTATTAAAACTTCCGAAAGAATTTGATATTTCACCACTAGCGTCTTTTGCAACAGCATCAGTTAGCACGTTGAAACTGGCACCAAACGCTCCAGATCCATTGGTGGATGTCCCAACACCTCGCTGCAGTTGTAAACTTTCAACAGATGACGCAAAATCACCTAAATTTACCCAAAACGTCCCTAAAGATTCGGCATCGTTGTAAGGAATTCCATTGATCGTCACATTTGTTGATTGAGCATTAATCCCTCGAACTCGAATACCAGTATAACCGACACCTGCACCAGCATCAGTAGTCGTTACTACAGAAGGCAAATAATTTAACAGCACCGGAATATCCTGTCCGAGATTACGTTTTGCCAATTGCTTTTTGGTCACGTTTGTATGGGTGATGGGTGATGTCGCCTCTACCCTTACAGCCTTTACCAAAACTTCATCTAACTTCTCCGTTTTTGTGGAGTCTTGTTGTTTTTCTTGTGAAAACACACTCATTGAGAGTGTAAAAAGACATAAAAAAGCACATACATTTTTCATTACGATTACCATATAATCGAATAAAAAGAGGTCATTATTCTTTATTAAAATTGATACAAATGAACGATTAGAAAGCCTTTGAAAAACACCTTAATACTTGTGTAGTGTTCATAAATTATTTCAAACTTTTCCGAACGTTCTATTCCTAAACAGCATTACCTGTTCTAGGTTCAATGGGTATGATCTCAGCCGTAAATTGGCACCCCTTTTTTGAGAACGATGCAAAGATAAGGGAGTTTTCTAATTGATGAAGAAGATTGTTACTTTTTTTATCAGTTCGAAAATTAATCTATTTCTGGTGGTTTCCTGTTGGCCTTTTTCTCAGAAATTTTCCGTTTACTTTTAAGTCGTTTCTTGACAACTGCCTTAGGTACTTTCGTTGGAATGCGTTCTTTTTCCTCTTCTAAATTTTCCTTAATGATATTCAGAAATCGTTCAATGACAGTTGCTTTATTTTTATGCTGACTCCGACTTTCACCACATTGCAGAATCAACACATGGGCTTTTGTTAATCGCGTTTGAAGATTGGATTTGAGTCGTATTTTCTGTGCTTCTGATAGGACTTCGGAAGCTTCTAAATCGAAGGATAATTCCACTTTAGAAGCCGTCTTATTCACATGTTGACCGCCTGCACCAGAACTTCTAACAGCTTTGAAACTCAATTCATTTAATATGGCTTGTTCATCAATCATTACTCAATTTGATGTGGCGCTTTGAGTAAATCATTAACCGTCTTAACTGGATTAAAAGTTATAAGTGGCACCTCAACAAAAATGGTATTCCAATTGGCCATGCTTCCATTCCAAAGACCTGGTAATTCCAGCGCCTTTAGATCTTTTCCAGTTTTCGTTTTCATTGTGATAAAAGCGGCTTTGGAATCAACAAACGATCTCAGATCAAATTTTTCACCTCGATAGTTTTTAGTCCCACAAACAATATCCACCGGATTAAAGTGTGTCGCATTTTTTAAAATTGCTTTCTGATTCTTATTCTTTTTATTAATCTGAGCAGACTCAACAATTTGTAAAGAGATATTCGCACTTTCATCTTTCACCCAAAACGGACCACCTCCAGGTTCTCCTTCATTTTTAACCATACCACAGACACGAATAGGACGATTGAGTTTTTCAACCAAATATTCGATTTGGTATTTCAAGGAATATTTTTCAAATTCTGAACTAATTCGAACATTCATTTTATTAGCTAAGAATTCTGCAATTTCTATCAACTGATCTTCCGATAAGGTATCAGCCTCTAGAATTTCTAAATAGTTAAACGCTTGTTCCTGTATATCTAAGAGAATACCTGCCAACACCTTTTTGTATTTAGCCACCTCATCTTTGTACTTATAGACAACCACATTATCAATATTCTTAATAAAAATAATGTCTGATTTTAGATCATTCAAATTTTCAATAAGGGCACCGTGACCAGAAGGTCTAAAAAGTAAGGAACCATCCTCATTCCTAAAAGGTTTGTTTTTTGGTGTGACGGCAATAGTATCTGTAGCTTGCTTTTGATAAGAGAATGAAATATCAAATTTTGAACCCGTTTTCTTTTCGACCTTTTCTTCAATACGCTTAAATTCGCAATCAAACTTATCTTCGTGTTTTTCTGAAATCGTAAAATGCAATTTGGTCGGTTCACCTTCAGAAGAATACAATGCCGATTCAAAAAGGTGTTCTTCAAAAGCTGTTGAAATTATTTGGTTTTTATACTCATGAAATGGCAATAAGCCTTTTGGATAATTACCATAATCGAGTTTATCCTCGTCCAGCATCATTTTAACGAACTTTAAACGCTGTTCATTAATTGATAATGTCTGAAAATCCGGATAGGTATCTTGTAATTTTTCTTGAACAATATGGTAGAAAGGAAACTTTTCAAGTCCGATAAAAAACAATGACAAGTCCTGATTTTTATTCCTATTGATATAAGAATTGATACTCTCTTTGCTGATATCGTATTCCTCAAGAAACTTAAATAAGAATTTAAACATGCGCGTTGCCGCTCCAGAAGCTGGCACAAATTTCAGAATAGATATATCGTCTTTCTTGGATTCAAAACTAGCAACGTATTTTGAAATTTTATCATTTGATAGTCGTATAATGCCATTACCTATTGTAGCTTCGGATACCAAATTTGAAAAAGGTAAGCCATTTTCAAAAAGTTCGATTTGTTGTTCAATCTTTTTTACCGTGAGCCCCTTAGCTTCTATTTGTGCTATATCTTTATTTGAAAATTTCAATGGTTCTGTTTTAAAAGTTTTGCTACATGTAAGATACAGGTTTCTAGCCGTTGCTCAAAATTCCCCTTTACTATCACATAAGGTTTACCTGTGGCTATCAGTGCCTGTTCAAATCGTTTAAAAAGCTCTAATCTATTATGCGGTCTATCACGAATGCCATCGGCTTCCCAAACCGTATCAATGTAAGTCAAAAAATACAAATCATAGGAATTTGTCTTTGCATATTTTTCAATGAGCTCTGGACAAAATCCATCATAATAATATTGCGAATATACTTGTGTTTCTAACAAATCGGTATCACAAATCAATAATTCATTAACTTTTTTGACCTGTTCGTTCTCCAATTGCATTTGACCAATGGCGATTGGCATGACATCAACTTTGGTCAATTCTTGGTTTTGATTGGCTTTTTTTTCAGCATAGATACGAGAGAATTCTTCAACATAAGACGTGTCAAAATGATGAGCTAATGCTTTAGCTATTGATGACTTTCCAGTAGATTCAGGACCAAACAGCACGACCTTTATGATCTCTGAATTTCCGTTTTTGAATTGTTTAAGCGCTTCTTCCATGCGAAATAGCCTTGGATTGCCAAGACGGTAAAAATTAAATATTGTAGCGATAACATACCCCAACCACGATAGGCATACAATGGTACGGTAATAATATCAGCAAAAATCCATAAGGTCCAATTTTCAAGTTTTTTGTTGGCCATAAACCACATCGCCGTAAAAAATATACCAGATGTGAAAATATCGATATAATTTGAGGTGTTAATCTCTGTACCATAGGCGGTATATACCAAATAAGTAACAATCATAGTGACCAAAAACATAAGGAAACCAATAAGCTTTTCTTTGGTATTCGTACTAGAAATAGGCACTATATAAACATCTTCCTTTTTTCGAGACCAGTTCCACCAACCATAAATACTCATAATCGAATAGTAAAAATTCATCATCATATCTCCCATCAATTCATCTTGTAGAAAAATATATACGGTAATGACAGTGGCTACGAGTCCTGTTGGATATACCCATATATTTTCCTTTTTGGCATAAACAACACTAGCAATCCCAAAGACAAAAGCGATCGCTTCTAGCACAATTAAATGAGTATCCCTTTCTCTATAAGGGTTTAAAAAAAACTCAAAAATGGGGTTCATAATCGTAGCGATCAGATTTTACGATTTTCATATGTAATAAGCCTCTCTCAATCAGTTCAAATGCTGCTTTGACTTCCGTAGTCAAAACACGCATGACCTCATCGTAATCACCGTATACTTGAGTACTTAAGGGGTTTTCCAAAACCTTCAAATTAGAAACCCTTAACTGCTTGATAAAATGAATGATGGCAGGTTCATAAGTATCGTGTAAAGGTGTTAAAGTTAATTCTACAGATATGTTCATTTGCTTGTTTTTAAGTGTTCAAAAAAAGAGGTGTCCTCCTCAAAAGCAGTCCCAATGACTACCAAATCAGCACCAGCATCATAAGCTTCGTCTAATTGTTGAATTGACCTGATACCTCCACCAACAATTAAAGGAATATTTAGGTCCTTTTTTACAAAGCTAATGATTTCATGCGGCACAGGATGCAAGGCACCACTTCCTGCCTCTAAATAAATGAGCTTCATCCCTAATAGTTCACCAGCCTTAGCTGTATCTCTTATGCGTTGTTGATCCTCTCTTGGAATGGGATGTGTTTGCGTCACACGCTGTACCGATGTTGGTTTGCCATTTTCAATTAAAATATATCCTGTAGGTATCACTTCCAATGGCGACACTCTTAATTTAGAGGCTGCTTTTACATGTTGACCAATAAGATACTCTGGATTATCACCAGAGAGCAATGATAAAAATAACAAGGCATCAGCTTGATTGGTAATTTGAGTGATGTCACCAGGAAACAACACCACTGGCAACTTCGTAAGATTTTTTAATTCATTCACTAAAATCTGAGTGGCTGCATCATCAACTGTACTCCCTCCTACAAAAATATGTGTGGCAATAGAATGATGTAACTTTTTTAAAAATTCAGGAAGGTCTTTCAAAATGGCTTTGTCTGGATCAATTAAGACAGCTAACCCTTTTTCTCTTTGTGCGATTGACGCCAATATGTTGTTATAGACCAGTCCCATTAAGTTGTTACATAAGCACAAGTAAACCCTTCAAACTCTAGGAAAAACGTTTGGTATCTGTATTTTTTATTTTTGTAATCAATCCAAGCAATGGTTTCGCCATCGTTCAACATAAAAGGAATGACTAAAAAATGCTCTCTAAATAGCATTCCAGGCGTGGCGAATAACTTGTAAAGCGATTCTTTGATTCCCCAAATCACGGTAAGTTTTTTAACGTAATCTTCATCGTTTTTTGATAAGTAGTTAAACTCATAATCCACAAACTTCTTGGCGATAATAGCAATCTTGTCTCTTTGCATTTCAATATCAATACCCACTTCCGAATCACTTATGATAACACCTGAAAACGTAAACGAATGCGTAATTGAAATATGCTTGCCATCTTTTAGATGTGGTTTGCCATTAGCATCATAATACAAATCCTGATCTGTATAACCAAAATCTCTTAATAAATGACGCACACTCAAAAACCCTCGTTGATGCAGTTCACTTTTCATCCCAAGAACACGTTCCAGACTATTTGGTTTGAGGTCTAATGGCTCCATCAAAACATCATAAGATTCGGTAATCTTCCAAATTTTGATTGTGGTCTGAGGATTTTGATGAATAGTTTTATAAAGTGGCATTTAATTATCTGAAACTTAATAGTTATCTTTGCACAGCATTTAGCGAAATTACGTGTTTAGAAGAGCGAATTTAACCAATTTTAAGCTCTAAAACCAAAGCAATATTGATATAAAATTTTAGAAAAAAGACAAATGGATAAAACTATGACTTACGTTCCTTACAAAGTAAAAGACATGTCTCTTGCCGCTTGGGGAAGAAAAGAAATTGAATTGGCAGAAGCAGAAATGCCTGGACTAATGAGTCTTCGTGAAGAATACAAGAATGAACAGCCCCTTAAAGGTGCTCGAATTGCTGGGTGTTTGCATATGACTATTCAAACTGCGGTGCTTATTGAGACTTTACAAGCCTTAGGTGCAGAAGTAACTTGGAGTTCTTGCAACATTTTCTCAACACAAGATCAAGCTGCAGCGGCCATTGCTGATGCCGGAACAGCAGTTTATGCTTGGAAAGATATGACTGAAGAAGAATTTGATTGGTGTATTGAGCAAACCTTATTCTTCGGTGAAGATCGTAAACCATTAAATATGATTCTTGATGATGGTGGAGATTTAACCAATATGGTTTTAGATAAATACCCTGAATTAGCATCTGGTATCAAAGGACTTTCTGAAGAAACCACTACAGGTGTTCACAGGCTCTATGAGCGTGTAAAAAAAGGAACGCTTCCTATGCCAGCTATCAATGTTAATGATTCTGTAACGAAGTCAAAATTTGATAATAAATACGGATGTAGAGAGAGTGCTGTAGACGCTATTCGTCGTGCAACTGATGTTATGCTTGCAGGAAAACGCGTGGTTGTTTGCGGATATGGCGATGTTGGAAAAGGAACGGCAGCGTCTTTTAAAGGAGCTGGTAGTATCGTTACTGTTACTGAAATTGATCCAATTTGTGCGCTTCAAGCTGCCATGGATGGTTTTGAAGTGAAAAAACTGGAAACTGTTTTGGCTAACGCTGATATCGTGATTACCACGACAGGAAACAAAGATATTGTGCGCGCTGAACACTTCAAGGGAATGAAAGACAAGACTATTGTTTGTAATATAGGACATTTCGACAATGAAATCCAAATGGCATGGTTAAATGAGCACTACGGAAATACTAAAAACACCATCAAGCCGCAAGTTGACAAATACACCATCGATGGAAAGGATATCATCGTATTGGCTGAAGGACGATTAGTCAACCTTGGTTGTGCTACAGGTCACCCTAGTTTTGTAATGAGTAACTCGTTTACAAACCAAACATTAGCACAGATTGAACTTTGGAATCACAGTGATAAGTATGAAAACGATGTGTACATGTTACCAAAACATCTCGATGAAAAAGTAGCAAAGTTACACTTAGAAAAAATTGGTGTCGAACTTACAGAGTTAAAAGACTATCAAGCAGAATACATTGGTGTTACTGTTGAAGGTCCTTACAAACCGGAACATTACAGATACTAATTAATTGTTTTTAAATAAACGTATCCCATTAAAGCCCTTACCATTAGTAAGGGCTTTTTTATAATCGCTTATTGGAGCGGTACTGGTAAGTGCTCTTTAAATAGCCACTTCTTCAAGAGTGCTCTATTTGTTGATATTTCTGCAAATACATAATAATTTGAAGAGAAACAAGGTGATGTCTCGGCCAATTCAATCACGACCTTATCATCACAATAACTAGAATGTAAAAAATATAATTCCTTGTTTTTTATCAGGACATAACCTACATGATTATCGAGTCCCACAAAATAAATACCATTGCTATAAACAGCATTGAGTTGTTGTTTTAAAACCTCAAATGATTTATTGGAAAAGGATCTAAGTTCCGATTTGGGTTGTAAAACTTGAGCTTCTAGCAAACCTGCTTGTTGTGCCATTTTGTAGCGATTTAAGTCAAAACCTAAATGCTTGAGTGTTGTAGACACAAAATAACCACAGGCAATTTCCCCTTTATTTGGAACATTGGTATAACCGTTAAAATCCCATTCGGTGCCATACCAATGCGGCACAAGCTCATTCAACAAGGTTGTATAAAGATAATTGGAAACACTATCAATGGCTTTAGTTTTTTGTGTAGCGTAAAATTGTTTAAAAAATCTTCTATCGGTTTCGATAGCTTCCAAAATGTCTTGATAACGTCCCATCGGCTTAAAATTAAGACCGAGTTTAACGGAATCCATGGAAGGTGTTTTTATGAGATCTGGCTTTTCTGATATGACAGTCTGTTCAGTGAGTTCCATAACCACTGGCTTTTCCGAGGAAGATTGACAATTTATCAAGCTAACTAATAATACGATTAACAGGACTTTATAACAGGCTGGTTTCATAAAATAAGAACTCTTTTTGACTCAAATTATTATGACCAATCAATATTAGTATCTTTACATGATGCAGATACAACCGAAACTAACGTCAGTCGAAACCTCTATTTTTTCAATTATGAGCGCCTTAGCTCAGAAGCACAATGCTATTAACTTATCACAAGGTTTTCCAAACTTCAAAAGTGACCCAGTACTTATCCAGGCCGTAACAAAAGCTATGAATTCGGGTAAAAATCAATATGCGCCAATGCCAGGTGTGTTTGCGTTACGCGAGTCAATTTCCAAAAAATTTGAAGGCCTTTATAATACAAGTTACCATCCTGAAACAGAAATTACGGTGACCGCTGGAGCCACTCAAGCTATTTTTACAATCATTTCCACATTTGTCAAGCCTGGTGATGAAGTCATTATTTTTAAACCGGCTTATGATTGTTACCAACCTGCCATAGAACTCAATGGTGGAAAAACAATTTCGATTCCCCTTAAGGCGCCAGATTATCTTATAGATTGGCAAGCAGTTGCGAAAAACATCACAAGCCAAACCAAATTGATTATAATCAATACACCTCATAATCCAAGTGGTACTGTTATGAGCGAGAAAGATATGCTGAAACTACAAGCACTAACCGACAATACAGATATTATCATACTAAGTGATGAAGTGTACGAGCATATAATTTTTGATGGTGAAATCCACCAAAGTGTTTGTCGGTTCCCAAAGCTAAAAGAACGCAGTTTTATTACAGCCTCTTTTGGGAAAACATTTCATAATACGGGTTGGAAAATTGGGTATTGCTGTGCGCCGAAACCTTTAATGGAAGCATTTCGAAATGTCCATCAGTTTAATGTGTTTTCAGTAAACCACCCTACGCAGGTTGCTTTGGCCGAGTATTTAAAAACACCCGATCATTACACAGGCTTATCTGAATTTTATCAAGAGAAAAGAGATTATTTTTTAAAGCTTATTCGTCATTCTCGATTTAAATTCACCCCTTCAAAAGGCACCTATTTTCAGGTCTTGGATTTTTCAGAAATCACTGAAAAATCAGATATAGCCTTTGCAAAACACTTAACGATTGAAGAAGGCATTGCTTCCATTCCGCTTTCTGTATTTAACGATCAAAATCGTGATGACAAAGTCTTGCGTTTTTGCTTCGCTAAAACTGAGGAAACTTTACAAAAAGCAGCAGAAATTCTGAACGCCATTTAAATGTTAAATCTTTTTTAAATCGGTGACTTATCTAAGAACATTGTGTTTATTATAATAGGAACCAACATATATATATCTATGAAATTTGAAAAACTCTTGACGCTTATTTTTATAAGCATTTTAGTATCTTGTGGTAGTTCAGAACAGGTTATTACCAACGATGGTAAAATTTATGAAGTCAAAGGCGATACATTTATGCGTAATGGTGAAGACGTCACAGACCAACTGACCAAGAATGAAAAGGAAATCATCAATAAAACCCTTGAAGAAAAAATGGCAGCGCGAAAGGCTACTGAAGAACGTCAAGAGGCTTTAGAGAAAAAACAAGAGGAATTAGAAAAAATTCAGGAGGAAGCAAAACGGAAAGAAAAAGCCTTAGAAAAAAAGCAAAAAGCCTTAGAGAAGCAACGTGAAAAACTAAAGGATGCGAGAGATGATTTCACGAAGGCTAAGAGAAAATTACAGGATAAACAAGAAAAATACCAACGATTATTAGCGGATGGAAAATTATCACCTAGAGACGAAGAGAAATGGCAAAAAAGATTGGAAGATCTAGAGCGAAAGGTAGAAAAAGCAAAACAAAACTTAAATAAATTAAAAGACATATGAATAAATTCATTGCCATACTCTTTATTGTATTTGTGAGTATTTCTGCGAATGCACAGGAAGTAAAAAAAGACGGTAAAACCTATGAAGTTAAAAAAGAAAAAATCTTTTTAGATGGAAAAGATGTGACCGCCACTTTAAACGCTAAAGAAAAATCAGCCATATTAGAACGCGCGACTAAAATTTCAGAACAAATAAAACTTCAAAAAGAAGCTGAAAAAAAAGCTCAAAACCTCGAAAAAGAGATGCGAAAGGCTGAAAAATCAATTAAAAAAGCAGAAAAAGCTCAAAAAAAGGCTGAAAAAGAACTCAAACGAAAAGAAAAAGCTCAAAAGAAATTTGAAAAAGCCAGTAAAAAATTTAAAGAGGCTCAAAAGAAATATGACAGACTCAAACGTAAAGGAAAACTGTCTCCTGAGGATGATGCAAAATGGCTTAAAAAATTGGAGAATTTAAAAGAGGATGCAGAGAGAGCTAAAAAGAAACTTTAGTCAAAATATTTGAAAGAGCAATTAAACATAGCATTATTACAAGCGCACTTAGTTTGGGAAAACCCTGAACAAAACAGGATTAATTTCACAAACAAAATCACAGCTATTCTCGAACCTGTAGACCTTATTGTGCTTCCTGAAATGTTCACGACAGGTTTTACTATGAACGCAGCACCTATGGCTGAGACTATGTCTGGTCATACGGTATCTTGGATGCAACAAATGGCCAAACAAAAAAAAGCAGCTATCCTAGGAAGTGTTATCATTAAAGAAGCCGATAATTACTATAATCGCTTATTATTTGTGCACCCAAATGGTCAAGTTGAGCACTATGACAAACGACATACATTCACATTAGCAGGTGAACAAGAGGTGTATCAAGCTGGTCATCAGTTGTGTGTCATAGACTATCATGGTTGGCGAATCAATCCATTAGTTTGTTATGATCTTCGATTTCCGGTATGGTCAAGAAACACCTCTAATTATGATGTTTTGATTTATGTGGCTAACTGGCCCAAAGTTAGAGTTGCTGCTTGGACTGCCTTATTAAAAGCAAGAGCTATTGAAAACATGAGTTATTGTCTGGGTGTAAATCGTGTGGGTTTAGATGGCAATGACTATGAATATTCTGGACATTCTGCAGCCTATGACGCTTTGGGTGAACGCATAGATACCATTCCCGAAAACAAAGAAGTTACAGAGATGGTGACCCTTTATAAAGAACACCTAACAAAATACAGGAAAAAGCTAGGTTTTTTAGATGATCGCGATACCTTTATTTTAGAATAAACTCAATAATTGGATCCCAATTAGCTCGGGCGTCTATCAAATCTGGATAATAACTTATACGCTCTGGTTGATACTGTTGTAAATAATTTCCAGAATCCCATTTCTGATTGCCATTAGTATCGAATATCACCCTTAAATAATAATTGCCTGGTTCAATATTCCTAAAATCAAACAACTGTTCTTTTTCTGCAAATTGTTCATATTTCACTTGGCCTTTATCGGTTGTCAATTGAACGATTGCAGGATAATCGACATTTCTCAAGGTAATTCGAATGTTAGAGTAATCTGCATAAGATTTTGTTCTGGCGCTAAAACTTAGGGTATCGTTGACGTTACCAAAAAAATCCTCTAAAGCACCTGGCAACATCGTGATGTTATAACGCTGAGACTCTTGTTTCTCAAATTGAAAATTATACCTATTTGCTAATGAGTCGAAGGTAGTTTCAAATGCTACATTCAAGGAATCCTTATCTAAAATAGCTATTTGCCTCTGGTCTATTTTGGTAAATGGAATCGTTCCAGTTATCTGAAAGTCATTCGCAAAATTTAAATTGGCAGTGGAAGCCATACTTACAACCATTGAATCTTTATCAATATCTCTAAATCGGAAGTCCAACGTATCGATGTAACTTTTATTTCTAACAATAAACTGAGTTGAGTCCAGCTCAATTTTAGGTTGGTACCAATAGTAGAGTGTATCGGTTGTAGGGTCTTTGGTAATCCGAGTTTGAAAACCGTCTGGTTTTTGACCAATCATTTCAATAGTCATACCCTTGTGATCACCTTCATAGCCAAAAGCAATTTTTTGGCCTGCCACTTGTTTAGGCCGTTTCGCGTCAAAGTTTAATTCCTCCTTAAATAATTTAATGGTGTAAAAAGAATCTGTAGGCACTTCAATAAAACCTTCATAAAAACCTGTTTTATCAGTACTAGGTTGATAGGTAAAATTACCATTTTCATCTTTCAAAGCGACAAGTTTGTAGGTCCCGGACTTTATATTTTCAATACTGAATGTGGTTAGACTATCTAATGTATTTGTAATATATCGCGGTTTCTGCTTATAAACCGTTGAGTCCGTATAGGTAGAATCGCGCTCATACAGCATCACCGATACAAAGGCATCAGGCTTTCTGTTTTCAGCATCTAAAATTTGTCCCTTCACAGTTAGTGAATCTATATAATCGCCTGTTGAAAAAACATATTTATAATAGTCATAAGGATTTTCCTCATTGTTATCCACGATACTTTGTCCGAAATTAAAAGCATAAGTTGTATTGTCTTCTAAAGTGTCGTTGATAATAATTTTTATGTATTTACTAGCCGTACCCAAAGGCGTTATTGTTGGATCGGTACTCATTGGAGGGGAAATGATCAATTGTTTTTGCAAATTTTTTATTTTGACATATTCATCAAAATAAATCCTTATTTCATTGCCAGTAAAATTGGTGGTTTGGTTCTCAGGAGTCGCTCTTAAAATTTTAGGAGCTTCTACGTCTTTTGGCCCTCCAGCAGGTGTGCCTCTATTGGCACAACTAACAATCAATAGCAGCAAGACCATGACAACCAATCCTTGTAATATACTTTTATGCATGCAAAATTCAAATTTCAACAAATTAACAACTTATTTGCCCTATACTCAAAACAATTAACGTGGTTTTGACAGACTAATCCGTTATAGCCATAGTCGCCAAGCTTAACTTAAGTCCTTCAATCTTTAAGAGTTGGCTCGCGCAGCTTTCCACTGTAGCTCCCGTAGTAATGATATCATCCACTAACAGAATATGTTTATGTTCTAAACTTGACCCATTTACGATTTCAAAGTCGTTAGTTGCTTTAAAGTTTCTATTGAGACGATTTTTAAAGACTTGCGTTTTAGAATTCACCGATTTGACAAGCACGGAAGGATTGTATTCAGCCTCCAGAGATATTGCCAGTGCTCTACCAAATAGGTCCACTTGATTGTATCCTCGTTTTCTCAATTTTGATTTATGCAATGGCACCGGAATCACTATATCTACCGCAGTATAACCAGTTTCTGTTTGAAGTTCATTACCTAACCACTCTCCTAGAAATTGTCCAATAGACTCATGACCTCTATATTTTAGATTGTGCATCAGCTGTTGAACGATGCCTTTTTTGGAGAAGTGTAACAAAGCTGTCGCATGTTCCAACGGTACTCTTCCATACAGCATTTTATGAACCGCATTTTCTTTATCGCTATGAAAATTAGTTAAGGGTAATTGATGTCGACAATTCGTACAAATTTGTAATTCATTATCTGACAAATGATTACCACAAGCCCGACAAACTTCGGGAAAAAACATGTTTAACAAGTTTTTTATCATTTCAACGATTAAAATTAAGTATCTATAACATATTATCTAGTTTCGCAAGATAAAATAACGATATTAATAATGATAGTTAACCCTCAATCATTTAACTACAGATTAATAATTGGTTCTTTAATAGTCGCGGTCGCAGTTTTAACAGTTTACAGTTTTACAAGTTACCAATCCATTGTAGCGCACCAAGAATTTATTGAACAAGAAAAGAAGCTAGTTGAAAGTGAATTGTCCCAAATGATCACACGCTATGATGACGTTTCAATTTCAAATAATCTGATTACATCTCAACTTGAAGATGCTAGAAAAAACACGCAATTAGCTTTAGACTCTCTAAAGTTACTTCGCAGCGACCTTTCAGTCTTATCCAAATTCAAACAGCAACTCTACCAAATCAAACTTAAAAATAAGACTTTATTTAAAACCATAGATTCCTTAGATGAAGTTAATGAAGGTTTAGAGGAAGAAAAACTGCTTGCCTATAATGAACTTAAAAAGCAAAAGTTGGCCAATAGTTCTTTGCAAAGGGCAAATAAAAATTTAGAAAAAAGTATCGAAAAAGGCGCCCAACTTACAGCCAACTCATTCAAGGCAAAGGGCTATGAGAAATTTTTTGGTGCGAAACGTTCTAGCAATAAAGCAAAACACGTAGAAAGTATTGAGGTTTGTTTCACTTTAGCTGAAAATTCATTGACTAAAGCAGGTGAAAAAGAAATTTACGTACAGGTCGTCAATCCAAAAAATAATGTGGTTGCCGATAAAGGTGCTATCAATTTTGGTAATACGTCTTTAATCTACAGTGAGAGACAAATTATCAACTATAATAATCAAGTTTCAGAGGTGTGTATTGATATCGATGCAGATATTGATGAACAACCTCTCGTGAGTGGAACTTACTATATTTCGATATTTCATAAGAATAGAAAATTAGGAAGTACACAAGTACAATTAAAATAACCCATCAAGATATAATTTCTTAAAAACCGCTCTATTAATTGAAGCGGTTTTTTATTTTTGCATCATGGCAAATGAAGATCAATTTAAAAAAGTAATCTCTCATGCAAAAGAGTATGGTTACGTCTTCCAAAGTAGTGAAATCTACGATGGATTAAGTGCAGTTTATGACTATGCACAAAATGGTGCTGAACTCAAAAAAAACATTCGTGATTATTGGTGGAAAGCCATGGTTCAGATGAATGATAATATTGTCGGAATAGATTCGGCAATTTTTATGCATCCTACTACCTGGAAAGCCTCAGGTCACGTTGATGCTTTTAATGATCCCTTAATCGATAATAAGGATTCCAAAAAACGGTATCGAGCCGATGTTTTAGTAGAAGATTATTGTGCTAAAATTGAGAACAAAATCGAAAAGGAAATCAAAAAAGCAGAAAAACGCTTTGGTGACGCTTTCAACGAAGCTGAATTCGTGAGCACGAATGGACGCGTTGTAGGATACCAAGAGAAAATTGATACCATACTAAAACGTCTTGGTAAATCTCTTGAAAACGAGGATTTGGCAGATGTTAAGGCCTTAATTGAAGAATTGGAAATCGCCGATCCATTAACGGGATCCAGAAATTGGACAGATGTCAAACAATTCAACTTGATGTTTGGTACCAAACTCGGAGCAAGCGCAGAACATGCCATGGATTTGTATTTACGTCCAGAAACAGCACAAGGGATTTTTGTTAATTTTTTGAATGTTCAAAAAACAGGTCGTATGAAAATTCCTTTTGGGATCGCCCAAACAGGAAAAGCTTTTAGAAATGAAATCGTCGCTAGACAATTCATCTTTAGAATGCGTGAATTTGAGCAAATGGAAATGCAGTTTTTCATAAAGCCTGGAACTCAAGGTGAATGGTTTGACTATTGGAAAGAAAAACGTATGAAATGGCACAAGTCTTTAGGATTGGGAGACGACAACTATCGTTTTCATGACCACGAAAAACTGGCACATTACGCAGACGCTGCTACCGATATCGAATTTAAGTTTCCTTTTGGGTTTAAAGAATTAGAAGGCATACATTCAAGAACAGATTTTGACCTTAAACAGCATGAAGAATACTCTGGTAAAAAATTACAATTTTTTGACCACGAAGACAATGCTAGCTATACGCCATATGTGTTAGAAACATCCATAGGATTAGATCGTATGTTCTTAGCCGTTTTTTCAAATTCTCTGGAAGATGAAACTTTAGAAGATGGCAGTGTAAGAACCGTTTTAAAACTTCCTGCAGTCTTGGCACCAACGAAAGCCGCCATATTACCACTCATTAAAAGAGACGGTTTACCAGAAGTTGCTAAAAAAATTGTAGATGAATTGAAATGGGATTTCAATGTAGATTATGATGAAAAAGATGCTGTAGGTAGACGATATAGAAGGCAGGATGCCGCAGGAACTCCTTTTTGCATCACTGTTGATCATGACACCTTAGACGATCAAACTGTCACAATTCGTCATCGCGATAGTATGGACCAGCAACGTGTGAAAATCTCTGAATTGAGTGCTATTATTAAAAAAGAAGTTGATATCAAATATTGGCTACAAAAAATGATCTAATTATTACAGATTTACAATCATCATATGCAAATGCTCAAGGAAAATTTCTTGAGCATTTTTTTTTAAGCTATGATGCTAAATGATTAACAATAAATACACTTTATTTGTTTTTTTAACATTAAAAGAGTTTTTACTACTTATTATTTTGCATATAATAACTTTTAATGCATTTTTTTAACGTTTCTATTGATGTATTAACATAATTTTAATAGTTTCGTGTTTTTAAAAAAGAATGCTTTGAAAACTTTTTATACAACGGGACTATTTGTCTTGATATGTTTTAGCGCTATTGGACAAATCACCTTTTCGAATAATGCGACTTCTTTAGGAATAAATCATACTTGCGGTACACCTTATTTAGGCAGTGGTGTTTCATTTTATGATTTTGACAATGATGGTTGGGACGACTTATCATTTGCCTCAGATGACGGACAAGAAATCGTGTTTTACAAAAATAACAATGGTGTTTTCAATTTGATAGATCTTAACTTACCCACCTTAAATCGTCCTACCAAGCAAATTAATTGGGTTGATATTGATAATGATGGAGATAAAGACTTATTCGTGACCAGCAATACACAAGGCAACAAATTATTCGAAAATACAGGAAACTTGAGTTTTAATGATATTACTGCGAGTTCGGGACTCCACACACAAAATATTTTTACCAATGGAGCCGCTTGGGGTGATTATGATAATGATGGCTACTTAGATCTATATTTGAGTAATAAAGATATCACTACCGCCACGACCACACCCAATTATCTGTTTAAGAATAATGGTGATGGGACGTTTACTAATGTGTCAATTAGTGCCGGAATCGATCCTTTTAAACACCAAACATTTTGCTCGGTGTTTTTAGATATTAATAATGATGGTTGGTTGGACATCTATAGCTCAACCGATAAGGCTTATATTCTCAATCAACTTTACCGAAATAACGGCGATGGTACTTTTAGTGATATTAGTGCCTTCTCAAATACCGACTTAGCATTTAATGCCATGACCACCACTGTAGGGGATTACAATAATGATGGTTGGATTGATATCTATGTAACAAATACAGGTAACAGTGCTTTATTATTGAACAATGGCAATGAAACCTTCACAGATATGGCTGTAGCTACAGGATGTGAATTTGGAAGTACTGGTTGGGGCGCCATTTTTTTAGATGTAGACAACGATACCGATTTAGATTTGTACGTTAGTGGCTCTCTCTATTTAAACCCTGTTTTAAACTCGGCCGCATTTTATGAGCAATCTAATGGCAATTTCAGCATTCCTTCTTCAGCAGGTTTTTATAATGATGAATTTAATAGTTATTGTAATGCCATAGGAGATATCAATAATGACGGTTTTCCTGATTTTGTAGTTACCAATAGTAGCGATCAAAATATTTGCATCTGGAGTAACGAAACCACATCATCAAATAACTGGTTAAAAATTAACTTAGAAGGAACACTCAGCAATAGGGACGCGATTGGGTCTAAAATTGAAATTTCTATTAATGGCGAAAAACAATTTCGGTTTACACATTGTGGTGAAGGCTATATGTCTCAAAATTCAGGCTCAGAGTTTTTTGGTTTAGGGACTCATGCGCAAGCCGATTATGTAAAAATACTTTGGCCTAGTGGTGCCCAAGATATATTCTATAATGTCAATGCTAACCAAACACTCAACATCACGGAAGGCGACTCATTGTTGTCTGTTCAAGAATTAAACGCTCCATCATTGTCGATCTACCCAAATCCGGTAGGCAACCAATTATTTATTTCAAGTAGATCACATTCAGACATTAAATCAATCTCAATATCTGATCTTAAAGGAAAACACATCTTTGAAGTACAGAACGGCTCAAACATAGAGTCCCTAGACGTTTCTCAATTAGAATCTGGAATGTATCTCATTAGCATTGTTACGCATCAGTCAAGTTCCACAGTTTTCAAATTCATCAAAAATTAAAAATAAGCCTTTAATTGTATCGTTCCAGTGTGAATAGTTTTGCTCGTTTCGGTCTTTCTTCCAAAATAATTCAAGTTTAAATCTAAGAACTTGGTCAATTTCTTTTGTGCTAATAAACTCCATGTAAAATTATTCCCTGGTTGCAGACCTTCCAATATTTGATAGGAAACTGGCGTATTTGCATTACCTACAAATTCATTCTTAAAAAAGTTGACCTCTCCAGTCAATGCCAATTTATTCGCCTTGTTATAGGTAAATGATAAGCCGTAGTTATTTTGGAGTAATTGCTCCATAGCACCCGTCGTATTATCTTTAGATGTGTACTGATAAAACACATCAAAGCGCGCATTTTCGTTGAATATGTATGACAATTTAGGCTGAAAGCGCCACTCATCCAGTTGATAGTTCCGCGATATGAAATTTTCGTTCAAACTTTCATTGGCTTCAAAACTGCTTTGTAAATTCAGTAACCAGCTTTCTGCAAACTTATGATTAAAATTCAGTTGGTGACTTCGCAGTCTGTTTTCCTGAAAACCTATAGATAAGGTCGATCTATTGGTATTCGTTAAAAACGTGTAAGATGTGGTGTAGCGTTGTTTACCTCTATTAAAAAACAACACATTCCGAATGCTCTTATTCAATCCTAGTTGATTCTCCTCATCTGTTGAGAACGGATTTAAATCGAACTCTGCCCCTTCTCTTCGGTTCTTGCGATCAATCAAAAACGACGTCTGATTGTAAAAATGGGACCAAAACTT
>JAAEZI010000001.1:0-76849 GCA_018222915.1 Algicola sp. | reverse complement strand
TCTTGTTGCGGTAAGGTTCCTGAATTTGTCTCAAACACGGTATTCCAAAGGATCAAATTATTCCATAATTTTTGACTAAAATTCACTCTGGAATTCAATGAACTTTCATCTTTTAGTTCAGGATCTTCATTTTTTAATTTTCTGAAATTGGCATATATCCCCAGATTGGTCATTTCATTTTGAATGATTTTTGATTTTAAGTAGTAGGTGCTTGATGTATTGACTCGCTTAATAGCGTTTAATCGTCAACTATCATTCACTCTATACTTATAACCTACTTCTATAAAAACGCCAGTACTATCACCATAACCTGTAAATACTTCGTAAGAATGAAAACGCTGACTTAAATTCGTCAAAGAATCGGTTACTTTATCACGTTGTTCGTTACTTTCTAAAGCTATTTTAGTGCCCACCCATTGCTTTTTTAGGTGATAAGTCACCCTATTGAAAGAGCGCACAAATCGTGAGGTAGATAGACTACTGCTATTATTTAGAACACTAGAATTTGAATAAATTCCGAATCGATTTAATTTGAGATTAGCCAAAATATTATGGCGATTTCCATTAAAGTTTTCAGCGTAATTCAGGTGTTCAAATGTATAATTAGCCAGACCTTTTTTTGAATGAATTAAGTCAATGCCAGCCGACAGTAATGCTTGATTTCCAATAGGGTTTTCGAGATTCCAGTCTCGGTTAAATTCTGCGCGATATAAACGCTGAATGGTCTTAAAATTCTTCTGAATAAAATCGGCATCAACAGTCACATTCATATTCCATATACTATCCGATTTTATAATATTTTGATTGACCTTTAACTTCCCTGCGAAGCCATTGTTATTACTATCATCCAAACCCGAAAACAAATTAAGGTCATTTTTACTTCCTGCTAGTTCAAAAAATATGTTGGTTTTTTCTGAAGGCTTATAAGTGCCATTGGCAACGGCTATTTGCAATTTCTCTGGAGCAATCAGTCTAACAATTGGCGCATAATTCCCTTGTGGAATACCATTTGCTGGCGCTACATACTCATAAATATTTTCTACCGCATTGCTATTTACCAACACATAATCCCCTTGATTCGCACCTACCAATGTAAATCTCACATTAAATAGTTCATCGTCCGGATTATTAGAAAAGACAAATATCTCTTCGCCATTTACTAGTTCCTTTCGATAGAGAATTCGGTTTTCATCGTAAGCTTGAGGTGTATCGGACGGTGCCACCATCAAATCGACGTCATCTCCAGCATTAGAAAGAATCGCAACTTGATCGGAAGATAGATTTTGCTGTAACGGTTGGTTTTTGGCATCTGCTTCGGAATAAACCGAGACGCCCATTTTGAATTTTTCAGTCTCATAAGCACCGCCTCCAAATACTGTAAAACGCGAATAATTACGATCACTAAATTGATAATCTACTGTAATTCGCATTTCAGAAGTTATGGGAAACGTCGCATTAAAAATAATTTCACCAGCATTATAATCGATGATATAATCCTTATTCTCGCCACGTTCTATGGGAATACCATTCACATAAACAGTCTCACTGCCAGAAACGATGAGTACAAATAATTCATTGTTAGGACCTGTTAACTTGTAGGGACCTTGGTTACCTTCCTGAGCCGTAAACTTACTCGTTGTAAATTGGCCGCGCACTAAAGCTCCCGAAGCAAAAGCCGTCGTTTTGGACGCTTCGCCATCAAATTCGGCACTCACTTGTAAGCCTTGTACACGCTTCGTAAAACTTGCAAAATAGCTATCGGTATTGATCAAGTCAATATCTCCTGCTCTAATATTCCACGAATCACTAAACAGTTCAATAAAGACCTGATCAAATTCATCCAAACGCTGAGAATAGCCACTTTCTTGCAAAGGAATGTTGGCATCTTGAATGGATGCTCTCAAAGATACTTTATCACTTAGCTTTCCTGAAATTTGCAAATCCAATTCACTGTTTAAAACCGAGTTTTGATTATTCCCCACAGTCACACCTCTTGAGATACTTCCAGAGGTCATTAAACCATCAAATGGTGTCAATTTATTTTGTAGTGTGGATTGGTTCAGCTTGTACAATGTCTGGAGGTTGTCTGTATTTTTAACAATAATCTTATCGTCTAATTGCGCATACTTCCGTGTTAAAAAATCGGGATAGCGCAAATAATCAATCTCGATGGAATCGGTATCAATTGGCTTTTTAAACGTGAGTAATGCTTTTGAAAAATCAACTTGATAAAACGAACTATCTATAAGGGTGTTATCTTTTCGTCGGATGACCAATCGACTAGAATTTATGCTCACGGTATCAATTTGAATAGTATCTGAAACCGCTACTTTTTTAGTTCTGTAATTAGACAATCCTTCCTGCGCCAAAGCACAAAAAGACATCAAAAAACAAATAAGTGATAAAGCAATTTTCATTCTGTAAAAATAACTCTTATAAAAAGAAAATATTTTACTATTGATCCTCAAAACTCATTTCTATTAGTCAAATTTTAAAACGCAGGAAAAGTCATCATGATAATTACGGAAAAACCGTAAATTTTACTAAAATTGAAAAATAATAAAATAGAATTTTGACAATTAATTTTTTTTTTTTGAGTTTTACTAAAAACCATTTAAACTTAAAATTTTATGAAAAAATTACTATTATTTTATGGCGTATTAGCACTTATTTTTCAATCGTGTGAAGTAAGCGAAATTGAATCTCAAGAAAAATCATTAAAAATTGATTTAGTAAAAATTGAAAATTTAAAGAATCTAGAGGAAAGTTCTCAGCGGATTGCATTTAGATTATTGAATCACGAAGAGAAATATTTTTATCGAATGTTTTTTATAAATGATTTTATAGAAAATAATAGTTTGAGCAAAGAGCAAACGTTATTGATAAAAGAATTAAAGTCAAATTTCAATAGTTCTGTTTACCTGGATAACGACTATTCTGAATATTTTAAAACAATATTTATTAATGATTGGTCAAAAAGAGCGCTAAATCATTTTTCTATTGAGGAAATGAATATAATCGCTGCAACACACTATCAAAATAAAGAAAACACATCTGAAACTATGAATAGACAATCGGACTGCAAATGTCATGAAGGTGGTTTTTTCAAATGTACAAAAGAAGTTCAAACAACTGTAGGCTTAACAGATGTATCCGTAACAACAACCACCGTTGATTGTGAAAGCAGTTTTTGTCAAGTGCCTGGCAGCATCAATGATAACGGAGATTGGGAAGAGGATACTGGAGGTTGCGGTTGGTTCTGGTTGGAACGTTGTGACGGGTCTTGTTAGAATAGATATTAAATTATGAGTATTTTAAAATTAAGGTATTTTATTGCGCTAGTACTATCTATTGTATTATTCATCGTATTAGCACTAATGCCAGCTTTTATCGATAAAGTGCCTTACAGAGTATATGTTGGTGTTTTATTCTGTATCTATTTTCTAATACCAATATTATCTTTTAAAAAGTCTGATACTAAAAAAGTCAGGCTTTTTAAAATTTTAATAATATTAATTCCTGGAATACTAATTTACTTATTCTTCCCTATCTATAATTGGAGTCCTAAATTATTTCCATTAGGAACATCAGTATTATTGGCAGGAACCCTTGGATACTTCCTGTCATATAAAAGTATTTTACCAAAACTATTAATTTCATTGCTTGTCTTTATGTTTGGTTATTATTACTACCCAAAATATTCAACTGAAATAACGTATCAACAAAGTCTTATAAATGTTCCAATAAGTCAAAATTTGAAGTTCAATGGAGACAACCTTAATCTATTAGAAAGAAGTAATAGTAAGTTAGTAATATTAGAGTTTTGGAATTCCGCCTGTGCACCTTGTATTAAAGACTTTCCAAAATTTCAAAAGTTTTACGATGAGAATAAAAATAAATATGAAATTTATTCAGTAAATATTCCGTGGATCAGAGATCAAGAGAATAATTTCAATGCAAAAGAATTTACAGAAAGTTTAAACTTCAAATTTCCTGTTTTATCAATGGCGTATGATGAAGCAAAAAAGTTAGATATTAAAAGTTTTCCTACAGCTTTAATTATTGATAATGAAACAATTAAATATAATGGCAGACTTGTTTATGAATCTAAAGGAAAAAACGATATACATAAAATAATTAAAAAAATAACCAATGAATAACTATTACAAGGCAATCTTTATTTTAACCCTTATAATTTTTCAATCTTGTAAAAAATCAACCGAGAAATCTACAATAGCAAAAGTAGAAATAATTGACAAAGAATTTAATTTTGGTTCAATTTCAATGAGTGATAGCGCATCATTTATATTTAAAATAAAGAACATATCTAAAGTCCCTTTTAAAATCTCAAAAGTTGGAACAAGTTGTGGTTGTACAACAACGGAATACACTAGAGATAGTATTTATTTAAATGAGGTAGCAACTATTGAATTACTTTTCAAACCTAACCAAATAGGCAATATTGAAAAGTCGATTGTTGTAGAAGGAAATTCAGATCCACCATATAATGTGTTTTATATTAGAGGAGGTGTTATAGAATAATCCTAAAGTCCTGTTTTTAAAGCAGGACTTTTATATTTTTGTAGTAATTCTAATTTCTTACTATGAAAATTATATCCTACAACGTTAATGGTATCAGAGCCGCCATGAATAAAGGTTTGATCGATTGGTTGCGCAATGCCAATCCTGATGTGGTCTGTTTACAAGAAATTAAAGCCATGAAAGAGCAAGTGGATATTGAAGCCATTGAAAACGCTGGTTACAAATATCACTATTGGTTTAGCGCTCAAAAAAAAGGCTACAGCGGTGTCGCTATTTTTAGTAAAACGGAACCTGAACATGTGGAATATGGCACCGGAATCGAATCCATGGACTTTGAAGGACGAAATTTGAGAGCTGATTTCAATGGACTATCCATAATGAGTATGTATTTACCCTCAGGCACTAACGACGCACGATTATCCCATAAGTTTGAATATATGGATATGATCCACCAATATCTCAATGAGTTACGTGAAGAGCGCCCAAATTTGATAGTCTGTGGCGATTATAATATTTGTCATGAGGAAATTGACATCCACAATCCAAAAATGAAAGGTGTTTCAGGATTTTTACCCGAAGAACGACAATGGCTTGGTGAGTTTATTGATAGTGGTTTTATAGATTCCTTTAGATACCTACATCCCGAACGTCAAGAGTATAGCTGGTGGAGTTATCGAGCTAATGCCAGAGCCAATAATAAAGGCTGGCGCTTAGATTATGGCATGGTAACCGAACCATTACAAGAAAAAATAAAACGCAGCGTTATCTTAACAGAAGCGGTTCACAGTGACCACTGCCCTATTTTAGTAGAAATTGATCATTAATTTAAATACAACTTAACATACACAACATGATTAGAAAATTGTCATTAATAGCACTTACACTTTGTCTAACTACCTCTTGTGTCTCTAAAAAAATCTATACCGATTTAGAGGACAAATATGCCGACTTGAAAATAGAAAATCGCCAATTAGCCGATGAAAATGCCGATTTAAAATCTGCATTGAACAAAGCAAACAACGAACTCAGTAGTCTAAAGGATGATTACGATAATGCCATTGCTAATAAAAACCAATGGGAAAGCGAATACAAAGCATTAGTTAACGAACATGAAAATCTAGAGGCTTCTTACGATGCCCTAGAGAAAAACAGCAGTGCCGCTATTGCTGCAAATTCTAAAAAGAACAGAGAGTTACTGGCGCAGTTGGAAGCAAAAGAGCAAGCCATACTTGCAGAAAATGCACGCCTAGAAAAGCTTAAAAAAGAATTAGAATCGCGATCGCAACGTGTGGCTGAATTAGAACAAGTAATTGCTTCCAAAGATGCCGCAATGACCAAACTAAAGAACGCCATTTCCACAGCATTGACCAATTTTGAAGGTAAAGGTCTTACCGTAGAGCAACGCGATGGCAAAGTCTATGTCTCTATGGAGAATAAGTTATTGTTTGAATCTGGTAGTTGGGCTGTTGGAACCCAAGGAAAACAGGCTGTTAAACAACTTGGAGCTGTTTTAGCTGACAATCCAGAGATTGCGATACTCATCGAAGGACACACAGATAACGTGCCTTACAAAGGCAACGCACAACTCAGTGGGAATTGGGATTTATCCACCAAACGCGCGACAGCCATCGTGAACATCTTAAGAGAAAATACAGCCATAAATCCCGAAAACCTCACAGCTGCAGGTCGTGGTGAATATGCACCAATAGCGAGCAATGCTACTGCTGAGGGAAAAGCAAAAAACCGTCGTATTGAAGTCATACTTACACCAAAATTGGATGAAATTTCAAAACTATTGAATGATATTTAAACCCATTTTTAGTTTGAACGATTTAATTCAATGTCTGATAATAAAACCTTAACATAGATTTAGACCTTTCCGCGAGATGTTTGCTGAAAGGTCTTTTTATATTTATACCTCTTTTAAAAACGACACCAACTATGAGATATACCACACTTCCAAAAACCGACATTAAAGTTAGTAAAATCTGTCTAGGCACGATGACTTGGGGCAATCAAAACACCCAAGATGAAGGTTTTGCCCAAATGGATATGGCCTTAGATAAAGGTGTTAACTTTTTCGATACGGCAGAATTATATCCAGTGCCTGCCACGGCTGAACGTTACGCAGATACGGAACGCATCATAGGGAATTGGTTTCAAAAAACAGGACATCGCGATAAAGTAGTCTTGGCAAGCAAAATTGCTGGTCCGGGAGATTACACAGCACATATTAGAACCAATGGTTTTAGTAAGGCAGCATTAAACGATGCCGTGAATCAAAGTTTAAAACGTTTGAAAACCGATTATATCGACCTCTATCAATTGCATTGGCCTGAGCGCGATACGAACACTTTTGGAACACGGGATTACAAACACAATCCCAAAGACGCATGGGAGGATAATTTCAATGAGGTTCTGCAAAGCTTAGATAACATAATCAAGTCAGGTAAAATAAGACAGGTAGGTATTTCCAATGAAAAAGCTTGGGGAACCATGCGCTATTTGGAGGAATCAAACACTCATGACTTACCTCGAATGATCACCATTCAAAATGCATACTCTTTACTAAATCGTGTGTTTGAAGGTGATATGGCCGAAATTGCCATACGTGAAGACATTGGGCTTTTGGCGTACTCACCAATGGCATTTGGTGTGTTATCCGGAAAGTATATTAAAGGAACAGCAGGCGATAATGCGAGATTAAAGCTATTTCCAAGATTTGCGCGATACAGCAGTGAGCAAGCCACCGAAGCCACCAAACAATATCTTAAAATCGCCGAAGCGAATGCTATGACCTTAGCACAAATGGCATTAGCCTTTGTAACCGACAGACCATTTGTAACGAGTAACATCATTGGTGCCACGACATTGGAACAATTAGAAGAAAATATTGACAGTGTCGATATACAGTTGAGTGAAGATATCTTAAAGGCTATCAATGAGATACATGCGAGCATCCCAAATCCTGCGCCTTAGAACTTAGTTAACCAAAATTTAACCATAATTAATAAGTTTTGTACGAAATATGTTTTTATTTGTAGATTATAATCTATATTTAGAAACCCTAAGTAATTAATAGTTGATTATTAATGTGGTTGACATTTGTATCAAATAATTTAAACTATTAATACATGAAAAACTTATGTAAGTATGCATTCCTATTTTTAGGGATGTTATTGATGACTTTTAGTTGTCAAAAAGAAGTATTTGAAGACTCAGAGACTTCGCAGCAGGAAAATTTTAATTCAAATATTAGAATCAATGTAGGCAACGACGTTACAAGTGACGTTGTTAACTATCTGAATTTTAAGACAAATCATACGCTTCACGTCACCTTAAAAAAAGACCGAATAGCACTATCTGACAATCCTATTACATCAAGAGAATCTTCTATGGGAACTGTAGACACTTCAAAAGAAATTGTCGTGTACAACGATTCAAATGCAAAGCACATCCTCAGTATCATTGGGAATGACGACCCGAATAGCTTGATTAACATCGTTATTGTTATGAGTGAAGACCAACAATACGAATATTTTCTAAAATATTTATTTGACGATAAACCTACTTTAACTGATTCTAATACTATAGACATGTCTGTTTTTAGTGGTTCAATAGAAACGTATGATGACCAAGGTCAACTTGTGGGAACTACTTTTGTAAATCACGGTATTTTTACGGAAATAAATGGAGAGAGTTCTCCATGTAATGATGAAGAACCTTTTGATCCGGTGGATGAAGACCCCAATGTTGACAGCACCGACACATCAGGAGGTGGTGAAGGTTATGGAGGGAATGATTATCAGTCGAGTACGGACGATACTGGTGGTGGTAGTTGGATTGATGGTGGACCCGATTGGCAACCTTGCACACTTACTAATACAATTTATATGCCTTGTCCCGTTCAAGAAATGACTGGTGATACCTCTGAAGAACCTCATAACGCGTCTGACTGCGGAGCTGGAGTTGGTTCTAGCTATATTTATATCTGGGATTGTGATGGCAGTGTTAACCGACAAATGTCTGAGGCAAGAATAAGTGAAAATCCTTGTGATGGCCCTGTGGCAGTTTTAGTTAATTTAGATGCCATGCTAACAGACATTGAGAACTGTCTTGGAGAAGATTATAGTACCGAGTGGTTTAATAACATTGATGATTATACCATCATTGCGGATATTCATAACTACTTAAATGGCAATTGTAATGAGGAATCAAGGGCATTCATGCAATTAGCTATAAATGCAATTGAAGATCATGGTGTAGTGGATTTTGAAAATAAAATAATTTTTGATGCATCTTGGAATGATCGAGATTGTGAAAAATCAATAGTTTTAAATTCAACGAACGGTTTTGGTGATATTAGTAATAGTATTCAATTTTTATTTAATAACAATCCAAATATAAGTTTGACATATAAAACTGGCGATTTAGAAAGTCCTCCAGGACAACTTATTTGTGCTAATACCATCAGTGACTTTGATAATAACAATAACGTCAATAATATTAGTATTACCTTCAACAATGCTTTCATTAACCAGGCAACAGATTTAATGATTTTTTCGATTGGTTTACATGAAAATTTACATGCGATTTTAACAATATTATTGGAAAATGAAATGATTGATATTGATAATGATAACGTAAATCTTTCATATCTTGTTGAAGAGTATGCTAATTATAGGGCCAACTGGATTATAAATGAAAACCCTGAGTACAATCCAGAAGATTTAGAATTTTTGGGGCATGAGGCTATTTCAGATATTGTAGAAGATATTGCAACAGAAATTAAATCTTATGGTATATACAGAGGATATGATGCCAATGATTTTCATTACGAGGCATTGGCATGGACTGGTTTAGGGGACACTCTAAACTTTACTTTATTAGAACAAGATTTTCAAGATTCAATCGAAGATATCATAGACTATGAAACTACAAATTTTGCTCCATTGGCGGAAGGTCAACCTTGCGATTAATGCTGTTTTAATTCTGTTTTTTGTTGCTTGTAAATCAACATCAAACATACCAAACAGTCCTGATTTTTATTATCAAGCTATCAATGACATCATTGATAACAATCCTTTTTTAACAGGTAAAAGAAACGATTTATACCAAGCTTATATCTCTAGCGGAAAATTCACAGAAAAGGATATTGAAACTTATAAAAAAAGGATAAGTAGGTTTAGCAATAAATTATATTTTAAAGAGCGTAATACGCTGTTCATGGAAAGCTTGAACTATGAGTCACTTACAGCAACTTTCAGTACAGAGGAAAAGTCTAAAATTGCTAGAGCTTTAAGTCATGAAAATGAATTTAATAGTTCTCAATTGGACGCTCAAATAAGCTTAGTCAAGGATGGTTTCGGTCACTCATTTTCATCGCCCATATACTTAGAAGACAAACTTATATTTTCGCATACATATAGCATATCAAAGTTTTTAAGTTACTCCAAAGTTTATATTTATGTCTTAGAAGAACAACCAAATCAATATACACTTAAAAAGGTCATTCAACTGTAAAAGCATATCTGTTTTCAACCAACAAACATCTCCATTGTACTTTACTAACTAAAACAGTTTGATAAATTTTGATTAAAAATTTATATTCTTTTTATGCAAGTCATTAAATAGCTACGGATAAAAAGCACTACAAATTACATTGTTTCTTGATAAATATAATCTTTGCCTCTTGTCGAGAAGCAACAACGCAATATTTTAAACCTGTTGGCAAGTTATTATTCAAATATGTCCATGCACGAGGCTATTCATGCTGAAATTGCTAGATTTGTTGAACTACATCAAAGTGGTGAAGATGTTAATGATCGTCCACGATTATTTGAACAATATAAATACTATAAAGACACAACTAGTACGGGTAATATTGAGCACGTATATATGACTGAAAATTATATAAGTCCAATTACTTCTGCTTTGAGGCAATTTGATAATTACAGCTACCAACAAAATTATTACACTTCATTTGCTTGGGATGGATTAAGAAGATGGGATGCTAACAATTTTTTAGGAATGGATCCTCTTTCTGACGATTATGAAAATTATAGAAATATTATAATATCTTATAGTGAAATATGCGATTAATTAATACATACATCATAGCCTTTTCGTTTTTAGTAATAGGTTGTAAAAATCAAAATAGTGATATTAAATATTATCCACATAAAAACCAATATCAGAATAAAGAAACTATTAACTTAAATCTTCAAAATTCATCACTGAATTTTAAAGATATTAATAGTTTGGTAAACACTAATTTTAAAAATCAAAAAAGAACTTTAATTACATTTAAAGATGAAAATGGTTTCGAAAAGATAATTATTCCTTTAGTGTTAGTTGAATTAAAAAAAAGGAATGTGCTTTCAATAACTAAAGATTCAATATTGATTGATTCAGGTCATAAAATCTCAAGATTAAAAACTATACTGAAAAGACATTATACAAATAATGGGCAAAATTTTCGTTATCCTAAATCATCACAAAAAGCGGTAGTTGAAATCACTCTTGAGTTAGATGATAGTGCTGAAGTTCTAAAAGAGTCTTTAGCTAATTTGACTAAAGTATTTGGTGAAATTAACAATGAAATAAAAGAAGACTTGCAGTTAAGAATAATATTCAGTGTTTTTAGACATATTCCTCCACCTCCTCCAAATAATAATTAAATTTTTCAAAAACAAAAACCCCTTTCCGTTAGACGAAAAGGGGTTTTAAGATATTATTTGATTTCCTTACCATTTTTATCAAAAAAATGATATTCAAGATATGTGTAAGCATCTCTAGGTAACACTTTTACCCATTTTTTGTGTTCTAAGAACCACTTAGAACGTACTGATGGAAACCCTTTGGTGATAAAGGCTGCTATAAATGGATGCGCATTAAGCGTGATCTTTTTATAGTCTTTTTTGAAAAGCCTTTCGAGGTCTTGGGTGATAGATTGAATCACTTTAATTGGTGCTTCAATTTCTTCTCCGGCCACGCCGTTTGGATTTTCTTCTTTTGTTTTAATGTTGCGTTCTGGTCGAACACGTTGTCTGGTAATTTGGACCAAACCAAATTTACTAGGTGGCAAAATCTTGTGCTTTGCCTTATCATCATTCATTTCATTACGAAGATGATTGTACAATTTTTTTCGATTCTCTGCTCGTCCCATATCGATAAAATCTACGACGATGATGCCTCCCATGTCACGTAGTCGTAACTGTCTGGCAATTTCTGACGCAGAAATTAAATTAACTTCTAGAGCAGTGTCTTCTTGATTTTTTTCTTTGTTGGATCGATTTCCACTATTCACATCAATCACATGCATCGCTTCGGTATGTTCAATAACCAAATAAGCCCCTCTTGCCATAGAGACTGTACGACCAAAAGATGTTTTGATTTGACGTTCGATTCCGAACTTTTCATAAAGTGGTACGCCATTTTTATACATCTTAACGATTGATTCTTTAGCAGGTGCAATCTCTTGCACGTAATCTTTAATTTGTCCATAAAGCACTTCGTCATCTACGGTAATGCTTGAGAATGAATCGTCAAAAATATCTCTTAAAATAGAAGAGGCTTTGTTCATTTCACTCAAGACCTTACTCGGATGATGGGCCTTATGTAATTTTTTACACATTGCTGTCCATCTATTCAGCAAATTCTGTAAATCTTTGTCGAGCTCGGCCACTTTTTTGCCTTCTGCGACTGTACGAATAATAACGCCAAAACCTTTAGGTGTTATGCTTCTTACCAAGCGTTTTAAACGCTCTTTTTCTTCTTTCGATTCGATTTTTTGAGAAATCGAAATGCGATCCGAAAAGGGTACCAAAACAATATAACGACCAGCAATGGACAACTCGCTACTAATACGAGGTCCTTTGGTTGAAATTGGCTCTTTTACTATTTGTACTAATAGAGATTGATTTGATTTTAAAACGTTAGCAATGCTCCCGTTTTTGTCAATATCTTTCTCAAACTGAAAATTTTTCAGTAAAAAATCGGTATGTCTACCTGCGCTTACACGTTTAACGAATTTTAAAAGAGAAGGTAATTTTGGACCTAAATCATGATAATGCAAAAATGCATCTTTCTCATAACCTACATTAACAAATGCAGCATTTAGTCCAGGAACTGCCTTGCGTATTTTGGCAATAAATATATCACCAACGGCAAAGTTGTTATCATCTTCATCCTTGTGTAATTCGATAAGTTTTCCATCTTTTAATAAGGCAAAATCAACAATATCAGAACTCGATCTTATAATCAATTCTTTTTCCATGTTGTTCATTTTAATCCATTTTGATTCATTTCAAAATAGATGGATATTACTTTATTTTGACACAGGATATATAATCCAGCAAACTCATGTATTGCGAAGGTAAACGCAATAATTTCATGAATTCTATATCAAAGAACGTTGTTGTTAAAATTAAGAAAAGTAGTTAAAAAACTACTTTTCTTAATTTATTTCTTTTTGTGACGATTAGCGCGTCTACGTTTTTTACGCTTATGCGTCGCTACCTTGTGTCTTTTTCTTTTTTTACCACTTGGCATAAATAAGTCTTTTTTAAATTAATATTTGTTTTATAATATGTTTAGTTGACTTCAACGTTAGTTTTAACACCTTCAACAAATACTTTAGCAGGTTTAAATGCAGGTATATTGTGTGCAGGTATTTTTATCGTTGTATTTTTTGAAATGTTACGTCCTGTTTTTTCAGCTCTAGTCTTAACGATAAAACTTCCGAAACCTCTTAAGTATACATTATCTCCACCTTCTAAAGAAGATTTAACTTCTTCCATAAATGTTTCAACTGTTGCTTGTACATCTCCTTTTTCAATTCCTAATTTATCAGAAATCTTCGCTACTATATCAGCTTTTGTCATTGTTATTAATTTTTAGGGTTATCTATTAATTATAAGGGTTGCAAATATAGGTAATTTAATTTCAATATTTCAAGCGTAATTAATTAAAATTTAACCTTGTAAAGATTTATTTTTGTAAATATTTAGACTTTTAAATGAATTTTACAGAAATTTTAACACGCTGGTATTCAGCAAATAAACGAAGCTTACCATGGCGATCTACTAAAAACCCCTATCATATTTGGTTATCGGAAATCATCATGCAGCAAACCCAAGTTAAGCAAGGTTTACCCTATTATGAAGCATTTGTTACCCAATTCCCGACCGTTTTTGATCTTGCTAAGGCTCCTGAAGAGTCCGTTTTAAAACTTTGGCAAGGCTTAGGTTATTACTCTAGAGCTCGAAATTTACACGCTTCAGCCAAGTTCATTGTAAACGAACTCCATGGCATATTTCCTAACACGTATAACGATCTTTTAAAATTGAAAGGTGTTGGTGATTATACCGCAAGTGCCGTTGCCTCAATATGCTTTGATGAACCTTGTGCAGTTGTTGATGGGAATGTCTACCGTGTTTTATCACGCTATTTTGGTATTGACACACCTATTAATTCAACAAAAGGTATCAAAGAGTTTAAAGCCTTGGCAAGTACCTTAATAGATGAGCAGCATCCTGGTGATTACAATCAAGCGATTATGGAATTTGGCGCTATACAATGTAAGCCAAGTAATCCTGATTGTACCGTTTGTCCGCTTAAGCATAGTTGTCAAGCTCTACAAAAAGGGAGCATTTCAGAATTACCTGTGAAACTCAAGAAAACTAAAGTCGCTAAGAAACATTTTAACTTTTTGGTAGTGATTTCTGATCATGGACAGATTCTTTTTGAAAAAAGGCGTTCCAAAGGTATTTGGCAAAACCTTTATCAGTTTCCATTAATTGAGACAGAAAGGCCAATCGACATCGATGCTTTTAAAAGTCATAGGCAGGTTCAGTCATTCTTTAAAGACACAGACTTTCAATACAGTTTATATAATAGTGAACCTATTGTACATAAATTATCGCATCAGCATTTGTTTACAAAATTTTGGATTATTACTATGCCCAAACTCCCAAAACAGGGCATTCCTATTTCAGAAATAAACAGGTACCCAACACCTATTTTAATCAGTAACTTTATAGAAGCATTTGATTTAAGCCCTTAAATAACTCATAATTTTTTCATACTTTTAATACAGTGATTTCAAAATGCTTAATTTTGTCATCTTAAACAAAAACGATTATGTCAGGAACATTGAATAAAGTGATGCTTATTGGGCATTTAGGAGATGAAGTAAAGATGCATTATTTTGATGGCGGCAATTGTGTTGGCCGATTCCCTTTGGCAACGAATGAAACCTATACGAATAAGCAAACTAATGAACGTGTCACCAATACTGAATGGCACAATATTGTGGTTCGAAATAAAGCGGCAGAAATTTGCGAAAAATATTTATCAAAAGGTGACAAAGTTTACATTGAGGGTCGCTTAAAAACCAGAAAATGGCAGGATGATAAAGGTGCAGATCGCTACTCTACTGAAATCCAATGTACAGATTTTACCTTTTTAACCACTAAAAGTGAAAGTCAGGGAAGTCAAGAAAATACATCGCATTCGCCAACTCAGAATCAAGGTGGCAACGGATCGAATTCGCAACCGGTGACTGAGGATAACGATGACTTACCATTTTAACTAAACCAAACTTAAATTATTTACCTTGGATCCTGAGCCCACGAGTTTAATAATCACCACACTCAACCTAGACGCTTCTTTTGCTTTCGGGTTGGTTTTACTTCTTGTTTTATTGATGTGTTCGGCGTTAATTTCTGGTGCTGAAGTCGCCTTATTCTCGCTTACCAAATCTGATATTGATGTTGGATTGGAAACGAATGCGTCTAAATTTGAGATCATTTCAAGATTATTACGTCGACCGAAAAAGCTACTAGCCACCATTCTTGTTGCCAACAACTTTATCAATATTGGCATTGTTATTTTGTTTGCCTACTTAGGAGAAACTTTATTCGAGAATGTACAGATTGCTTGGGCAAGATTCTTATTGGAGGTTGTAGTCATTACTTTTTTAATTCTACTCTTCGGAGAAATCATCCCAAAGATATATGCGAGTAGAAATAGAGAGAAATTCTCTCTTTTTATGGCTGTTCCATTAAAAGTTTTAGATGTCATTTTTTCACCTATTAGTTTACCTATGCGCAGCATTACATTGGGTATTCATAATAAATTAGGAAAACAAAAATCCAATCTTAGTGTGGATCAATTATCCCAAGCATTAGAACTTACCACAGATGGTGATACCACAGTAGAAGAACATAAAATCCTCCAAGGTATCGTATCCTTTGGTAACACAGACACCAAACAAGTGATGCGACCTAGAATAGATATTTTTGCACTAAATGAGGATACCAAATACATTGATATCATCCCAGAAGTTATTAAAAATGGCTACTCGCGGATTCCTGTTTACAAAGACAGTATAGACAATGTGACGGGTATTTTATATATCAAAGACCTGTTGCCTTATATTGAAAGAAAGCAGTTTGATTGGACGACTCTACTTCGTGATCCCTTCTTTGTACCTGAAAATAAAAAACTGGACGACCTCATGGTCGAATTTCAAGAAAAGAAAGTCCATCTAGCTATTGTAGTGGACGAGTATGGTGGTACTTCTGGTGTGGTCTCTTTGGAAGATGTCATCGAAGAGATTGTAGGCGACATTAGTGATGAGTTTGACGACGACGATGTCGTGTTTACGAAAATTGATGACTACAATTACTCCTTTGAAGGAAAGACCACATTAAAGGATTTTTATAAAATTATAAAACTGGAGGACGAATCTGATTTTGAGGATTACAAAGGAGAAGCAGAAACGATTGCAGGTTTTGTATTAGAAATCTCTGGGATATTCCCGAGACGTCATAGTAAAATAAATTTTAAAAATTACGTTTTTACTATTGAAGCCATTGATAAAAAACGAATCAAACAGGTAAAGTTTACCATTCTAAAATAAACAAGGCCAGTTATGACCATCAAACAAGTATTCTTAATTCCACTCATTGCCATTACTTTTAATTCTTGTGGCAATGATCCCTTACCAAAACCAAAAGCCATGCTTCGATTGGAGTATCCGGAACCTCAATACAATCGCGTGGATGTGAAGCTCCCTTTTACCTTTGAAAAAAACGAACTCGCCGATAAAATCTCCAACATCAAACTGGATGGGATTAATAATGCTTATGGTGTGAATATCAATTATTCTGAAATGAAAGGCACCATTTACCTCACTTACAAAGAAGTTAATGCTACAAATTTAGATACCTTATTGAGAGATGCTCAAAATCTTACTCAAAAACACACCATCAAAGCAGATGCTATTGAGAGTGTCTTGTATGAAAATCCGAAACAAAATGTGTATGGGATGTTTTATGAAGTTGGTGGTAATGCAGCCTCTCAATCTCAGTTTTATGTCACCGATAGCACCTCACACTTTTTAAGTGGGTCTTTATACTTTTATGCCAAACCTAATTACGATTCGATTTATCCTGCTGCGGTGTATTTAAAAAATGACATTAAGCACTTAATGGAGTCTATTGAGTGGAAAACAGACCAATAGTTGGTGCACGACAAACTAAAAAAGCCTTGAAATTATTCAAGGCTTTTTTTATCATATGAGGATTTTAATTAATTAGCGATCCACTCGCCACCTTCTTTAATAAGGTTAAAATCTTCAGTTGTTCCACTACCATTGTAAACATCAGCAGTAACAATATATTTCTGTCCTTCAGCAGCTGCTGGGTTTAAGTTATCTAAAACGATTCCCATAGCTGTAATCATCATGTCATCACTCCAGCTAGAAGAACTTCCAGTTCGGTTGAAGTTACCAAAATTATCAAGGTTTCCAGCAGCAGCTTCAAACCCTTCAGTATCTATCAAAGCAGCAGCTACCAAGGTATAGTCTGAACCAACCATTGTATATCTAATCGTGTTATCTGGTACCCAAATGCCATTTTCAAGACCAAACTGCAACGACGATATGACTGGAGACCAACTTCCGTTGTTAAAAGTGTAAAGATTCCCTTTTGTTACCGTTCCAACGGAACTTCCTCCGTAGTATCTGTACAGTATAAATAATTCATCACCTTCTTGAGCAAATGGATAATTAATTGCTAAAAACTGTGGAATGTAATTTTCAGGTAATACCGATGAACTAAAGTTATTAAATGCTCCTGGCTGGTTTGAATCCTCACCCATAGAGTCATAGTCTGCCGAAGTTAAGTAGTATACGCCTTCTACGGACTCCCAAACACCTTCTACATATTGATAATAAGCAGATTTAGCTTCCGTTTCACCTGAAATCCCTGGAACTTTAAGCGCCATAGATTCTACACGCCATCTTGGAGAATCTGAATCTGTAGAACTATATTTTAAACCTATATGAATGGTTTGTCCTTCGAAAGCAGAAAAATCAAAATCAGGCGATGGTGTCATATCACCATAAGCTGTTTTATCAAAACTAAAGGCTGTCCAAGTAGCTGCCATAACATCTCCTCCTGTTGTATAGTCAGACGAGATCTCAATATCAATTAAACTTGCATCACCTAAAAAGTCAATTTCTTGAGTAATCTGAAATAAGAGTAATCTGAAATAACACATTAGCACTATCAGTTAAATCAATTTCTGGAGAAATTAACCATTCTTCAACAGCTGTTGCGCCTCCATCAAAGCCAGAACCTTGAACGTTGGTAGAACCTTCCGTCCAACCTAAAGCATCAGGTCCGGAAACAGAAATTAATTCAAAATCTGCTACACTTTCTGGAAATACTGCTTGAAAAACATTAGCAAAGCCAGCAACAGGCTCTTCAGTAAATACATCATAACCTAATCGTACGACTTGTCCTTCAGTAGGTGATGGGTATTGTGCTGCTAGGACATCTTCCAGAGCTCCTTCAGCATCTTCTGCAGGCAAAAATGCGTTACTCAAAGGCGTAATGTAATCGTCAGACATTAAATTATAAACATCTGCATTCACAAAGGCATGTACATCTTCAGGATTCCCATCATTTAAATTAAAACTGACAGTCACGGAAGATCCATCACCCCAAAATGGGTATCTCTCTGCTAAAAATGAAGGCAAAGTCACTTTCGCGTCTTCGATATCACTAAAGGCTTCAAAGGTTTCATAGTAATCTGGCTCCTCATCGTCTCCTTGATCTACAAGTGCTGCATAATCATCAGAAGTCATGGTAAACGCATCGTTTCCAATTATAGGATTATCTTGATTACTTAAATCGTTATTAATATCTTCCAAAGGTTCGCATCCTGTGAAGATGGCGCCAATAATGGCTAAAACATAAACTATTCTTTTCATAATTCTATTTTTTAAAATTTAAGTTTTGCTCCAACACTAAATGTTCTTCCAAAACCATAATATACTAATGCCGTTTGTGCGTTTGAATTTGTTCCATCCAAAGCATCCGCAATATATCTTGTGTTAAACACATTATTCATTCTTGCTGTTAAAGACGCATCAAATTGACCAAAAGAGAATCCGTGAGTCATCGCAGCATCAAATACACCGTAAGCAGGAACTTCCCATGGATCTGGAGCATCAGCATCACCTCGATCACTAGGATTGAAATCTGCATACAAACGATCAAAATAATTGTAATCTATTGTTAATCGTGTATCTGCAGCAAATTTATAATTAAGACCTAAGGCTAAGGTCGTTTGAGCAGCATCACCAACTGGTGTGTCTTCAATAAACAAATTCACGGTATCAACGACATTTTGTTCCTCGTCAAGGATATTAACGTCTGTCACGTCCTCTTCCCATCTCCAATCACCTAAAGATACCATACCTGTAATATCTAAATTATCGGTAGCTTTATAAACGAAATCTACTTCTATACCTTGATGAATTGCATTCACACCTAAAATGTTAGCAAAACCTGTTTCGTCTTCACTTAATTGAAATGAAAGTGTCTCTGTTCTATCTCTCCAAGCTGTTCTATATAAATTCACATTGGCTGATAAACGCTCTCCTCTGTAACCATAACCTAACTCAAAACTCGTGATTTTCTGATTTTCAGCTTCAGAGTTGATCTCTTCATTGTTAAAATTTGGGAAAACAGCATCAAAATCTGGTGCTTTTTCAAAATACCCTAAGTTCACAAAAACGTTATGTTTATCGGTAAGTCTATAGTTGGCACCACCTTTAGCTCCAAATCCGAAGAAATTATAGCGATCCGTTTCTCTTAAAGGATCATCTGGCGTGTAAAGAAAATAATCGACTCTTCTGTAAGAGGTGTTCGAGGCGTTTAATGAGATAAATGTGTTGAATTTTTCATTCACATCATACTCTAATTGCGCAAAAGAACCTAACCAACCTACAAGTCCATCATTATAGTAAGAGACTTTATCTCCAACTCTTGCGACACCTGAAGGATTATTGACGTTGTCTTCATTTATGATAAATTGACCACCTAATAAATCAGTGACTTCTCTAAAGTGAATTCCTTTATAACTTCTAAAATCTAAACCAGCTAATAACACTAAGTCATCGCTTAAATCAGTTTTCAATGTTGATAGGACACCATACCAATTATGGTCATTACGTGATGCTCTTAAAGCCGCACTTGAACCATTAGCACCATGTGCAATGTTTTCATCAACAATACGATCGAAATCTAAAGGTCCTAAATTTCCAATACGATATTCTGGACTTGTAAACTTAAATCTAGCATCACCTTCAAAACCTGGAGTTTCGGCATCACTTCCTAGTGTTCCTCCTCCACCTCCGGAACCGAAGGATACGTAAGCTGCAGTTGAAATATTTGTGTTTTCACTAAGATCCCAGTAATGGTTTAATGAAATTTGTGGCTTGTGGTAAAAGTTGTCTTCTATAAAAGTTACTTGTCCGTTTTTATAACCCCAATCAGAGTTATATCTAATGCCGTCTTCACTTTGTCTGTAAGTTTCAATTAGGTGTCTATTTTGTCTTTGTCCGTGACGTTGTTTCGCACCAAAAGCCGTAAACGATAATTTGTGTTGGTCATTTAATTTCTTAGATAAATTCACGAAATAAGAAACCGCATTAAACTGCGTCCCTCTTACGTAACCATCACCATCTGTTTTCGCTGCAGAAACCGTAGCTGCAAAACCATTATCCATCAATCCAGTTGAATAGGTTACACCAAATTTCTTGTAACCATCATTACCTAATGTGGTTAATATGTTTCCTCCTTCTTCGGCATCAGTGGTTTTCGTTAAAATGTTAATAGTTCCACCAACAGAAGGCACTGCAACTCTCGCCGCACCAAGACCTCTCTGTACTTGCATAGAACTTGTAACATCTCCTAAACCAGCCCAGTTACTCCAGTATACTTGACCATTTTCCATGTCGTTTACAGGAACACCGTTAATCATAACAGCCACATTTTCAGAGTTAAAACCACGTAAGTTAATACGTCCATCTCCAAAACCACCACCAGCTTTAGTTGCATAAACACCAGGCGTCGATTTCAGTACCTCTGGAAATTCTTGAGTTCCTAATTTTAACTGAATGTCTGCTGCTCGTACCGTTGATACTGCTACAGGTGTTTTCCTATCTACAGCAACCGACGCAATGATTTGAACTTCTTGTAATCCTACCTCACTTGAAGTTAGGGTAATAGTCCCCAAATCTTGACTTCCAGAAAAACTAATAGTTTTTGATGTATAGCCAACAAATGAGATAATAATTTCTCCAGAAGAGGCCTGTGTAGTCAAGGAAAATTCACCATCAAAGTTGGTCGTGGTACCATTTGATGTCCCTTTTTCGATGACATTAGCTCCTGGTAGCGGCTCATTCATATCAGAACCTACAATCGTACCAGTGATTGTGCTTTGTGAAAAGGCTATGGTAGTGCACAATAGGACTACTAAAACCAATAAACATTTTGAAAATTTCTTCATTGTTTAAGAATTATTTAGAGTTTTAATTTTCGGCAAAAGTACGTCCGAACGAACAATACAAGATTACCTAAATGTTAAGAATTTTGAACTCTCAAAAATACTTAAAATTTTCTTAAAATTTCCTCTAACACCCTCTCGACGCTAAGAAGTATTTAACAAAAATTATCGCTGACTTTTATAGTATTTGATAAGGTTTGAAGTGGATCCGTCATGATTGTTGATAACATTTTCGTTTTGAAGTTCCTCAAGAATCGTGTTCGCCAACTGCTTGCCCAACTCCACACCAAATTGATCATAACTAAAAATATTCCAAACAATGCCTTGTACAAAAATACGATGCTCGTACATCGCTATTAATTTCCCTAAACTTTCAGGAGTGAGTTTATCAATTAATAGAGTAGTCGTTGGTTTATTTCCGTCAAATATTTTGAAAGGTGTTAAGGTAGCAATATCACTTTCTGACAACCCCTGAGCTTTCAATTCATCGATGACCTCCTGTTTGGTTTTTCCATTCATTAAAGCTTCTGTCTGTGCGAAAAAATTAGACATTAACTTATCTTGATGATCTTGATCGCCATGCAGTGACTTCGCAAACCCAATAAACTCTGCAGGTATCAGCTTGGTCCCTTGATGTATAAGCTGAAAAAATGCATGTTGGGCATTCGTTCCAGGCTCACCCCAAATAATCGTCCCTGTTTGATAATTGATTTTATCGCCATTCCTATCAATACTCTTACCATTACTTTCCATAATACCTTGTTGAAGGTAAGTGGCAAACTGATTGAGGTATTGTGAGTATGGAATGACTGCTTCACTCTCCGAATGAAAGAAATTGTTGTACCAAACACTCAAAAGGGCTGTTATCACTGGGATATTCTTATCAAAATCTTCAGTCTTGAAATGTTCATCCATTTTATGTGCTCCTTGAAGCAATAAATTAAAATTTTCAAAACCAACAGCCAAGCTAATGGATAGTCCAACAGCACTCCAGAGCGAGAATCGTCCTCCTACCCAATTCCACATTGGAAATATGTTATTTTCATCTATTCCAAATGCCTTCACTTTTTCAATATTTGTAGATACTGCTACAAAATGCTTGGAAACAGCACTCTTAGGGGCATGTTTTAAAAACCAATGTCTAATTGTAGTAGCATTTGACAAGGTTTCTTGTGTGGTAAACGTTTTAGAAACAATGACGAAAAGCGTTGTTTCAGGATTTAATGTTTTAAGAACCTCATGGACATGATCACCATCAACATTACTCACAAAATGAGTTTGTAATTGGTTTTTGTAATATCCTAAAGCTTCAACGACCATAGCTGGTCCCAAATCTGAACCTCCTATACCAATATTAACAACATCTGTAAATGACTGATGTGTATAGCCTTTCAAATGGCCATTAATTACTTGGTTAGAAAACTCATTAATTTTTGCCTTGACCGCATAAATGTCTTCCATCACATTTTGACCTTGCACATTGACAACCGCGTTCTTTGGGTTTCTCAATGCGGTATGCAATACCTCACGACCTTCTGTTTGGTTAATGATATCACCTTCAAAGTACTTGTTCATTGCCGATTTTAAACCTACCTCATCTGCCAATTCTAAGAGTAGCGTCATCGTTTCCTCTGAAACACGATGCTTGGAATAATCCAAGTAAAAATCCTCCCAGTTAATGGTCATGTCATTCGCTCTGTTTTCATGTTGCGAAAACAAAGTTTTGAGGTGCACGTGTTCAATGGTTTTGAAATGCGCTTGCAATTTACGCCAAGCGTTTGTAGTGGTTGGGTTGATAGTTGGTAATGCCATTATTGTATTTCGGACGTTAATACTTCGGTTTCAGTAGGTAATTGAATCGCATTGTCTTCAAACTGAATGTTATCCAATTGAGACTTCAACGGTTTAATAAACTCTGTGTAGTCTGCTTTTAAGGAATCTGGAATCGATTCTGCCGCTGGAAGTTTTTGTTTGAAAGGATCGACTTGTTTCCCGTTTTTCCAAAAACGATAACATACATGTGGTCCTCCTGTATTTCCAGTCATACCAACCCATCCAATCACATCACCTTGCTTGACAAAATCCCCTTTTCGCACATTTTGAGCTTTCATATGTAAGTATTGTGTGCTGTAGGTGGCATTGTGTTTTATCTTAACATATTTCCCATTACCACCTCTTCGAGTCGATTCAGTAACCGTTCCGTTGGCCGTTGCTAAAATGGGTGTCCCAATTGGTGCCGCAAAATCAGTGCCTTTATGTGGTCTCAATTTATAACCATAATAGGCAATTCGACGGTTTAAATTGTAACGCGAGGAAATTCGACTAAATTGCACTGGCGCCTTTAAAAATGTCCGTCTTAAGCTTTTGGTGTTTTCGTCAAAATAATCTGAAATATTCTTGGTACTATCTACTTGAAAATTAAAGGCATAAAAAGGTTCATTTTTATGTTCAAAATACGCGGCATCGATACTTTCGATTCCCGCATAAATAGAGTCCTCTATAAAACGCTGATTGTAAACAATTTTAAAACGATCCCCTTTTTGCAACCTAAAAAAATCGATAGTCCAAGCGTAAATATCACTCATATCATTAATTAATTGATATGGTAAACCTTGGGCTTCCATCGTTTCGGATAAACTGTTCATCACAATCCCAGAAGCTTCTTTTTGTACGATAGATATAGGTTTCCTTCCTTTATAAGTTGTGATAGAATCTGCAAAATCAATCACCACATAATCAATACTATTAGGTTGGTAAATGAAACATTCAGGTGTTTGTAACGAATCTTTAGTGCAAAGAAGCGTATAAGGCTTCCCTAATTGGAGCCTTTTAATATCAAAGCTGTCTTTTACTTTTTCAGCAATGTTAAAAATCTTCGGATATCCAATTTTATTACGTTCTAAAATCTCACCAAAGCTATCTCCTTTTCGAATCGTATCGCGTTTTACGACATAATCATCAAGAACAAAACCAAATTCTTTGAGTGGTTCAGGTTCTACATACGTTTGTAATTCTTCTACGATTGGCTTCTCCTCTTCCTTACATGAGAATAAACCAATACAAATACACAGTGCTATTAATAAATTTTTTAGTTGCATTAAATGTTAAATTATATATTTTCTCCCCAATTTTCTAATTCTTGTTCGGTCCAAAGTTCAGGAAAAAATATGCGTTTTTGATATTTTGGGTGCATATATTTTTTCCAATCACTACCACCTGTTGCCTCACCATCTCCTGTACCACTTTCTATGTAATGTCTTGCTGCGTTATAATGTGCCATAACCCATGTGACATTCACCGTATAATCAAAGTGGCGCATCGCTTTTACCAAATCTTTATCTTCCTGATCTTCCTTCGGAAGTTCTTTGAGTCTTGCTGCGTTATAATGTGCCATAACCCATGTAACATTCACCGTATAATCAAAGTGGCGCATCGCTTTAACCAAATCTTTATCTTCTTGATCTTCCTTCGGAAGTTCTTTGAAACGTGACCACAGATTTTTTGTATTATACGTTTGCATAAAGCGAATAAAATCGTCCTTATAACGCTTTTCAAAATTGACTAACAACGTTGATTTCTTACCGGTTTTGTAATCTTTACCTGCTGCTTGCCAATATAAATGTTCGAAGGCGTGTTCAAAAGGTGTATTTCGATCTATAGTTTTACGAAACCTATAATCTATGAGATTAATTAATTCTGTCGAAGCAAATTCTATCAATCTATATTGTGCACTCTGAAATCCACTAGCAGGTGTCAACGTGTATCTAAACTTCATGTACTGCTCTATTTCCATACCTTCGCGCATGATGTTGAAAGAGGTCGTGAGCATATCGAAGTACCTACTAATTCGCATAATTTTAGATTCAAAAAAGACGGCATTTAATTCCTCCTTTTCTGCGACTTGCTGAATTTCCCAGAGAATCATCTTAAAAATGAGCTCATTGATTTGGTGATATGCAATGAAGACCATTTCATCAGGAAGTGTAGTCCGTTGAATTTGTAAGCTTAACAGCGCATCCGTTTGAATATAGTCCCAATATGTAATAGGCTTGCTGTAAAGCAAGCCGTATAAATGGTCATCAGTATCTTGATCTATTTTTGTATACTTCTGTTGAAGTTGTTTGACGATGTCATCAAAAAGGTGTTGGTTGTCCATAGTATTAATCAAATTCCATCTGCAGAGGATGCTTCAATCCCTTAAAAGCCTCGAGATCTGCTCGCAGTGACCCTACAGCCAAATCTGCTTTAATTTTTAGCGGGATTTTGTTGTCATCAGCGCTTACCCAGAGCGTTAAACTTTCTTGCTCCTTAAAAACGCGACCTGCCATCACATAAGGTCTGAATTTTAAGGTTTTCATTTTTCCACCGAGTTCCGTATCAATGGTTTCACGACCTAAATATTTCAATTTAAAATTGTAATTCTCTTCATCAAAAAACATATTGAGCGATACAACGTCACCTACTCTAATATTTTCGGTCTCATAATTGTTGCGAAGATAATAAAACGCAGAAACCATGTCTTGAACATCCTTTTCGGTAGCAATTGTTTTTTGAGTCTTATGCTTTTTGTTTTCTACAAATGCCTCATTCTTAGTGTGGTCAAAGGCTATTTCAATATCTTTTGTATGACCACCTTCATCTATTTTTCTTATGAAACGATAAGGCATTCCAGTTTCTACATCGAAATAACTTTCATACCTGTCTTTTACTTTAAAAAACCATTTGATAGCACCAGTAGTCCAACCTTTACCAACGACATGGTATACAGGACGACCATCAAGCTTTGTCTCATTGACAGACAAGGTAGCATTACCAGCCTTTAGAAAGCCGCTATAACTCATTCTAAATTTAAACCATTCACCATCTTGAAATGCATTTTTCTCTTGGGCATTTGAAAATTGCAAACAACAGATCGCGCCAATTATAAGTAGTATCTTTTTCATTCTATTCGTATTGCAAATGTAATTTTAGACATCACATTTTAGTGTTCATTTCTAATAATTACAATTACTATTCCAAAAATATAAATTTTATTGAAACCATTATGTATAAAGGTGTTATAGTTGTGTTAGAATTCAAAAAAAAGCTCCACCTGATGAGATGAAGCCTTTTAAATTTGAATACCTTTATAAGGTGCCTCGTTTGGCTTGTTCTCGTTCTATAGATTCAAATAACGCTTTAAAATTTCCAGCTCCAAATCCGCGAGCTCCCATTCTTTGTATGATTTCAAAAAATAGTGTCGGTCTGTCCTCTACTGGTTTTGTAAAAATTTGTAGCAAGTAACCCTCTTCATCGGCATCTATCATAATACCTAAACCTTTCAGCGTTTCTATATCTTCTCTTAGTTCATGACTGAATTCTTCAAGTCTACCTGGTACCGCTTTATAATAGGCTTCAGGTGGTGTAGACAAAAACTCGACACCCCTTGAACGTAAATCAGAAACTGTTTTTATAATGTCATCTGTTGCAACGGCAATATGTTGAACACCTGGACCTTCATAAAAGTCTAAATACTCTTCAATTTGCGAGCGTTTTTTTCCTTCCGCAGGTTCATTTATTGGAAATTTGATGCGTCCATTTCCATTGCTCATAACTTTACTCATCAAAGCCGAATATTCGGTATGTATTTGTTTGTCATCAAAGGAGAGGAAATTAACAAATCCCATCACATCCTCATACCATTTTACCCAAGTATTCATTTCACCCCAACCTACATTTCCAACCATATGATCAATGTATTTGAGTCCAACAGGTGTTGGATTGTAATCTGATTCCCACTTTTTAAATCCTGGCATAAAAGTGCCCTTGTAGTTCTTACGTTCTACGAACATATGAACTGTCTCACCGTAGGTATAAATTCCAGCCCTTACAACTTCTCCAAACTCATCGGTTTCTACCTTTGGCTCCATATAGGACTTCGCGCCTCGTTTGGTTGTTTCTTCGTAAGATTTTCTAGCGTCATCAACCCATAGCGCAACAACTTTAACACCGTCGCCATGTTTCACGATATGATTGTTTATTGGAGACTCACTAGTTAAAGGTGTTGTGAGTACCAAACGGATTTTGTCTTGTTTTAGAACATAGGATACTGTATCCTTGCTTCCTGTCTCTAAACCTCTATAGGCATAGGATTGAAACCCAAATGCTGTTTTGTAAAAATGTGCAGCTTGTTTAGCATTACCGACATAAAATTCTACATAATCGGTTCCTAACAAGGGTAAAAAGTCTTGTGCGTCTTCAAAAATTTTTTCTAATCCGTAATTGACATTTGATATTTCTTTTGCCATAATCTTATTATTTTCAAGCCTGTTAACCATTGCTAACAGGATCATTATAAATTTATTTTAATTTAAGTTTAAACTATCTAAAGGCTCTATCTCCTCAGAAGGATTTAGATTGATAGAATCCGATTCTATGATATACACATCTGATGCTTCATCTTGCAGCGTATCATTATCCCAGTCATCTTCTTCCCATTCGTATTTATAGGCCTCGCCATTTTTTTCTGCCTCGTAAGCTTCCATAAAAATTTCTGAAATAGCTATTCCGTAGATGGCAAAATATGCGGTATAAAGCAATGTGACGATACCACTCACGATAAGCGCAATAATATTGATGATTTTTGCGGTATTGACATTACTCCTACTTTGAGGGTCGTAGGCTACAGGATTCAAGGTGTATTCTCGTAAACTTTTGTTTGCAAGAACCAAACCTATAATACTCATGGCCAATGGTATGATTGCAAAAATACCACAGCAACATCCTGCAAACGAAATGACGAGTGCTGCTATACCTAAAATTAAGGCCGATGGATCTGCTGGTAACTTATTATAATTCATGTGGCTTAATGTTCTAACCAAGATTTAAAATAGTCTTCATCAGCGATTTTCAAGGCTTCTTCAGTAATTTGCAATGGTTTGAACGTGTCAACCATGACTGCTAATTCATCTGTTTTTACTTGACCAATACTGCGTTCTGTAGCACCTGGATGCGGCCCGTGTGGAATCCCAGCTGGATGTAAGCTAATATGTCCGGCATCAATATCATTCCTACTCATAAAATCCCCATCCACATAATACAAGACCTCATCACTGTCGATATTACTGTGGTTATAAGGTGCAGGAATACTGTCTGGGTGATAATCATATAATCTTGGTACAAAACTACAAACCACAAAGGCATCCGTCTCAAAAGTTTGATGTACTGGAGGTGGTTGATGGATTCTACCAGTTATAGGTTCAAAATCATGTATGGAAAACGCATACGGATAATTGTAGCCGTCATATCCTACAACATCAAATGGATGCGAGGCATAGATCATTTCGAATAGATCATCCTGTTTTTTAACCTTCATCAAAAACTCACCAGATTCATTGTAAGTTTCCAATTCTTGAGGTTGTCTTAAATCCCGTTCACAAAAAGGGGCATGTTCTAAAAGCTGGCCAAACCAATTTCTATAACGTTTTGGTGTGTAAATTGGTCGGCGTGATTCTACTATAAAAAGGCGATTATCTTCAGTATCGAAATCTATTTTATAAATAATTCCTCTTGGAACCACTAAATAGTCTCCGTACTTAAAATCGAGATTTCCTAAATGGGTTCTAAGCTTACCCGACCCTTCATGAATGAAGATAAGCTCATCAGCATCGGAATTCTTATAAAAGTAATCTTTAGTAGATTGTTTAGGTGCTGCCAAAATTATAGTACAATCACTATTAGTTAAGACCGCTTTTCTACTCTCTAGATAGTCATTTTCAGGCGTAACCTGAAACCCTCTAAACCTATAAGACTGGATATGATTTTTCTTAGCTATTTTGGGCGCAACACTATACTGTTTTTTTATCGCTTTAACTTGCGTTGGTCGCTGTTCATGATAACTGTTAGTAGACATGCCATCAAAGCCAATAGTGCCAAATAATTGTTCAGCATAGAGACTACCATCTTCCTTACGGAACTGTGTATGTCGTTTTGGTGGAATTTTTCCTAATTTATGATAAAAAGGCATTTTTATTTAATTTAAAAAGTTGAATTGTTTATACCGTAAAGTGTATAAATGAAACGTGTTTTAAAGATACAAAAAATGCTTACTTATTCAGGATTTCTCTTGATAAGAAAATTGAGATGCCTAAGTAAATCTTTGAAGTGTAGACGAAACATGACCCAAATATCGCTAAAATTGATCAGTTTTAAAACCAAAATCCAATATTAAAGTACCAGACACTTTCTCGTTGTTCTGGAGAATAACTGTATTTAACTTGTACAGGCCCTAAAAAGGTATCAATTCCATATCCTAAGGCATAACCTCTGTAATCTGGCAATGTCAGCCATTCACCTGTTTCAAATATACCGTCGTCGACATTCGCCCAATTGGCTTCCATAGTGATGTGATTTTTATTAAAAACCTCATAGTCTAGACCAACATAGGCTTTGACATAACTATTCCCTGTGAGTGAAATAAAATCATAGCCCAAAAATGGAATGAAATTATTAATCAAGTTATTGCCATAACCACCTAAAGCAAAATCTAAAGTCCGCGTCGCATTATCACCTATTTTGAATCCACCACTCGTTTGTAAATTGACACTCAATCTCTCTGATAAGCAGAAAGCATAGCCCATTTCAGCCTTTGCAATAGAAAATTCCTCAAAGTCCTTATTAAATCGTGAGGCCAAAAGATATGAATGAAAATCGCCACTAAAGTAGAGCCCTTTAGACGGGTAATATTTATCGTCATAGGTATCTAATTTCAAGGTACCAAAAGCACTAAAATAATCTGTATTTTCAAAAAGAAATTCGTCAGTCTGACTGTTAATAGTAATGGTCTCTGATTTAATATTCAATCGCTTGTGCTCAGCACCTATACTCAAGGCAAAATCCTTTCTAAACAGGGTTTGCAAATAAAACTGATTCGTTTGATCTCGTAATTTGGCTTCAATTTTATTAATGCCTGTATTAGCAATTTGAGTTTCGTCTAAGAACAATTCAGCGTTCACATTTTTTTCAAATTGATTGTAGCGCGATCTCAAGCCTATGCTCCAATAAAAACCCTTATCGATAAGGTATTCAAAATTATACCTCACATTGTCTCCCAAGATGACATCTAATGATGCTAAATCATTATTAAAGAGTAATCTCTTTTTTGTAAGATTCACTAACGCTGCACTTTTATAAAGGTCATCATAATGTATCCCTAGTTTCAAAATTGTGGTCACCTTGTTTTCTTCTAATCGCAATGCCAAATCATACCCGTCTTTGTTCTTAGAGGTTCTAAAATTATAATGAAAGGCATCAAAATTATTGGTCGCTATTAAATTATTGACACCTCTATCGAAATCTTGATAACTCACCGTTTCGTCTCCTTTTAACTTTAATTTACCTAACACATACGATCTGGTATATCGGTTATTTCCATTTAGCGCAACACCATTGATCCTGATACTATCGCGACTTCTTAGATCCATATTAGGATGGTCTTTTATTTCTCTTATTTTGGGTAATTGAGATAGTTCTTGCCATTTTTCTAAAGCGGCAATTTTACCGTTCTCAATAATTTTATTGCCTTCACTGAATGACACGACGGAAAAATCCTTGATATCAGGCTTGATATATATATCCGTTTTCTTTGACTTCAATTTCATATCATTAATTGTTCTGAAATTGTTGATTTGCAATAAGACATCTGGCGCAGAGGTCATCTCATCCCTTGATGCTAAACCATCCTGAACATCCACACCAATTATAATGTCCATGCCTTTGGCTTTGAGTTCATCAATGGGATAATTGTTCACGACACCGCCATCAATCAGCAAACGCCCATCAATATTTACAGGCCGAAATAAGGATGGAAAAGCACCACTCGCTGTAATGCACAATGGCAAATTTCCAGAATCCAAAATAATAGCTTCACCTGTTTCTACATTGGTTGCTACACAAAAAAATGGGATGGGTAAATTATCAAAATCTTCGACATCACTTACATGAAGTGTCAATTTAGTCAACAAATTAAAGACATTTTGTCCTCGAGATAACGCTGAAGGTAGCTTTAATTTGAATTTGTTAAAGGGTAAGGAAACGGCATATTTTTCGGTATTATCACGTTCGTAAAACGTTTTTGCAGAACGCGGTAAATTATCACTAATGACATTATCAAAATCTAAACTTTTAAAAATAGAATCCAATTGTTTTCCTGAATATCCAGAGGCATAAAGTGATCCTACAATGGCTCCCATACTCGTTCCAGCGATGTAATCTATCTTAATACCTAAACTATCAATAACCTTAAGTACACCAATATGCGCAAAGCCTTTAGCTCCACCACCACTGAGTACCAAACCAACTTTTGGTTTGGACGGTAATTGATTGTTTTGCGCACCGAGCGTCAACGACCAACAAAAACATAATATGATAACAAAACTAATTCTCACTTTTTATGATAATAATCTATGATTTTTTGAGCTCTTGATGCCCCAATTACGGCTTCCAAATCTTCTTTTTTTGCTTCTGAAATTCTTTTAACCGACTTAAACTTCTTCATAAGTGTCACAACCGTTTGTTCCCCAATGCCAGGTATGGTTTCTAATTCTGTGGCAAGCGCACTTTTACTGCGTCTATTTCGGTGATGTTCAATCCCAAAGCGATGCGCCTCATTTCTTAATTGTTGAATCACCTTCAGTGTTTCACTTTTCTTGTCTAAATATAGTGGAATTGGATCATCTGGGTAAAATAATTCTTCCAAACGCTTAGCAATTCCGATAATCGCAATCGACTGTCGAAGTCCAAGTGCATCCAGACTCTTTAATGCTGACGATAACTGGCCTTTCCCTCCATCTATAATAATGAGTTGTGGCAATGGCTGATTTTCATCTAACAATCGTTTATAGCGACGATACACCACTTCTTCCATCGAAGCAAAATCATCTGGTCCTTCAACTGTTTTAATGTTGAAATGTCTATAATCTTTTTTACTTGGTTTGCCATCTTTAAAAACAACGCAGGCAGCCACAGGATGGGTTCCTTGGATATTAGAGTTATCAAAACATTCAATATGTCGTGGTTCTTCAGACAATCGTAAATCTGCTTTCATTTGTGCCATAATGCGATTGGCATGACGGTCTGGATCTATAATCTTTACTTGTTTGAAACGCTCCATACGATAGTATTTTGCATTCCTTAATGATAAATCCAAAATGTGTTTTTTATCCCCAACTTTCGGAACCGTTACTTTAATATCCTCACCTAAGTCTACCTTAAATGGGACGTAAATCTCTTTAGACTTGGAATGGAATCGCTGTCTTATTTCAGTAATAGATAATTCCAATAATTCCTTATCCGTTTCATCTAGTTTTTTCTTGATTTCTAAGGTATGTGATCGGATGATGCTTCCATAAGACAACTGCAAGAAGTTAATATATGCAAAACTCTCATCGCTCATAATTGTAAACACATCGACATTACTAATCTTTGGATTCACAATGGTAGATTTAGCCTGGTAATTCTCTAAGACCTCAATTTTTTCTTTGATACGCTGAGCCTCTTCAAATTGCATATCATTCGCAAGCGTTTTCATTTGATTTCTAAACTTCGAAAGCGAATCCTTAAAATTTCCTTTAATTATTTCACGAATGGCATGAATATCCTTGTTATATGATGCTTCAGTTTGTAATCCTTCACAAGGTCCTTTACAATTTCCTAAATGGTATTCAAGACATACTTTATAACTTCCTGCTTCAATTTTTTCTTCGGAAAGATTATAACGACACGTTCGCAAGGGGTACAATCCTTTTATTAAATCGAGTAAGGTATGCACGGTTTTCATACTGGTGTAAGGACCGAAATATTCCGAACCATCTTTGAACACACGTCTTGTCGAAAACACTCGTGGAAAACGTTCATTTTTAATACAAATCCAAGGATACGATTTATCGTCTTTTAAAAGAACATTGTAACGCGGTCTGTACTTTTTAATCAAATTATTTTCAAGCAAAAGCGCATCGGTCTCTGTCGCAACGACAATGTGCTTGATATGAGCTATTTTTTTAACAAGTACGCGTGTTTTTCCGTTGTCATGGGTTTTGGTAAAGTAAGAACTGACTCTCTTTTTGATGTCTTTGGCTTTTCCTACATAAATCAAATTGTCATCTACATCAAAATACTGATAGACACCTGGTTGATGGGGCAATGTTTTTATTTGTATGTCCAGCGTAGGTTTTTCCATTGTCTCAAAGTTAGTATTTACTATTTAAAACGTCTTTTTTTTCGGGCTAAAAATTCGAGAAAAATTTTGTTTTTTAAATCGACTTATTGATTACCTTGCGCCACTTTTTAAAACACATAAATGACCAAAAAAATTATTGGGAGAGTTGATAAAATTGACTTCCCATTACTCCATTTAAATGACGTAGACGTTAAGATCGATACTGGTGCGTATACGTCTGCCATACATTGCTCCAAAATTGTAGAAAAAGACCATCAGCTCATTTGTTCCTTTAAATCTAAAGGGCATCCAAACTTTAAGAGTGAGCAGGTTGTGTTTGATAACTACACGCTTACCGATGTAAAAAGCAGTAACGGATTTAAAGAAAACCGATACAAAATTAAATCTGAAGCCATATTCTTTGGAAAAAGCTATAAGATTAACTTAACTTTAAGCACTAGAGACGATATGAAGTTTCCCGTATTAATCGGTCGACAATTCATAAGTAAAAAATTCTTAGTGGATGTCAACTTGGAAAACGTCTCTTTTAACAGCCAAAAGAAATGAATATAGTTATCCTATCTAGAAATCCGCATTTATATTCCACGCAACGATTAGTTGAAGAAGGTCAAAACAGAGGTCACTTGGTCGAAGTTATTGATCCCTTAAAATGCGATATCATCATTGAAAAGGAAAAACCTACTATATACTATAAGGATCGCTATCTGGATTATGTGGATGCTATTATTCCTAGAATTGGTGCTTCTGTCACGTTCTATGGTTGCGCTGTTGTTCGCCAGTTTGAGATGATGGGTGTGTTTACGATTGTCACTTCTGATGCCATTCAACGATCTAGAGACAAACTACGTAGTTTACAACGCTTAAGTAAAGCTGGAATTGGGATGCCAAAAACGGTTTTTACCAATTATTCACGCGATGTTGAAGAGGTGATTGAGCATGTAGGCGGAACACCAGTCATTATTAAACTTCTTGAGGGTACACAAGGTTTAGGTGTTGTACTTGCCGAAACTAAAAACGCAGCAGAATCTGTTCTAGAAGCCTTTAATGGGCTCCAAGCCAGAGTTATCGTGCAAGAATTTATCAAGGAAGCAAAAGGAGCCGATATAAGGGCTTTAGTGGTTGACGGGCAAGTGGTTGGTGCTATGAAACGACAAGGCAAGGAAGGAGAATTTCGCTCTAATTTACATCGTGGAGGCAGCGCGAATATTATTAAATTAAATACCGACGAATTGAAATTAGCGATGAAAGCTTCCCGTGCTTTAAAACTTCCTGTTTGCGGTGTGGATATGTTGCAATCGGCACGTGGCCCTTTGCTTCTTGAAGTTAATTCAACCCCTGGCTTAGAGGGTATTGAAGGTGCCACAGGTAAAAATATTGCAAGAGCTATCATCACATTTATTGAACGAAATAGAACTTAAATGAGCGATAAGGACGTATTAAATATTTTAGGAGAAGCAGTGGCTTTGGGCAAAAGTGCTACGGTAAGTTTTAATGTTGCAAAATTACATACCCAAAATACCATTGACGTACCTGTTATTATTGAGCGTTCAAAAAAACCAGGCCCTACCGTTTTAATGACGGCAGGTATTCACGGAGATGAGGTGAATGGTGTTGAAATTGTTCGACAAATCATTTCTAAAGGCATTAATAAACCCAAAAAAGGAACCATTATTTGTGTGCCTGTTATTAATGTTTTTGGCTTTATTCATATGGATCGTGAATTTCCAGATGGCAGGGACTTAAATCGTGTTTTTCCTGGAATAAAAGGTGGTTCCTTAGCGAGCCGTGTCGCTTTTAAATTGGTTACTGAAATCTTACCACATGCAGATTTTGTGATGGATTTTCATACTGGAGGAGCAGATCGCTTTAATGCTGCACAAATTCGCATTATTAAAGGCGAAAAGAATCTTAAAGAATTGGCCAAAATCTTTGGTGCTCCCTTTGTTCTTTATTCTAAAAATCTCAATAAATCTTTTAGAAACACCTGCTATAAATTAGGGATTCCTATTCTGCTCTTTGAAGGTGGTAAATCTTTCAATATTGATGCGACTATTACGAACACAGGTGTTAATGGCGCCAAACGTGTACTTCACCATTTAGGCATGCTTAATAGTAAGTTCAAGGTTTCTCAACCCAAAAAACCATGTATCTACATTTCAGATAGTAAATGGATACGTGCTAACTACTCAGGGATGTTTAAGTCTACAGTCACCATAAATTCTAAAGTTAGCAAAGGCGATGTGATTGGAAACATTACTGATCCTTACGGGAGTTTTAATCACTTCGTAAAAGCACCCAATGACGGTTATATATTCAATATTAATGAATCGCCTATCATATATCAAGGCGATGCCATTTTTCATATTTCAAAGAAATTAAAAGATGACGAAAGCTGAATTACGCAAGACGTATAAAATGCTTCGTAAACAGCTTACAGAAGCCCAAGTGGAGGATCTGAGCATACAAATTGCTAACCAACTCTTAACATTACCTATTTGGTCTGCCTCATTTTACCATATTTTTTTATCCATAAAAACGCACAATGAAGTTAATACCGACTATATTCTAAATATTTTATCGGGAAAAGACAAGCATATAGTCATATCAAAGAGTGATTTTACGACTCTTGAAATGACACATTATCTTTTAACAGACAGCACCAAAATAACAATTAACGAATGGCAAATTCCAGAACCCACTGATGGCATTCCTATCAATACAGATCAGATTGACATTGTGTTTATCCCTTTACTAGCCTTTGATAAATCAGGACATAGAGTGGGTTACGGCAAGGGGTTTTACGATAAATTCTTAGATAAATGCCGTTCGGAAACCATTAAGATAGGTCTCTCATTTTTTGCTTCTGAAGACGGTATTCAAGATGTTTTCGAAGGTGATGTAAAACTAGACTATTGCGTCACGCCAGATAAGATTTATACCTTTTAAAGTCTCAGGAATTTTGGCGTTCTGAATGTGCTTGAAAAGCACGTTTATTGAAAAAAATTAAAATCCCAATTCCGATACTAATAGCCATGTCTGCGATATTGAAAACAGGATCGAAAAAACTAAATGAATGTCCACCAATAAAAGGCATCCAATTTGGCAAATGACCACTCCATATAGGAAAATGCAACATATCTACAACCTTTCCATGAAACAAAGTGTCGTAGCCTTGCTCAGGCAAAAATGAAGCCACTTGCCCTTTACTCGAATCAAAAATAACACCATAAAACACCGAGTCAATAATATTCCCTAAAGCACCAGCAAATATCAATGAGATAGCGAATATGAGTGTTTTACTTCCATGGTTTTTTACTGAACGGTATAACCAATACCCAATTCCGGAAACAGCAAGAATTCTAAAAATGGTTAAAGCAACTTTAGCTGTTCTATCCGATATACTCGGAAAAAAATCGCTGAGTTTAGTACCCCAAGCCATCCCTTCGTTTTCAACAAATGCAATTTGGAACCAGCTCAGCACTTCCAATTTTTCATTAAGTGCAAAATGGGTTTTGATATAAAACTTACTAATTTGATCAATCAATAAGATCAGCAAGATTAAAATCGTCGCTTTTTTTAAAGTCATTCTTAGTCATTAGTTAAGGCAAAAATACGTATAATTATTCCAAATGGAATTTAAAGAATTCAAAATGATAGTCATAAAAAAACGCCTCTTATGAGACGTTTCTTCAAGGCTAAACCTTGTTATTTTTGCATGTTTTTGGCTTCAATACTCAACGTAGCATGTGGCACTAACTCCAAACGTTTTTTATTGATTAGCTTTCCAGTGACACGGCAAATACCATACGTCTTGTTTTCAATTCTTATTAAGGCATTCTTGAGATCTCGAATAAATTTTTCTTGACGAATAGCCAATTGTGAATTGGACTCCTTACTCATAACGGCACTGCCTTCATCAAAAGCCTTGAATGTAGGTGATGTATCATCTGTACCATTATTATGATCGTTCATGTAGGCACTTTTAATGAGTTCTAAATCGTGCTGTGCTTTATCAATCTTTTCTTGAATAAGTACTCTAAATTCATTGAGGTCCTTATCTGAATATCTCACGGTGCTATCTCCTGCCATAATTTCTATAATTTTTTAATAAACAATTTGGTATTTACATCATCAAAAGCAATTTCTATACCATTATTTAAGTCATCCAAAATCTCCAACTCATCGGTTAGAGTTTCCGTTTTTATGTACTCCAAATTTGTGTTTATCGCGTTAATAATTTGTTTATCTGTTCTAAATTGTACTGCAATCCTATCGGTAAGCTCAAAACCAGAATCCTTTCGTAAATTTTGTATCCTGTTCACAAGCTCCCTCGCAATACCTTCTCTCTTCAAATCGTCTGTTAAAGTCACATCCAAAGCGACCGTTAAGGCTCCAGAACTAGCGACGAGCCAACCTTCAATATCTTTAGAGGTAATCTCAACATCCGATTGTTCTAAAGTAATGCTTTTTCCATTAATTTCAACCTCTAAACTACCATTTTGTTCAATTTTTTTAATGTCTTGAGCCGTAAAAGTATTAATGGCTTGAGCGACAGCTTTCATATCTTGTCCAAATCGTGGTCCCAACACTTTAAAATTAGGTTTGATTTGTTTCACTAAGATGTCTGAAGCATCATCCATCACCTCAACATCCTTGACATTAACTTCCGATTTAATTAATTCTGAAACTGCTAAAATTTCCTCCCGTTGCTTTTGTGAATCTATTGGAATCATTATTTTTTGCAAGGGTTGGCGTACTTTAATCTTTTCTTTAGCCCTTAACGACAAAACTAATGAAGAAATTGTCTGTGCACTTTCCATTTTGCGTTCCAAAGTTTTATCGATGAATGCTTCATCAAATTTTGGAAATTCTGCCAAATGAACACTTTCGAATACTTCTTTTTTGGTCACATTGTTCAAATCCATATACAATCGATCCATAAAAAATGGTGCAATTGGAGCTCCTAATTTGGCAATGGTCGCCATACATGTATACAACGTTTGATAAGCCGAAATTTTATCACTTTGATAATCGCCTTTCCAAAAACGTCTTCTACTTAAACGCACATACCAGTTACTCAAATAATCTTGAGTAAAATCAGAGATGGCTCTCGCTGCTTTGGTAGGTTCGTACTCGGCATAAAAATCATCCACCTTTTGTATCAAGGTATGTAACTCAGATAAAATCCAGCGATCAATTTCTGGTCGGTCTGCTAACGGTATATCTGATTCTTTGTAGGTAAATTGGTCTAAATTTGTATAAAGTGTAAAGAATGAATACGTGTTATAAAGTGTTCCGAAAAACTTTCTTTTCACCTCTTCAATACCTTCAGAATCAAACTTTAAATTGTCCCAAGGATTCGCATTCATGATCATATACCATCTCGTGGCATCAGCACCATAAGTACTCAAGGTTTCAAAAGGATCAACCGCATTCCCTAAACGCTTAGACATCTTTTGGCCATTCTTATCCAATACGAGTCCATTAGACACCACATTTTTATAAGCTACTGAATCAAATACCATGGTTCCAATAGCATGTAAGGTATAGAACCAACCTCTCGTTTGATCGACACCTTCAGCAATAAAATCGGCTGGATAAGACAAACCATCATCGATGAGTTCTTTATTTTCAAATGGATAATGCCATTGTGCATATGGCATCGAACCAGAGTCAAACCAAACATCTATCAAATCACTTTCACGTTTCATAGGTTGTCCACTTTCAGAAACAAGAATGATCTCATCCACAATATTTTTATGTAAATCGATGGTCGCATAATTATCATCCGAATAATTACCAACTTCAAAGTCCTCAAAGATGTCTTTTTGTAAGACGCCTGCTTTAACGGCCTTAGACATTTCAGATTTTAATTCTTCCACAGAGCCAATACAGATCGCTTCTTTACCATCTTCAGTTCTCCAAATAGGTAATGGAATTCCCCAATAGCGCGAGCGTGATAAGTTCCAATCATTGGCATTGGCCAACCAATTTCCAAAACGACCAGTACCAGTGGATTCAGGTTTCCAATTGATGGTATTATTTAAGGCCACCATACGTTCTTTCACATCGGTCACTTTGATGAACCAAGAATCTAAAGGATAATAAAGAATCGGTTTATCGGTTCTCCAACAATTAGGATAACTGTGCTTGTATTTTTCAACCTTGAAGGCTTTGTTTTCTTCTTTTAATTTAATGGCAATTTCTACATCTACCGATCGCTCTGGCGCTTCACCTTCGGCATAATATTCATTCTTCACATACTTTCCGGCAAACTCTTCGACTTCAGGTCTGAATCGTCCTTGCAGATCCACTAATGGCACTAAATTGTCATGATCGTCTTTAACTAACATCGGAGGAATCTCAGGCGTCGCTTGTTTTGCTACTAAGGCATCATCGGCTCCAAATGTTGGAGCTGTATGGACAATTCCTGTACCGTCTTCCGTGGTTACAAAATCACCTGAAATAATTCTGAAAGCGTTTTCTGGATTATCATGAGGCAAGACATAAGGTAATAATTGTTCATAAGAAATACCGACTAAATCCGCTCCTTTAAATTCCTTAACGACATAATATGGTATTTTTTTGTCTCCTGACTTATAGTCTAATAACGCCGACTTCTCCTCAACCAAATGATATTTACCTGAAAATTGGTAATTGACCAATTTTTTAGCGAGCACTACATTCATAGGTTGAAAGGTATATTGATTGTAAGTCTCTACCAACACATAATCAATCTTTGGTCCAACTGTTAGGGCTGTGTTACTAGGAAGCGTCCAAGGTGTCGTAGTCCAAGCCAAGAAATACACATCACCTTCATCTTGTAAGAATGGAGGTAGTGTTTCAGCTTTGGCTTTAAACTGAGCAACGACTGTTGTATCTGTTACATCTTGATAAGTTCCAGGTTGATTCAATTCATGTGAACTCAATCCAGTTCCAGCTTTGGGTGAATAAGGTTGGATTGTATAACCTTTATAGAGTAAATTCTTATTGTAAATTTGTTTGAGTAGCCACCACACGCTTTCCATATACTTTGGATCGTAGGTAATGTAAGGGTTGTCCATATTCACCCAATACCCCATTTTTTGCGTAAGGTCATTCCAGACATCCGTGTAGCGCATAACAGCTTTTCGGCATGCTGCATTGTAGTCTTCAACAGAAATCGTTTTCCCGATATCCTCTTTGGTGATGCCTAGTTCCTTTTCAACACCGAGTTCGATAGGCAATCCGTGAGTATCCCAACCCGCTTTTCGTTTCACTTGAAACCCTTTCATCGTCTTATAGCGTGGGAAAATATCTTTAATTGCTCGTGCTAAAACATGGTGTACTCCAGGCAAACCGTTGGCCGAAGGCGGTCCTTCAAAAAACACATAAGGTGCATTGCCTTCTCTCGTGGAAATACTTTTTTCAAAGATATTATTCGCTTCCCAATAGTTCAGAATGTCTTCTGCAACATTTGGTAAGTCAAGTCCTTTATATTCAGGAAATTTAGTACTCATGGTATCCTATTTCATTTCGAGTCGCGAAATTAAGGAATTTTGATAAAAATGTGGTAGTAGATTGGCTAGTTTTTAGATTCTTGCCAGTCTGTACAATAATCATTGTAGTAATTGACGAGTTCAATAATTTGAGGTCGCCCAAATTCGTTATTATTCACTTTTTCTAATAACTGAGGGCAATCGGTAAAATAGGTTCTCACTTTTCTTTTGAATCCACCTTGCAAACTATAGATTACAAACTCTGATCGTCTGTTGACATACAATTTAGTAGTCTCAGGAAGTTGATAACTCGTTAAAGAAAATGAATTACTTGCGAATCCAGGCACTAATATCATGCTTGAACTGTTGACATCGGCATAAAGGGTGACTTCGCCTTCCGTCAATACTTCTAAAAGTAAAGGATATCTCTGATCCTCCTTTTTGTACATATACCGATATTCCACATCCATTTCAAATCCGTGAAATGTAATCCCTGAAACCATCGTGTCCGTCCAAATATCTGGTTCTTCATCTTTAGATACTCGAAACTTAATTTTCCAGTCATCTTTTATCGCGCCATAACCAAATACAGAAGTCCCGTCATTAAAATGAATGGTAGCTTCTTGAATTTGCGCATAAGTAAGTGAATGGTAACTTCTTGAAAAAGCCCATAAGTTAACGCATGGAATAGGAATAATAGGCTTAGAAGCTGTTTTCTCATAAGTTATTTTTATTCACTTCTGTAAAAAGCATTCTTAAAGCGTCGGGCTTTTTTTAGTAATACCTCGATGTCATCATCATTTATTTGTGAAGATGACAACACGTTTTTATCGCCTTTTGTATACATTTTTTGAGGAGTGCTGCCAGACTTTGTCTTCTCAATAAACACCAAATTGTGGTCCTGAAAATAATAGGACTCACTTATGGTTTGATCTGTTATCTCTTTATTAGTAATTTTATAGAGTGCTCTTGGATTTTGATTGAAAAATACTGAATATTCAAAGCGACCAATATCTTCATATCCTTCTTCATCGGTAAGTGCTCCTTCAGTTGTTTTCTTGGTCAAAGATTGGTCATTATCAACCTTAGATCGGTATGAATCGATGGTCTTGATGACATCAGCATCAGAGGCAACTTTATTCCCACAGGAGAGCAATAAAAGTACCAACCCTATAATTATTACACTGTTTTTTTTCATAATTTTCTAATTATACAATGGCGGCTACGACATCCTCAATCTTCGAGATCAATTGAATTTTTATGGTGGTATTTTTTAAACTTATCTTATTGTATTTCGAAACAAAAATCGTTGAAAACCCCAATTTCTCAGCTTCTAAAATACGTTGCTCTACGCGTTGCACTGGTCGAATTTCACCAGACAAACCCACTTCAGCAGCAAAGCAAAAATCCCTTTGGATGGCTTCATCTTCATTGGAAGAAAGTATGGCTGCTACCACTGCTAAATCTATAGCTGGATCATCTACAGTAATACCTCCGGTAATATTTAAAAACACATCTTTTGCGCCTAATCGAAATCCAGCGCGTTTTTCAAGAACGGCAAGTATCATATTGAGACGCTTAGCATTAAAACCAGTAGCACTGCGCTGTGGTGTTCCATAAACGGCCGTGCTTACTAAAGCTTGTACTTCAATCATTAGTGGACGCATCCCTTCCAATGTTGCTGCCACCGCATGACCAGATAACTCTTCATCCTTTTGAGAAATCAAAATTTCCGAAGGATTAGAAACTTCCCTCAAACCAGATCCTTGCATTTCATATATACCTAATTCGTTGGTAGAGCCAAAGCGATTTTTGTTCGCTCGTAAAATCCTAAATACATGATTTCGGTCGCCTTCGAATTGTAAAACAGTATCCACCATATGCTCTAGAATTTTAGGTCCAGCGATCGTTCCATCTTTTGTAATATGACCAATAAGTATCACTGGTGTGGCTGTCTCTTTAGCAAACTTAATAAGCTCGGTAGTACATTCTTTTATTTGAGAAATACTTCCAGCGGAAGATTCTATATAATCGCTATGAAGTGTTTGAATGGAATCTATGACCACAATATCAGGTTCTAGCTCACTAATTTGCTTAAAAATATTTTGGGTCTTTGTCTCTGTTAAGATATAACAATTATTGGCACTAGGATGGATACGTTCGGCACGCATCTTTATTTGTTTCTGACTTTCTTCTCCTGAAACATATAAGGTTTTGTAAGGTAATAGCAAGGATATTTGCAGGAGTAATGTGCTTTTCCCGATACCAGGTTCACCGCCTAAAAGTGTTAAGGAACCAGGGACTAATCCACCACCTAAAACACGATTAAATTCTTCGTCGAGTGTATTTAGTCGCGCTTCCTTTGAGGCATCAATCTCATTAATTCTTAAGGGTTTTGAAACACGCTTGGTCGTATTTGAAGATGATTTCCAATCACTCTTTTCGGGTGTTGCAATGACTTCTTCCGTTATGGTGTTCCATGCTTTACATGACGTACATTGCCCTTGCCACTTGGCATATTGGGTTCCACAATTTTGACAAAAAAAAGCTGTTTTTACTTTAGCCATATTCAATTCCCGAATCAACGGAAAGTCTAGAATTTAATTTTCAGCTAAATTAAGATTTTTTTAATTGATATCTTTAAACCAACCAAGAATTGCCAAGGTTTTAACAACCACAAGACGGGAGGAATTTGTAGACAAAAAGCGTTTCACCTTAAGGTACAACCACTCAAAGAAATAATCGGTGGAGTAAATACTGAGTTTAGTTTTCTTCATCATCTTCATCTATTTCTGTATCGTCTTCAACCACTTTTAAATCTTCTAAATGTGACATGATAAAATCTCTATCAATATGCGCCATGTCTTCCAAAGTCAATGCCGATTCATAAAGTTTTAGTGCTTTTTTAGTCTTACCCAGTTTTTCGGCATGTAAAGCCATATAGTAGGTTCCAAACGACGAATTAGGATTCAGTTTATTGGCTAATTTCCCAATTTTATAAACCGACTCCAGATCCTTACGTTCTTCTGCTACAACAATTAATTGTTGTAATTCCTCTTCTGAAATGGGCTTAAAAATTCCAAACAAATCATCGATACGTTTGTAGCGATCTACAATAAAATCATCGAGTGTGCCAACATAAGGGAGCACCTTTTCCTTGAGTTCTTTTTCATCTAGAGGCTTGTAAAGTTCAAAAATACGATCCAAAGCTTTAGATAAGGCACCAGTTACTAATTGGTAATGTGTGTCGCCCTTCAGCTCATCGAAATAATAGGTTAAATGCTGATTATTGATAGCTTTCAATTGCTGATTCGTTTTTGTAACCGTATTATTTATCGCATTGATATCTTTATCTGAAGTAGCCATGTAATAGAAGATGTCATCTTCGAGCCATTCTAATCTGGTTACTACATTTTGGCTCATCGTCCCTTTAAAATCAGGACTCAGATTGATATAAGCTTGAAACAAAGGAGTTTCGTGAAACAAAAAGGCATTGATAAAGTTACCCATCAAGTTATGACCTACTGCGACCTTGAATTTGCTCGTATTATAATTGGCATCCAAATATGGAATTAATTCTTGAGAAACAAATTTATAGAAACGGTCACCCGATTCAAATGGGAGTCCAGAGACCTCATCAAAATAACTGTCGTAAAAACGTTCTTTACCTTGAATAATACCAACAATTATAGACTCTGGCATTTCATCAAAATGCGTTTGATAATTTACCAGTCCTTTTACAGGTTCGAATAGGTATTCGCCATCAAAAACAATAATGACGGGATGCTTTAATTCTGAATCAGGATCGTAATTTTCGGGTAGTTTAATTTTTAATTCTCTCGTGGAATTAAGTTTTCGGGATTCAAACTTCTCATAAATAACTTGTGCAGATAATTGCGCACAAAAACACAAGAAGCATACAAAACGTAGGGCGTTTTTCATCTTAAGTAGGTTAAATTGGGGACTGTAAATATACCTAAAATAAGTTAAAACGCCAATTTATTCGACGAAATGCACAAAATTTTATTTTTGGTCTTGAATTTCGTAGATTTTATCTAGTAGCATATCTTTAGATATAAATTCAGATTCTTCCAAAAGCAAACCTGATTGGTAATGCTGAAGCGCTTTTTTATAATTGCCTTCCATTTCATAGTATTGACCAGAATAATAAGCACTAATCATAGATTCTGAATATTCCTTTCTAGCTAGTTTTGATAAATCCTTAGCTGCTTCTATATCATTCTTTTTCTTAGCTGCTGCCAAAACGGCTCGTAAATCATTTTCAACTACCTTCTTTTCAAAACCGTAGAAAAACTCTATATCTTCATACTTTTTTATAAGATACTCATACGGACTCCCTTCATAGGTAAGCAGTTTTTCCTGATACTCTTTTCTACTAATTGGTTTATAAAGACCAAAAATTTCATTGATTGCTTTAGGAATTCCTAGTCCGACTAATGAATAATGATCTGCATCGGTAAAATCATCAAACCTGTAGTGTATTTTAGGATTATCTATGGCGCTCAGTGCCGTGTTAAAAGCGAGTGTTTCTTGCCTTAACCGATTCACATCGCCATCTGCTGTCGCCAAATAATAAAAGGTATCTTCTGAGGTTGTTGATAATCGCTCTTGCAATCTCACGACCATTTCAGGTGATAAGTCCGGACTAAAAGCAACATAACCTCTAAACAATGGCTTGTCCTTAAACAACCAATAGTTTAAAAAGTTGGCACTTAAATCATGTCCAACTACAATTCTGAATTCTGATGCGAGGTAGCGTTCATTGATATAAGGAATGAGTTCCATACCCACGAATTCAAAAAACTGAGCGCCTCCTTCATCAGATGGGAATTTTGTCTCATCACTATAGGACAAATCTGAATTTCTAGTCTCTGATTGATTAACGCCCACAATGATGGATCGAGGCATATCTCCCCAATAAGAATGGTAATCAGCAATACCAATCATAGGCTCAAATAAATAATCACCATCTAAAACAATTATCAAAGGATAAAGTATATCCCCTTCAGGATCGTAACCTCTAGGAAGTTGAATCTTAACATCCCTTGAAGTTCCCAACTTTGAAGATTCAATAGTTTCATAACTAACCTGAGATGTTGCTATTTGACAAAAAATCCCAAAGAGTAAAATGCAGATACTTTTATTCATGATGGCTTGAATTTAATAAGAGCAAGGTAAAAAATTATTTAATTTTATTATATATCGGCAAGTAAAATAAGGATAATCCACCCAAAACAATAATCATAAAAGTCTGAGAGGACCACATGATCCATCCAAATGCTCTACTTGGATCCTCAGGCAAACCAAAAATAGTCACAAATACGATCACAATTGCTTCCGGAAACGACCCTATTCCACCATTTGTAGCGGCAATGCTAAAACTAGCAGAAATAAAAGCAATTAAGATGGCGGCAAATGGAATATTTGAAGTTTCAGTTAAAGCGAATGTCGTGACATAAAACATCAGAATATACATACTCCAAATAAACAAAGTATGACCTATAAATGCCCATTTATGTTTCATTTTAAATATGGCGGAGGCACCCTCAATCAAACCTGTAGCAAACGAACGCAATTTAGAAGCAAATGTGCTTTGGCTTTGTCTTATAAACCACAAAAACAGACCTCCTAATACCACGAGGCCAACAACACCCATAGCAATTTTGAAAGGATCAAATCTTTCTATGAAGAAATTATAGATATAGTCAAATTCCAAAAATAAAGTAATGAGGATGATGCCCATCATGACAATCATGTCGGCAATGCGTTCAGCGACAATGGTTCCAAACCCTTTTTCGAAAGGAACACCTTCGTAGTTGGTTAGAACCGTTGCTCTTGATATTTCTCCAGCCCTCGGAATTGTATAATTGACTAAATAAGCTGTAAATACAGCCATGATACTATTACCCAATCTCAAGGTATAGCCCATAGGTTCAATCATGTATTTCCAGCGATACGCACGTGATAAATGGCTCAACAGTCCGAAAAAAAGTCCTAAACATATATAGGCATAATTGGCATTTTTAAAATAGCCTAAAAGCTCCTTGATAGAAATTTTAGACAATGAATACCATACCAGCGCCACTCCTAACAATAAAGGCAATGCTATTCTTAGGATATGACTTGTTTTTTTTTTCAACTATTTATTTTAACAAATTAGTGGCTTCATCAGGAAAAACTAAAGAAGGCTTGAAGTTTTTGGCTTCTTCGATATCCATGAATGCATACGTAATAAGTATCAGCGTATCTCCTACGGCTACTTTTCTTGCAGCCGCTCCATTAAGAGTGATCTCTCCACTGTTTCGTGGTCCAGGAATACAATAGGTTTCCAAACGTTCACCATTATCGTTATTAACAATTTGGACTTTCTCTCCTTGAATAATATTGGCCGCTTCCATGAGATCTTCATCAATGGTAATACTACCTATATAATTAAGGTCTGCTCCAGTTACTTTTACACGGTGAATCTTAGATTTTACTACTTGAATTTGCATGAGGCAAAGATAATTAATTTAGAGCGATATTATCAATAAGTCTGATATCGTCTGCATATACAGCTATAAACGCTCTGTATGAATTGTATTTTGATTTTCGTTTAACGGTTTTTAGGGTTTCCGAATTTGCAATTATAAAATACTCCAATTCCAATAAATCGTGTTTTTCAAATTGTTGTTCTACCCATTCCGTAACTTTATTAGCACTTATTGTGCCAAATTTTTCCTTGGCCGTTACTAAAGTTTTATAGATAAAAGGGGCTGCTAACCTATACTCTGGTTTCAATCTGGTGTTTCGAGAACTCATTGCTAAACCATCTTCATCTCTGTGAATTTTACAACCGATGACTTGTACAGGCAAATCTAGTTTCTCGACTAATTTCTTGATGATCATTAATTGTTGAAAATCCTTCTCACCAAAATAAGCGCGATCAGGCTTCACAATATTAAAAAGACGCTTTATAATCGTTCCAACACCATCAAAATGGCCATCTCTAAACTTACCTTCCATTTCGTGTTCAAGACCATCGTAGGAAAAGGATTCGGATATCACATTATCGCCATAAATATCAGCAACCGTCGGTGCAAATACCACAATCTGGTCTTTGGAGATTTTTTTCAGTAACTGAACATCATCCTCAAGTGTTCTAGGATATTTAATTAAATCCTCGCGATTATCAAACTGTGTCGGATTTACAAATACACTCACGACCACCATATCATTTTGCTCCAAACCCTTCTCAATCAATGACGCATGACCTTGATGTAAAGCACCCATTGTAGGCACAAAACCAAGTGATTTTTTATCAGACTTTACCGCATCCAAATAGGTGCGAAAATCTGCTTTGTTTTTAAAAATCTTCATACGCTAACAAAAGTTTAACAGCGTGCAAACTTAATATTTTACTGGCAATCTGCATAAAATTTTGTAATTTTGCATGTTTTTTATTTTTAATTCCAAAAACGATAGATTTATGAAAGATAAGAGAATATTGTATGTGTCATCTGAGGTGGTACCTTATTTACCGGAAACTGAGATTTCTTCAATGTCATTTGAAGCTCCAAAGATGGTAAATAAACAAGGTGGACAAATACGAATATTTATGCCTCGTTATGGAAATATTAATGAAAGAAGACACCAGCTTCATGAGGTAATTCGATTATCTGGAATCAACTTGGTCATCAACGATTTGGATATGCCACTTATCATTAAGGTAGCCTCTATTCCGAAAGAAAGAATTCAAGTATATTTTATCGATAATGAAGAGTACTTCAAAAGAAAAGCAACATTAACAGACGAAGATGGGAAGTTGTTTCCAGACAACGACGAACGTGCTATATTTTTTGCCAAGGGCGTGATAGAAACTGTTAAAAAACTCAACTGGTCTCCAGACATTATCCATGTTAATGGATGGCTGGCTTCCTTATTGCCTTTATACTTAAAGGAATTTTATAAAAACGAGCCATTATTCACAGAAAGTAAAATTGTGACCTCAGTATACAATCAAAGCTTTGATGGTACGTTAGATAAAAACATGATTGACAAAGTCAAATTTGACAATGTGGATGAAAGTAAAATTAAGTCTTTAAAAGATCCAACCTATAGCAACTTAATGAAAGTAGCTATAGATCATTCAGATGCCTTGATTAAAGGATCTGATGAATTACCAAAGGAACTTGAGGACTATCTTTCTGCAGCAGATAAACCAGTATTAGACTATTATCCGTTAGAAGACTTTGCCGATCAATACACTGAATTTTACAAGACTAAAGTTTTAGATTAGTAAATACATTTATGAAGAAAAGAAAAATTGCCCTAAGAAACATAGCAATGTCAGCACTGCTAGTTTCTAGTTTCATTGCTTGTGATAAAGATTTTGCTGATATCGATTCCGATATTATCAATAATGAAAATGCCACTCATTTTAACACTATTGCTGAAGATTTTGAAGTCATTGCCTACACCAAACCATTAAGTCCTGTGCAAACCAACAACTTGCCAGTTAACATGTTAGGCGTATACAATGATCCTATTTACGGTAATACAACAGCAAGTATCGTAACTCAAGTGGAACCAAATCTATTAGACCCAGACTTCGGAACAGGTGTCGTACTTGATTCTGTAGTATTAACAGTGCCTTATTTTAGCACGCTTACAGAGGTTGATGAAGAAGGCGTTGCTTCTTTTGACTTAGATTCTGTCTACGGAAGCGATCCCATAAAATTGTCCATTTTTGAGAGTAATTACTATTTGAGGGATTTTAACCCGGAAGAAAATGCCAATTTAGGTGATCCACAATTGTATTATGCCGATATGACGACTGGTGTTGACAACATCAATGCGAACCAATTAGAAGGTATTGAACTAAATGGCACAAGTCCAACCATTGATTTAGACAATTTTGTTCCTAGTCCCTTGCAAATTCCATTATGGGATGAAGAAGAGGTTGTGACCACAAGATTAGCACCTGCCCTAAGACTTAATTTAAGTCCTGGGTATTGGTATAACAAGATAATCCTTATGGAAGGCCAACCTGAATTAAGTAACCAAAATAATTTCAAAAATTATTTGAGAGGTATTTATTTCAAGGCAGAACCTACAGGTAGCCCAGGAAACTTATCACTCTTAAATTTTGGTGCTTCGGCTGCAAATATCACACTATACTATTCCAAAGATAGTGCTACCGAAGATGGTGAGCGCGTGAATTCCACTTACGTCTTGAACTTCACACAAAACCGTGTGAATTTTATTTCTAACGATTTTACCATAAACCAAGGTGATGTGACAAATGGTGATGCTAACCTATTTCTTAAAGGTGGACAAGGGTCGGTTGCTGAAATAAAATTGTTTGATGGCGAAGATATTGATGAAGACAATACGACGAACAATATGTTTGAATCCTTTAAGAATGAATTCGTTGAAACTGATGCCGATGGACGTTTTACCAGCAGTAAGAGAATCATTAATGAGGCTAACCTTGTGTTTTATGTAGATCAAGATGCCGTGGGTGAAGCGCATGAACCTGAGCGTGTCTTTCTTTATGATGCTGAAAACCACACACCTTTATCTGATTTTTTCTTGGATAATTCCAACACGGCTTTTCCTATCATTTCAAGATCCAACCATTTAGGTCGTTTACAGAGAGAAAATGGTGAATCGACTGGGAATGGTGTCAAGTATAAAATCAGAATCACGGAACATATCAACAACTTACTACTAAGAGATTCTACAAATGTAAAACTAGGACTATCTGTTTCCGGAAATGTCAATTTAGAAGCAAGCACGCTTCAATTTGATGTTTTGACTGGAGACGACACCGAGGAAAAGGTACCCGTAAGTTCTATCGTGACACCTCGAGGAACAGTTTTGTACGGAAACAACACTTCCAACGAAGAAAAAAAATTATATTTGGAGATAATATATACTGAACCAAACAACTAGATCACATGTGTGGAATCGTAGGCTATATTGGACATAGAGATGCTTACCCAATAATTTTAAAGGGATTGAAAAGACTTGAATATCGCGGATATGATAGTGCAGGTATTGCATTGTATGACGGGACTGATATCAAGCTTTCGAAAACAAAGGGTAAAGTTGCAGATTTAGAAGCCAAGATTGAAAGTGAAATATCTACAAAAGGAACCTTGGGTATTGGTCATACCAGATGGGCTACTCACGGTGTCCCTAATGATGTTAATTCCCATCCGCACTATTCAAACTCCGGAGACTTAGTCATCATCCATAATGGTATCATTGAAAATTATGAATCCTTAAAAAAAGAGTTAATCAAAAGAGGTTACACTTTTAAATCGGATACCGATACAGAAGTTTTAATCAATCTTATTGAGGATGTTAAAAAGAATGAAAATATCAAACTTGGAAAAGCCGTTCAAATTGCATTAAACCAAGTCATTGGCGCTTATGCTATTGCTGTTTTTGATAAAAACAAACCCAATGAAATTGTCGTCGCAAGACTAGGTAGCCCATTGGCCATAGGTATAGGCGACGATGAATTCTTCATTGCCAGTGATGCTTCACCATTTATCGAATATACCAAAAATGCTATTTATCTCGAAGATGAGGAAATGGCTATTGTAAGACGCAATAAAAATGTCAAAATAAGAAAAATTAAGGATGATTCTTTAGTGGCACCTTATGTGCAAGAGCTGCAATTAAATCTTGAACAAATCGAAAAAGGTGGTTACGATCATTTTATGCTCAAAGAAATTTATGAGCAGCCCAATGCTATTCTTGATACTTTTCGCGGACGTTTATTGACAGATAAAGCCATTATAAAAATGGCAGGCGTTGAGGATAACATGAAAAAATTCCTGAATGCTCATAGAATTATCATCGTAGCATGTGGTACATCATGGCATGCTGGGTTGGTAGCAGAATATATTTTTGAAGACTTAGCTAGAATTCCGGTAGAAGTTGAATATGCCTCAGAATTCAGATATAGAAATCCAATCATTACAGAAAATGATGTGGTTATAGCTATTTCTCAGTCGGGAGAAACCGCAGACACACTTGCCGCTATTAAATTAGCAAAATCTAAAGGCGCTTTTGTTTTTGGTGTTTGCAATGTCGTTGGATCATCTATCGCGAGAGAAACGCATGCTGGAGCATATACACATGCTGGACCAGAAATAGGTGTTGCATCAACAAAAGCATTTACAACGCAAATCACAGTTCTCACATTAATTGCCCTGCGATTAGCTCGTGCGAAAGGCACAATATCTAGCTCAGATTATAGACATAATTTGATTGAGTTGGAATTGATTCCAGAAAAAGTTAAAAAAGCATTAGAATCTGATGATTATGTAAAAACGGTTGCGGCAATCTACAAAGACGTTCACAACTTTTTATATTTAGGAAGAGGTTACAATTTCCCTGTAGCTTTGGAAGGGGCCTTAAAACTAAAGGAAATATCTTATATCCATGCAGAAGGATATCCAGCAGCTGAAATGAAACATGGACCCATAGCACTTATCGATGAGAACATGCCTATTGTGGTCATTGCAACTAAAAAAGGTCATTATGAAAAAGTTGTGAGTAATATTCAGGAGATTAAATCTCGAAAAGGTAAAATTATAGGTATCGTCACTGAAGGAGACAAGCAAGTGAAAGAACTAGCTGATCATATTATCGAAGTGCCTGAAACCATAGAATCATTAACACCTTTGTTAACCACGATTCCATTACAACTGTTGTCGTATCACATCGCCTTGATGCTCGGTAAAAATGTGGATCAACCAAGAAATTTGGCTAAGGCAGTTACCGTAGAATAACATAAATCATCATATTTTAAAAAAGCGCTGAAAATATAAATATCTTATTTTCAGCGCTTTTTTTTGAATTATACCAAATTTAAGCCTGTTTTTTTTGTTAAAAAACTATTATGCGTGCATAATTTTTCTGCTTTTTTTCATTTCATTATCATTTAATTATTTATATTGCTTTACTAAATTTAACTAATTCCCTAAAATGAAGACAATATTCAAGATTATGATGCTGTTTTGTTGTGCGATAACTTTTTCGCAAACAACAGTAAAAGGTAAAGTTACAGACAATAATGGTGTTCCGCTTCCTGGAGCTAACATTATAGTGGTTGGAACTACGACAGGTACAATTTCAGATTTCGACGGAAACTACACATTGTTGGTCAATCAAAACCCTCCCTTTTCTATTCAAGTAAGTAGTGTTGGTTTTGAAACAGTAACAAAAGAAGTGACGACGAATCCTCAAACAATTGATATCACAATGGTTGAAGGAACTTCTCTAGACGAAGTAGTTATTTCAGCTTCAAGAACTCCAGAACGAATTTTTGAATCACCAGTAACCGTAGAACGTTTCGGATTAAAAGAAATCAAAAATACGGCATCTGCAGATTTTTACGGTGGTTTGGAAGATCTTAAAGGTGTTGATGTCAATACCAACAGTTTAACTTTTAAATCTATTAACACAAGAGGTTTTGCAACTTTTGCGAATACGAGGTTTATGCAATTGGTAGATGGAATGGATAATTCCACACCAGCTTTAAACTTCCCGATTGGTAACCTTGTTGGGATGACCGAAACGGATGTACTGAGCGTTGAGCTTTTGCCTGGAGCATCTTCGGCCTTATATGGTGCCAACGCATTTAATGGTATCTTATTCATGCGAAGTAAAAATCCATTTGATCACCAAGGTATTAGTGGCTACATAAAACGCGGTATCACTTCTCAAGAAGCAGCTGGAGACAATCCATATACAGATTTAGGATTTCGTGCAGCCTATAAATTCAGTGATAAATTTGCAGCTAAAATCAACTTCGGTTATTTAAAAGGTACCGACTGGGCTGCGACTAGTGAAGTTGATAGTGATATGCCTGGTGGGACCAGACAAACCAACTTAAATTATAATGGTATCAATGTATATGGCGATGAGGTTTCAACAGATATCAAGGACGTTGCCGTAACTTTAGAAGGATTAGGCATCTTGCCTGCTGGTGCTAATGCATTGGTTCCTTCCGTTCAAGTAAGTAGAACAGGTTATAATGAGCGCACACTTACCAATTATAATGCTGAAAGTATTAAAGCGGATTGGGGACTTTTCTATCGTCCAATTGAAGACAATAGTTTAGAATTGTCATATGTTGGTAAAGCTGGTACAGGATCCACTATTTATCAAGGTACTAACAGATACAATATTAATGGGTTTTTCCAAGAACAACATAAATTAGAAGTAAGAAATGACAACTTCTTCTTAAGAGGATATGTGGTAGCTGACAAAGCTGGAGATTCTTACGATATGGTGTTCACAGGTATTAATATCAACAGAGCATGGAAAGATGATAATACGTGGTTTGGTGAATATACTGGAACTTATGTCCAGGCAACTTTATCAGGTGCTACAAACGAACAAGCGCACGCTTTAGCAAGAGCTCAAGCTGAATCTGGTCGATTTGAACCAGGAAGTCCAGAATTTCAACAAGCATTTGAAAACAGTATATCAAATCCAGATTTATCACGTGGATCAAAGTTTCAAGACGCCTCTAAATACTACCATGCCGATGGTAATTATAACTTCAGTCATTTAACCGATTTTGCCGACATCCAAGTAGGTGGATCTTACAGAAGATATAGCTTAAACTCTGGAGGAACCATTTATACAGATCGTGATGGTCCTATCAATTACTCAGAATTTGGTGTGTATACTCAGATCCAAAAAGATTTTAATTTGAACGAAATGATGGATTTGAAATTAACAGGTTCTATTCGTTATGATAAATCAGAGTTCTTTGACGGGTTTTTCTCGCCAAGATTATCAGCTGGATTAACAGTTAATGAGAATCATAACATAAGAGCGTCTGTTCAAACAGGTTTCAGAAACCCAACAACTCAAGATTTATTTATCGGATTAGATGCTGGTCGTGCTATCCTCGTTGGTTCTGCGCCTGACAACTTAGATCGTTATGTAAGAAACTTTTCTGTTAGTGGAGGTGGACAAGCTTTAGGGCAACCAGCAACGATTACTCAAACGGGTTCTGCTGCTTACAACAACTCTTATACATTAAGTTCTGTAGAGGCCTTATCTGCAACTGGTAACCCAGCGGTTTTAGAAGTTGCCAATCCTGATTTGGTGAAGCCAGAACAAGTAACATCCTTTGAAATTGGATATCGTGGTAAATTAAACAACATCGTGATTGATTTTAGTACCTACTATAACCAGTACAAAGACTTTATCTCTCAAGAGGTTGTTATTGCGCCTTTCTACGGAACAGTAGGTGATGGCTCCTTATCTGTAGCTGCAATTTCCAATGGCGATTTTCAAGCCTATAGTGGTTATACCAACTCCAACGTTGACATCAGTTCTTATGGTGCATCTATTGGATTATCCACCAAGATTTTTAAAGACTTCGACTTAGGTGGTAGTTATACCTTTACCAAGCAAGATTTTGATCAAGAAGCTAATCCTGATTTCATGACTAACTTCAATACACCTGAGCATAAATTCAAAGCCTCTTTCGGTAATACCGATTTGTTTAAAAACTTCGGATTCAATGTAGCTTACAGATTTAGTGATGATTATTTCTGGGAAGCAACTTTCGGAAATGGTGTGGTGCCAGAATTCCATGTCTTAGATGCCCAGCTTAACTACAGAATACCAAGTTTAAAATCGTCTTTCAAAGTAGGTGCTACAAACCTAACTGGAAAAGAATACTTTACAGCTTTCGGTACTGGATTCATTGGATCAATGTACTACGCATCTTGGACAATTAATAACTTATAAAAAATATCATAATGAAAACGATAAAATATATAGTACTCTCTGCAATCCTTATAGGTTTCACAGCATGTAACGATGAGGAAGATTTTGATATGACTGAAGAAGCAGTAGTCCTTCCTGAATTGACTGCTGGTTCTGCTGACTTTTCAAATTATGTTTCCTTAGGAAATTCATTGACAGCTGGATTTACAGACAATGCCTTATTTATTGCAAGTCAAGAAAATTCATTTCCTAAAACACTTTCAGAAAAATTTGCCTTAGTAGGTGGTGGAAGTTTTACACAACCCTTAACCAACGATAATATAGGCGGACTAATATTAGGTGGTAACGTTGTTGTAAATCCTGTGACTATGGATACTTTATTTAAACCTAGATTAGTGTTTGGAGGAGCAGGACCTGTAAATTTAGCAGATGTCGTAGGGCCTATTTTACCGACTACAGATTTTGCGTTGAATAATCCTACAGGACCATTTAACAATTTAGGTGTTCCTGGTGCAGCAAGTTTTCACTTACTGGCTCCTGGCTACGGAAACTTAGCTAATTTCCCAGCTGCAGCTAACCCTTATGCGGTTAGAATAACTGGAAATACGGATGCATCCATATTGGAGTTGGCTATGGCTCAATCTCCAACGTTTTTCTCGTTGTGGATTGGTAATAATGATGTCTTAGGATATGCTACTTCGGGTGGTGCCTCTGGAACTTTAACAGACCAAGCAACATTTGATTTTGCTTATTCCACCTTAATTAGCACCTTAACGTCACAAGGAGCAAAAGGCGTTGTCGCGAATATTCCTGACGTTACGACCATACCTTACTTTACAACAGTACCTCATAATCCTTTAGACCCAACAAATGAAGATTTTGGGCCTCAAATTCCGACGCTTAATGGTGTGTTTGGACAATTAAATCAGGTGTTTGCCTTTTTAGGCGTTCCTGAACGTTCTATTGTATTTTCAGAGACTGAAGCAAGTGCCGTAGTAATTTCTGATGAAAGTCTGCCAAACCTTTCAGCTCAAATCACTGGTGTACTCAATGCAAGTCCAACATTTCCAGCCTTTGTACAATCGTTTGGTTTGCCTGCAGCAGCAGCACCAATCGTAGCGAATTTATTCGGAATAGTTTACGGACAAGCGAGACAAGCAACTGCCGATGATTTATTAGTTTTGCCTAGTGCATCAACTATCGGAGAAGTCAATGAGGTATTTGCAGGATTTCTTGAATCACAAGGCTTATCACCTGCTTTAGCCGCACAATTTGCTGTGGAAGGTGTGTCCTTACCTTTAGAAGATAAATGGGTGCTTTTACCAACAGAACAAGCAGAAGTGGCAACAGCAACAGCAGGCTTTAACGCAACAATATCTGCTAGTGCGAGCTCAGCTGGTTTAGCATTTGTTGATGCCAATGCGTTATTAACACAATTAGCAAATGGCGGTATTACCAGTGGCGAATTCACATTAACTGCAAACTTAGTTACAGGAGGTGCGTTTTCATTGGATGGCGTTCACCCTAATTCCAGAGGGTATGCACTTATTGCAAATGAATTCATGAGAGCCATTGATGTAACCTATGGTTCTAATTTTGAAGCCTCAGGAAATTTCGTTAATGTTGGTAATTACCCAACCAATTATTCACCTACGTTACAGTAAGTAACGAATAAATAAACATGACAAACACCGACATTCATAGCTCTTGAATGTCGGTGTTTTTTTATACACAAAAAAGCCATAAAATTTGCTTTAGAATTAAATTAAAAAATATATCTTTGCAGCGCGAAAAACGAATGTTTTTGCGATCAAAATATCTAAACATTAAACACATAAGTAATGTCAAAAGTTACAGGTAAAGTTGCACAAATAGTAGGTCCAGTTATCGATGTTGAATTCGGAGCAGGTGCTGAACTTCCAAAAATCTATGATTCTTTAGAAATTAAAAAAGCTGATGGTTCCATCTTGGTACTTGAAGTTCAATCCCACATTGGTGAGGATACGGTTCGTACAATCGCTATGGATTCTTCCGATGGTTTGAGTAGAGGAACAGAAGCTGTTGCAACTGGAGCACCTATTCAAATGCCAATTGGTGGTGATATCTATGGACGTCTATTCAATGTTATTGGAGACGCAATTGATGGTATTGGTGATTTGCCAAAAGCTGGTGACAGTGGTTTACCAATTCACAGACAAGCACCAAAATTTGAAGACTTATCAACGTCTACTGAAGTCCTTTTTACAGGTATTAAAGTAATCGATCTTATTGAGCCTTATGCTAAAGGTGGAAAGATTGGTTTATTTGGTGGAGCTGGTGTAGGTAAAACCGTATTAATCCAAGAGCTGATTAACAACATTGCAAAAGGACACGGTGGACTTTCTGTATTTGCTGGTGTTGGAGAACGTACTCGTGAGGGTAATGACTTACTTCGTGAAATGTTAGAATCCGGAATTATCAAGTATGGTGATGACTTCATGCACTCTATGGAAGAAGGTGGATGGGATTTATCCAAAGTAGATAAAGCAGCAATGAAAGAATCAAAAGCTACGTTTGTTTTCGGACAAATGAATGAGCCTCCTGGAGCACGTGCTCGTGTGGCACTTTCAGGATTAACGATTGCTGAATATTTCCGTGATGGTGCTGGTGATGGTCAAGGGAAAGATGTATTGTTCTTCGTAGATAACATCTTCCGATTTACACAAGCTGGATCTGAGGTATCTGCATTGTTAGGTCGTATGCCTTCTGCGGTAGGTTACCAACCAACTTTAGCAACGGAAATGGGTGCGATGCAAGAACGTATTACTTCAACTAAAAAAGGATCTATTACATCTGTACAAGCGGTTTACGTACCTGCGGATGATTTAACCGATCCTGCTCCTGCAACAACCTTTGCCCACTTAGATGCAACGACAGTATTATCTCGTAAGATCGCTGAGCTAGGTATTTATCCTGCGGTAGATCCATTAGATTCTACATCGAGAATTTTAACAGCTGAAATCTTAGGTGCAGATCACTATAACTGTGCACAACGTGTAAAGGAGTTATTACAACGCTATAAAGAATTACAAGATATTATCGCCATCTTAGGTATGGAAGAATTATCTGAAGAAGATAAAATGGCTGTTGGTAGAGCTAGACGTGTACAACGTTTCTTATCACAACCATTCCACGTAGCAGAACAGTTTACAGGTATCCCAGGAGTATTGGTTGATATCAAAGAAACGATTAAAGGATTTAACATGATTATGGATGGTGAATTAGATCACTTACCTGAAGCTGCGTTTAACCTTAAAGGAACTATTGAAGAAGCTATCGAGGCTGGAGAAAAAATGCTTGCAGAAGCGTAATCCAAAATTACTGAAACATGTATCTAGAAATTGTATCACCAGAAGCTACCTTATTTAGTAGTGACGTAGACTCAGTTGTTGTGCCAGGTGCCAATGGAGAATTTCAAATGTTGAATAATCACGCTCCTATTGTATCCTTATTAACAGCTGGAACAGTTAAAATTCATACACATTCTCAAACGCATTTAGTATTTGACGAATTACATGCAACAGTAGTCCCTCAAGCTGATGACGACAAAATCCTTACGGTTAAGATTAATTCTGGAACCGTTGAAATGAAAGATAATAAAGTGATTGTTTTAGCCGACTAAAACAGTTCACATCTAATAAAAAAACGCCAAACATTGTTTGGCGTTTTTTATGCTATAATTTCTTTATGGCCTCCAATTCTACTCTTAAGTCTTGAAACATTGCCATAATATTACTCATCTTCAATTCTTTTTCATCATACTCTTGTGTATTGATACAACAGGTGAACTCCCAAAGCTCTAAAACTTGGTCTTTGGGAACCAAATAAGGCTGGTATGATGTATTGTCTGAACTCAACAATAAATTAAAATCATCACCTTCTGGTAGATAAATACGCTTGTAAACCAATCCATCATCTTTGGTCAAGACTATATAAGTTCGACCTCCTTTCACATCATCCATAGACTCCACAAATTTAGCAACGACAAAGGCACCATCTTTTACTGGCAACATAGAATCTCCCTTGATTGGAAACGCTCGATGGGTACCTGTAGGTAAAAAAGGAAGCTTTATCTTTTGAAGTTGATCTATATATTCCGGATCGTCATATCCTGATAAATACCCAGCAGACGCTTTTGCTGGAATGATCTCAATCAAGTCTTCATTGTCATCATTCACGGTTATTGGAAATAAAACACGCTTATTCCCTATTTGTATAAAAGAAGTGTCCTTAGCACGTCTTAAATCGTTTTTAACCAAGATATCTATAGGGATATTAAGATACTCAGACAATTCTATAAGCCGTTCTATTGGTGGCTCAGAACGACCTTCTTCATAGGACCCAACCATCGATCTAGACCAACCTAGTTCGTCAGCGAAACGCTCTTGAGATAATCCCTTCAACGACCGTAAATGCCTAATGTTGGCTTGTATGTTCTTCATAATTACAATTTCAACTTTAACACTAATTACTACAAATATAAGCAAGAATAACTACATATAGTAGTTAATTTTGTTAATCCTAATGATGTATCTCAATTGTCACACATATTACAGCTTGCGTTATGGCACTATTGCTCCAAAGCAATTGTTAGCCATTGCTTCAGAAAATGGGGTGAACACACTGGCGCTAACCGATATCAACACGACTTCTGCTTGTTTGGATTTTGTGCGTTTATCTAAAAATTATAAAATCAAACCAATCATTGGAGTCGATTTTAGAAATGGTGCACAACAACAGTTTATTTTGATCGCAAAAAATAACCTTGGATTTCAAAACATTAATAGTTATTTATCCCGCTTTCTCCATAATCAAGAATTACAAATTCCTAGTCGACCAGAACAGGAAGTTGCAGATTGCTATGTGATATATCCTTATCAAAAGGGGAAAGATTACAAGTTAAAACACAACGAATTTTTAGGAATAGCTCCTAAAGATTTAAATGCCTTGAAATTTTCAAAATGGGCTACTTTACAAGATAAATTGGTCATTTTAAAAACGGTCTCCTTTCAAAATAAAAAAGGCTTTAATACGCATCGTCTACTAAGAGCTATTGACAATAACACCTTACTAAGCAAACTATCAAAATCTGAAGAAGGTCAACAAAATGATATGATGCTACCCTACGAGCAACTGCTAAGCACCTATCAAGAGTTTCCAAAGCTTATTGAAAACACAAAGCGTCTAGTGAATAATTGTGCCATCCATTTCGATTTTTCACCAAAAACACCCAACAATCAAAGCACTTATACCAATAATGAAAAACTCGATTTTAGACTTTTAAAGAAGCTTACCTATCAAGGTTTACATTATCGTTATAAAAGACCTGGTAATCGCATTTTTGAACGCATTGAAAAAGAACTCAAAATCATTGAAGAAAAAAGCTTTGTATCTTACTTTTTAATCAATTGGAAAATCTTAAAATATGCCAGAAGCAAAAACTATTTCTATGTTGGTCGTGGGAGTGGCGCCAACAGTATTGTGGCCTATTTACTTCGCATTACCGATGTTGATCCTGTTGAACTTGACTTGTATTTTGAGCGTTTTATTAACCTCTTTCGTCAAAATCCGCCCGACTTTGATTTAGATTTTTCATGGAGAGACCGAGATGATATTACAGAATTCATTTTTAAAACATTTAAGAATACCGCACTCATCACAGTGTACAACACTTTTAAATTCAGAGCTTCTATCCGTGAATTGGGTAAAGTATTTGGTTTGCCAAAATCTGAAATGGACACTCTTACAAGGGGAAAATATCAAATAAATCAACTTGATAAGCTATCACAACTCGTCATTAAGTATAGTACCTACATCGAAGGGTTCCCAAACTATTTAGGCATTCATGCAGGAGGTATTTTAATTTCAGAAAAGCCTATTCATTATTACGGTGCCACATTTATGCCTCCTAAAGGATTTCCCACGACCCAGTTTGACATGGTCATTGCTGAAGACATCGGCTTGTATAAATTTGATATTTTAAGTCAGCGTGGCTTAGGAAAAATTAAGGAAGCTGTAGAAATTGCTCGGTATAATCATCCTAAAAAACCAGCTATCGATATTCATGATATCAAGCGATTTAAAAAAGATGAACGTATCAAAGACTTACTTCGAAATGCCAAGGCTATTGGGTGTTTTTATGTAGAATCACCAGCCATGCGAATGCTCCTCAAAAAACTGCAAGTGGATAACTATCTTGGATTGGTCGCAGCAAGTTCTGTTATTAGACCTGGAGTTGCTAAAAGTGGTATGATGCGAGCTTATATTTTGAGATATCGTTATCCTGAAAAACGTAAAGAAGCCCACCCTATATTGGCCAAACTTATGCCAGAAACTTATGGTGTTATGGTCTATCAAGAAGATGTCATTAAAGTAGCTCATCATTTTGGCGGACTTACCCTAGGAGAAGCCGACATGTTACGTCGTGGGATGTCTGGAAAATTTCGTTCGCGGGAAGAGTTCTTGAAAGTGAAACAGCGGTTTTTTGATAATTGTAAAAACAATGGTACTCCAGAAGCCTTTACAGCCGATGTGTGGCGACAAATTGAAAGTTTTGCGGGTTATGCCTTTGCTAAAGGCCACTCGGCATCTTATGCTGTTGAAAGTTACCAAAGCTTGTTTTTAAAAGCGTATTTCCCTTTGGAATATATGACAGCAACCATCAATAATTTTGGAGGTTTTTATCGTACCGAACTTTATGTACATGAAGCCAGAATGCATGGAGGCATTATAGAGCCACCATGTATCAACACCAGTTATACACAAGCTATTATTAAAGAGAAAACCATTTATCTAGGCTTTATGTTCTTGCAATCCTTTGAGTCAAAACTCATGAAAGCGATTGTCAAGGAACGCACTCAAAATGGCATGTTTAAGAGTTTGAATGACTTTCTCGAACGGGTCACTATCTCCATAGAACAAATAACCATTCTCATTAAAATTAATGCTTTTAGATTTACAGGAATTAATAAACGAGAACTGCTTTGGGAAGCACATTTAAAGATCAGTAAAACAGTGGTTCAGGAACATGTTATGACCTTGTTTAAAACAGAAAAAATTAGCTATAAAACACCTCAACTTTCCAGTACGGATTTAGAAAATGCTTTTGACGAAATAGAACTCTTAGGGTTCCCACTATGCAATCCGTTTCACCTATTGGAACAACCATCCACAAATGATTTGCGTGCTAAGCATCTCACACAGCTTCAGCATAAAACAGTCACCATTGAAGGGTATCTGGTCAGCACTAAAAACACCAGCACCTCTAATGGAAAGCGTATGTATTTCGGTACGTTCTTAGACTATGATGGTGATTTTATTGACACCGTTCACTTCCCTCCTGTCGCAAAAAAGTATCCGTTTCGAGGAAACGGTATCTATACTATCACAGGAAAGGTTATGTTAGAATTCGACTGTGTCACGATTGAAGTATCAACGATGGAACGCGCTGCGATTATTGAAGACCCTCGCTATGCTATAAAATCTTTAAATCCTACATTTCAGAAGAAAAAAAGCTTTGAAGACCTGAAAGCCTTATGAGAAATGAGCGTTCAATAGTACATATGGATTTGGACACTTTTTTTGTGTCTTGTGAGCGTCTACTCGACAGTCGTCTCAATGGAAAACCAGTACTCATTGGCGGTACTAGTGATCGAGGTGTGGTGGCATCATGTAGTTATGAAGCACGACGCTTTGGCGTTCATTCTGCCATGCCCATGCGTATGGCCAAACAATTATGTCCTGAAGCGATTATCCTTAGAGGAAACTCGGGAGTATACACTAAATTTTCTCAAAGTGTGACTGAAGTAATCAAAGAAAGTGTTCCTTTATATGAAAAAACCTCTATTGATGAATTCTATCTGGATCTCACAGGCATGGATAAGTTTTTTGGATGCCATAAGCTAGCATCCGAATTGCGACAACGCATTATAAAAGAAACAGGCTTACCCATTTCATTTGGGTTATCTCTCAATAAAACGGTCTCTAAAATTGCTACAGGTGAAGCGAAACCCAACAATGAAATACGTGTACTGTCAGGAACCGAAAAACCTTTTTTAGCTCCTCTTTCAGTAAAAAAAATTCCAATGGTAGGTCATGTCACTTACAAAGCGCTCTGTGATTTGGGTGTTAAACGGATTAAGACGGTACAAGAAATGCCTATGGAATTGATGCATAAAGTGTTAGGTAAAAACGGACTTTCCATTTGGAAAAAAGCCAATGGCATCGACAATAGTCCAGTAGTCCAGTACCACGAACGCAAATCCATTTCTACCGAACGCACCTTCAACAAGGATACAACTGATGTCTCTAAATTAAAAGGCATCGTCATTGCCATGGCCGAAAACTTAGCGTATCAGTTACGTCGCGGCAATAAACTAACGGCCTGTATTACATTTAAAATACGTTATTCCGATTTTCAAACTTATACGCAACAACAACGCATTCCGTATAGTGCCATGGATCATAACATCATCCCAGTCGTTTTAGATTTATATCAAAAACTCTACAACCGTAGATTGTTAGTGCGATTGGTTGGTGTCAAATTTAGTCACCTAGTGGAAGGTGGCCATCAAATTCATTTGTTTGAGGATGACGAAAAATTGCTACACTTGAGTCAGGCTATCGATAAAATGCGTGAACGCTATGGTGACAGAGCTGTAATTTCTGCGGCTGGAATGCAAGCTAGAACGATTAGTCGCTGGAATCCCTTTACCGGAGAACCACCTCCACTCTTAGCTAATAGGCGACAATAACGATTAAAAACCGCTACCAAATCATAAAAACACAATGACTATATTTGTGTCATGGATTCAATTATAAGATACACAAGAAAAGTACCTACTTGGAAAGTTATACTAGGTTTTGCATTAGTGTTTATGAGCATATATGGCTTCATATTCGTGAGCGTCTTTAATGGCATTATATTTATTATATTGGCATTCTTACTAATGAAAACGGAAGGGTCAGAGATTGATTTGGAGTCAAAAACCTACCGAAAAATACAATCATTCCTCGGGATAAGGATTGGTAAATGGCAACCGCTACCTCAAGCCGAATATATCTCTGTATTTGCAACTACTGAAGACATCACGGTAAGAGCTATTTCAGCTCAAACTACCAATACGAGAGACATTATATTATTGAATCTATTTTATGATCGCAATAAAAAATTTCCTGTTTACGCAACTAATAATCTTAAAGATGCTTTCGATGTGGCTTCCCATATTGCTGATGCCTTATTAATAGATGTATTAGATGCGACGAAAAAAGGAGATTATCAATGGGTAGACAAAAACATCCTAAGGGACGAAGGAAAAATTGTTTATGTAGAATAAATTTAGATCATGCTTCCCCAAAAACTCCAACATAAATTAAATCAAAGAGCCGAAGAACAAAGCTTACGATCATTAGATGCATCCAACCCAGGCATTGATTTCTGCTCTAACGATTATTTGGGCTTTGCCACGTCTAAGGAGCTCTTTGATAAGACTCACGAATTCCTTAAAGAACGAAACATCAACCAAAATGGAGCAACGGGATCCCGTCTCTTATCAGGAAACCACCCACTATACTCACAAGTAGAACAACAAATCAGCGCGTTTCATCAAGCTGATAGCGCTCTCATTTTTAATTCTGGCTACGATGCCAACTTAGGATTATTTTCATGTGTTCCTCAGCGTCATGATATCGTATTATACGATGAATACTGCCATGCCTCTATACGCGATGGGATTATCATGAGCAATGCCAAATCTTACAAATTTCAACACAATAATTTATCTCATTTAAAAGAATTAATTGAAAAAAACGATAAGGAACATACCGTATTTGTCGTTACTGAATCTGTATTTTCCATGGATGGTGACACACCCGATTTAAAGGCTTTAGCATCTATTTGTAACACATTTAATGCTCATCTTATTATAGATGAAGCTCATGCGTTTGGACTTTTTGGAACCTCCGGCGAAGGACTAATCAACCAGCATCATCTTGAAAACTCAGTGTTTGCTAGAATCATAACATTTGGTAAAGCACTTGGCTGTCATGGTGCCGCAATTTTAGGTAGCCATGACCTCAAAAAGTATCTTATCAACTTTTCAAGATCACTTATCTATACCACGGCACTCCCTCCACACAGCTTGGCGAATATAAAAATAGCTTATGAGTTGCTGGCTAAAACTTCTGAAAGAAACCAATTACAGCGTCATATTTCATATTTCAAGAAAACGGTTCAAACAATGCAGCTTCAACCGTTATTTATTCATAGTGAATCCGCCATCCAATGTTGTATTATTCCTAGTAATGAGATGGTTAAAAAAGGAGAATCACTTCTTCAAGATCAAGGTTTTAATGTCAAAGCCATTCGTTCACCTACAGTTCCAAAAGGGACAGAAAGACTACGTTTTTGCTTACATAGTTTCAATACTGAAGAAGAAATATCGGAAGTCTTGTTGTTACTTAGTACCTTTGTGAAAACAGTATGAAACCCTTTTTTAAGGAAGATGAATGAGCCCAACTTTTAAAACCATTGCGAGGTTTCAATATACCACAGAAGCCCAAATAATCAAAGGTCGTTTGGAAGCTGAAGGTATAGAAGTCTTTTTACAAGATCATATGACCATTGATACGGATCCTTTAGTAAGCCATGCGATTGGTGGTGTAAAAATGAAGGTTCGTGCGGAAGACGCTATGAAGGCTCAGCACATATTGAGCATGATTAAACCGTATGCATTAGATGATGAAGGTAACCCGATTCGATGTCCAAATTGTCAAAGTGAAAAGGCCGAATTAGTCTCTACCATCACCGATTTGAAATCTTTTTTTGCGTTTTTGATTGGCTTTCTATCAGGCACCTTACCATTTCATACGCGCTACAAGTACAAATGTGAAAATTGCCAAACAGAATTTAATTTGAAATGAACACTTACTTTATCACAGGTATTGGCACCGATGTTGGAAAAACAATTGCTTCAGCCATCATCACTGAAGCCCTAGAAGCCGACTATTGGAAGCCTATTCAAGCTGGAGAACTTGACAATAGTGACACTCATAAGGTGGCGCGTTTCATCTCGAATAATCAGTCGAAATTTCACAGGAATAGCTATGCTTTAAAAACACCAATGAGTCCACATGCGGCTGCAGATATTGACGACGTGGTGATAAACTTAAAGAGCATTAAACCGCCAAAGACAAAAAACAATTTAGTCATTGAAGGTGCTGGTGGATTACTCGTTCCCATAAATAAAACGCATACCATTTTGGATCTCATTCAACCGCATTATAAAGTGATTGTCGTATCAAGACATTATCTCGGGAGCATCAACCATTCCTTACTAACCATTAACTTGTTAAAAAATAAAGGGTTTGACGTATCTGTCGTGTTTAGCGGTAATCAGCATGAAACAACCGAAGCAATAATCAAATCAATGACCAACGTCCATATTATTGGGCGCATTGATGAAGAACCTTACTTTGATAGAAATGTCATTAAAGAATATGCCAACAAATTTAAAGACCATTTATGAGTTTAAAAAAACGCGATCAAAAGCACCTGTGGCATCCTCTGACGCAACACAAATTACACCCGGAATCTATTGCAATTTCTAAGGCAAAAGGTTGCATTCTAACGGATGAAGATGGCAACAGCTATATTGATGCTATTGCCTCATGGTATACCTGTATGTATGGTCATTGCAACCCTCACATTACCAATCAAGTCATGGAGCAAATGCAACAGCTGGATCAAGTTGTTTTCAGTGGCTTTACCCACGAGCCAGCTGTAGCGCTTTCGGAAGCACTGATAAAGATACTTCCCAAAAACCAAAACAAGCTGTTTTTTAGTGACAATGGTTCTACAGCCGTTGAAATCGGCATAAAAATGGCACTTCAATATCATTATAACAAAGGACAACATCGTCATGTATTATTAGCTTTTGAAGACGGCTTTCACGGCGATACTTTCGGAGCGATGAGTGTTTCTGGGCTTTCTGTCTATAACGGTCCTTTTGAGGAATATTTTTTAGAAGTCATCCGTATTCCAACACCAAATGGCACCAATCATCAAGATATCCTAAAACAAATCGAAAACCTTGTTACCAAATATCAAATAGCAGGTTTTGTCTACGAACCTTTGGTTCAAGGAGCTGCTGCTATGAAAATGCATAACGCAGAGGGATTAGAATTGATTTTACAATCCTGCAAATCGAATGACATTATTACCGTGGCCGATGAAGTCATGACGGGATTTGGCAAAACCGGTACTTATTTTGCTTCAGAACAAATGACGACTCAACCAGATATAATCTGTATGAGTAAGGCACTTACTGCAGGATTATTGCCTATGGCTATTACGAGTTGTTCGGATAAGATTTATGACGCTTTTTATAGTGACGATATGAGTAAAGGTTTTTTTCATGGCCATACTTACTCGGCAAATCCTTTGGCTTGCAGAGCGGCACTTGCTGGGATAGAACTATTGACATCTGAAGACATACAACGGCATATTCAACGAATCATAAGTTCTCACAACGCATTTGCACAACATATGTCATCCCACCCTAAAGTAAAAACAACAAGACAAACAGGTATTATATTCGCTTTAGATCTTGATGTAGAAATGCAACGATACGGTCATTTAAGAGATAAATTATTCCAGTTTTTTATGACTCATAGCGTCTTTTTAAGACCCTTAGGAAACACGATATACATTTTAGCTCCTTACGTGATTTCAGATAAAGAACTAAAGCATGTTTACGATACCATCGAAGCTGCTCTAGACATTATTTAGTCAACTTCGAGTAACTTGGGTTGCAATTGTATTTTTTCTTGAGAGTCTTTAACAAGCACATACAAACTGTCATAGTCCCATGTTCCATTAGCTTTTTCAGCTAAAACAACAATCGTTCCTTCGCCATTTTTTCCTTCAATCGGGATTTTAAGGTCTGCTTCGCCTCGATTGTTCTCTATACTGATATTACCTTTAAAAATACCATAGGTGTCAATGGGAGCTCCTAAAGCATTCATCACCCGATCATTGGATTTAGCCAAGCTCACAGCATGTTCATACGGCTCTGAATTCTTAACAATTTTTGAAACGCCAAAAATAGCAGCTCCAATTCCAAAAACAAATAGTAAAATGACTGTTAAACAGCCACCAACAGGTAATACCCATAACCAATTTCTTCCAAACCAGTTTTTTTGTTTCTTTTCTTCCATATTCTAATGGTATTATTTAATCATAAATATACAATATCCTATTTTTGCACAAAACCATGTGCTTGCTAAAACAACCCATATCCATAACAGCTCTAGCTTCCATTTCACCACTTGGCTCAATATCAAGTGATATTTGGAATCACTATAACCACCATGAACATTGTTTTTCAAGCGGTGATGAAGGTCTTTTAGCCAAAATAAAACCTGAATCACGACAAGATATTGATCATCTGAAAAACGCCAACCTCAAGTACAAATCATTAGACGATTCTGTGCTATTTGCCATTTATGCTGCTCGCAAGGCCATTAAAAATGCCCAATGGGACGCCTCCGATAACTTCGGAATTAATATTGGATCCTCACGAGGTGCCACATCACTATTTGAAAACTATCATAAGCAGTTTCTGGAACAACAAAGTACAGAAACGTTAACATCTCCTACCACAACACTTGGTAACATTTCATCTTGGGTCGCACATGATCTGCAAACTAATGGTCCAGAAATATCACATTCCATTACTTGTTCTACGGCACTACATGCCATGCTGAATGGGATCGCATGGATTGCCGCAGGTATGACAGATAAATTCCTAGTAGGTGGTAGTGAAGCTCCATTAACGCCTTTTACGATTGCACAAATGAAGGCATTAAAAATTTATGCGAGACCCGAGAATAATTTAAACAAACTAAAAGATTCACCATATCCCAATCAGGCGCTTAATATTCATAAAAAACATAACGGAATGATTTTGGGAGAAGGCGCTGCTGTCGCTTGCTTGGAACCTGGTATAAAACCCAGCGCTTTAGCACACATCAGTGGTATTGGTTACGCTACAGAACTATTAGAGCACGGCGCGTCATTATCAGCTAACGCCACCTGTTTTCAACAATCCATGCGTATGGCTCTAGGTGATTTAAGCCCTGATGCTATTGATATCATTGTGACTCATACACCAGGCACTATCAAGGGAGATCAGGCTGAACTAAATGCCATAGACAAAATTTTTTGTAACAAAACTCCTGCACTTACTACTAATAAGTGGAAGATAGGTCACAGCCTCGGAGCCTCTGGACTTTTTAGTGTGGAAATGGCAATTTTGATGCTTCAACATCAAAAGTTTATTCCCGTTCCCTATTTAAAATCCGTGGCACCCAAACACATCAAATACATCCTAATTAATGCGGTTGGATTTGGTGGAAATGCCGTGTCTATTTTACTTTCAAAATAAAATTGTTAGACCGATTTAAAGGTCTTATATTTCAATATTAATTTTAAACACTAACCCTTATGGAATGGTTTTCTGCTTTAGATGGGTTCTCTAAATTCTTTTGGATCATTGCACTCATTGGCTCATTAATGTTTGTTTTTGTAATGATCACGACATTTATTGGTGTGGATGGTGGTGATGATATAGGCGACTTAGATACGGATATGGATGCTGACACAGGTATCGGTTTTCAATTTATCACCTTTAAAAATCTCGTTGGATTTTTTACCATTTTTGGGTGGACTGGTGTCGCCTGCATAAACGCTGGATTTTCAAAACCCGTAAGTGTTATTACAGCTTTTGGTTGTGGCTTATTAATGATGGCTATCATGGCTGCTATGTTTTTTTCAATGCGAAAATTAGCAGACAGTGGAACATTGAATTATAAAAATGCCATTGGTGCTATTGGTGAAATTTATCTCACCGTTGGCGCAAATCGCACTAAAATGGGCAAAGTAAGTGTGAGAGTCCAAGGGTCATTAAGAGAATTGGAAGCGCTTTCAGACTCACTGGTCGAATTAAAATCAGGGACGCTTATCCAAGTCGTTGACGTAACCAGCAATGGTATCCTAATCGTTGAACAAACTAAAAAACCTATAGAACCAATTAAAACAGAAACCTATGAACTACCTTCTGACACAACAAAACTTTGATTTAGGCTTTCCGATTGTGATCGTGATTGCAATCCTTATTGTATTTGTCTTCTTAATCATTTTGATCAAACGTTACAAACGTTGTCCTTCTGACCGCATTTTAGTGGTCTACGGAAAAGTGGGTGGTGGACAATCTGCCAAGTGTATTCATGGTGGTGCTGCCTTTATTTTTCCAGTTATTCAAGATTATGAGTTCTTAGACTTAACACCTATTTCCATTGAGGTCAACTTAGTCAATGCCTTATCCAAGCAAAACATTCGTGTCAATGTGCCGTCTCGTTTCACTATTGGTGTCTCTACGGAGCCTGGTGTGATGCAAAATGCTGCGGAACGTCTTTTAGGTTTGGCAATGCAAGATGTACAAGAACTGGCAAAGGAAATCATTTTCGGACAACTTCGTTTGGTTGTGGCCTCTATGGACATTGAAGAAATTAATAACGATCGCGATAAATTTTTAACCAATATTTCACAAAGTGTTGAAACCGAATTAAAGAAAGTTGGTCTGAAATTAATCAACGTAAACATTACAGATATCGTTGATGAATCAGGCTACATTGAAGCGCTAGGTAAAGAAGCTGCGGCACATGCCATCAATGCGGCTCGTAAATCAGTTGCTGAAAAAACGAGAGATGGTTCCATTGGTGAAGCTAATGCTGTACAAGATGAAAGAACGCAAGTTGCTGCTGCCAACGCACAAGCAGTTGAAGGTGAAAACACAGCAAAAATTGCAGTGGCTAATTCCGATTCGTTGCGTCGTCAACGCGAAGCAGAAGCAGAGCGTGTAGCTATCGCTGCTGAAAAAGTACAAAGTGCAAAAGCATTGCAAGAATCTTATGCTGCAGAGCAAGAGGCAGAAACTGCCAGAGCAGAGCGTGAACGTTCGTCTCAAATGGCAGATGTAATTGTTCCTGCGGAAATCGATAAACGCAAAGTAGAGATTGATGCAGAAGCTGAAGCTGAGCGTATTCGACGTAAAGCAAAAGGGGAAGCAGATGCGATTTTATTTAAAGCCCAAGCGGAAGCTCAAGGTCAATTTGAAATCCTTACCAAGCAAGCAGCAGGTATGGAACAAATTGTAAAAGCCGCAGGTAATTCTAGTCGTGACGCTGTATTATTATTAATCGCAGATAAATTACCAGAATTAGTGAAAACTCAAGCCGATGCCATTAAGAATATTAAGATTGATAAAGTGACTGTATGGGATAGTGGAAAAGGTGAAGATGGCAAATCATCAACTGCCAATTTCTTATCAGGAATGTATAAATCGGTTCCTCCACTTCAAGAAGTCTTTAATATGGCAGGTATGGATTTACCAGAGTACTTAAAGGGTAAAGACAAGTCAGAGTCTAAAGAAGCTGATGCGCTTCCAAAGACAAAAAAAGATGACAATCAATAATAAGAGAATCCGCTTTAGAGCGGATTTTTTTTGTTGTTAACTTTATAAGTATCTTTATCATAAATCGAAAAAAATGAAAACGTATCTTTTCTTGATTTGTGTGTTCTTGCAATCTGCACTGAACATTCAAGCTCAAACAGACCCTAACATCTTTGATAAATTTGAATCTAAGTTTTACACCATTGATGGTTATAACATCAACGTAGAAGTCCTTGGAGAAGGGGATCCTATTTTCTTTTTACCAGGTGGTCCTGGTAATTCCCATGATTATATGCAAGGAGCTTTTGGCCAGTACTATAAGTCAAATCAAGTTATCTTTTTCGATTGGTTAGGTCGTGGTAAAAGTGACGATGCCAAGGATAATTCTGAATACAGCGTCAAAAATGATGTTGCGATGATTGAAGCACTTCGTAAAATCTTAAAACTCGATAAAATTTCTATTGTTGGACATTCCTACGGAACAGTTCCAGCTCAAGCATATGCCATTAAGTATAAGGATCGTGCAGATAAACTGGTATTGATTAATGGCTTTCATTCGGGTGCTATGTGGCAAGCCAACTGCGATAGCTATAACCATTATGCAAAAACACATTTCCCTGAAAAATGGCAAGTTGTAGACTCTTTGCGAAGCTTAGGCTATCTCTCAAGTGAAGAGCCGTTGAAAACAGTCTATGGTAATTTTCCGATTAAGTATATTTATTACCATGACACCAAACTAACCTCCAAAACGCCTAAAACAGACTATAGAGGTTGGTCTGGTGATGTCTATACAACCATCATAGGTCCTGATGGCGACTTCGATGTCTCCGGAAGTATGATAAATCAAGATTACCGACGCCAATTGAAAGCTGTAAAAGCCAAAACACTCATTGTTGCCGGACGCTATGACGGTGTATCCACACCAGAGTTCGCCATTCAATACAAGACATTTATGCCACAAGCACAATTCGAAATGTTTGAGCAAAGCGGTCATAACCCTTACCTTGAAGAACCTGAAAAATTTTATAGGATTTTCGAGGAGTTTATGGGTATAAAATAGGTATTTTTGAATTCAATAAAGATGAAATTCCCCATGAGTGAAACGAGACATAATTGGACAAAAGACGAAATTTTAGAGATTTATAATAAACCGTTAATGGAGTTGTTGTATGATGCCGCAACGGTTCATAGAAAACACCACGATCCCAACACCGTTCAAGTATCGACCTTATTATCCATAAAAACTGGAGGTTGCCCAGAAGATTGTGGATATTGTCCGCAGGCTGCAAGATATCATACCAATATTGAAGGCAATGATTTAATGACGGTTCAGCAAGTAAAAGCCCAAGCCTTACGCGCAAAATCTTCAGGAAGTTCAAGGGTTTGTATGGGAGCCGCTTGGCGAAATGTGAAAGATGGTGAAGAGTTTGATCAGGTTTTGGAAATGGTGCGCACCATTAATAAATTGGATATGGAAGTTTGCTGCACTTTAGGAATGATTACCGAAAATCAGGCACAGCGATTAGCAGAAGCTGGTTTATATGCTTATAACCATAATTTAGACTCGTCTGAAGAGTATTACAAGGAAGTCATTTCTACGAGAGGTTATGAAGACCGTTTGGAAACTATTGACAATGTTAGAAAAACGAATGTCACGGTTTGTTCAGGAGGCATTATCGGAATGGGAGAGCATGTTGAAGACAGAGCAGGAATGCTTGTGGCTTTGTCAACCTTGAACCCACAACCTGAATCGGTTCCAATAAATGCACTTGTGGCCGTAGAAGGGACACCCATGGAAGACCAAGAACCCGTTTCAATTTGGGATATGGTGAGAATGGTGGCAACAACACGTATTGTGATGCCAGAGACTCAAGTGCGTTTGAGTGCAGGACGTACAGAAATGACTCGAGAAGGACAAGCCATGTGCTTTTTCGCTGGTGCCAACTCTATTTTTGCTGGTGACAAACTTTTGACCACACCAAATCCAGATGTGAATCAAGATATGGAAATGTTCAAACTATTGGGTTTACAGCCACAAAAACCATTCATTAAGAAAATGCAACCACCTACAGTTGAGGCTGAAAATTCTCAATTTCAGGCATTAGGAGAAAAACCAAAATGGTCAAGACCTGACCACAAGATTGATAGAAACGAAGAAGCTAAACAGAAAGCTAAAGCCGCTAATTAGGGCCATTCTTTTTGAGTGAAAGTTGAGTTGATACCACAAGAATTCTAGCACTCAACTACCATAAATTTTAACATGCAATTAATAAGGTTTCATAACGTTTTATTAACTTTGTAAACTAACTTTTTTTCGATGTCTGCATTGGATCTTCAAGACATTCCTCGAGTTCAAACCATAACCAAAGAGGAATTTATTTCGCAATATTTCAAGCCACAAAAGCCTGTGGTTATTGAGCGATTTATAGAAGATTGGCCTGCGTATTCTAAATGGAGTTTAGATTACATGAAGGCTGTAGCAGGAGATAAAATAGTTCCGCTATACGATGATAGACCAGTCGACTACAAAGATGGTTTTAATGAGCCTCATGCTAAAATGAAAATGAGCGATTATGTCGATTTACTAAAAAAGGAACCTACTAAATATCGCATTTTTCTCTGGAACATCCTCAAGGAAATACCTCAGTTGCAAAATGATTACTCCTATCCAGACTTTGGTTTGAAGTTAATGAAAAGTCTTCCGATGTTATTTTTTGGTGGCTCCAATTCGCATACGTTTATGCATTATGATATTGATCTAGCTAATATCTTTCATTTTCATTTTGAAGGAAAAAAACAATGCATTTTGTTTGATCAGAAACAAAATGACTATTTATACAAGATTCCGCATTCATTAATCACTCGGGAAGATATCGATTTTTCGAATCCTGATTTTGATAAATGGCCGGCTTTAAAAAAGGCTAAGGGTTGGGAGTGTGAATTAAAGCATGGTGAAGTTTTGTATATGCCAGAAGGCTATTGGCACTATATGAAATATCTAACTCCTGGTTTCTCCATGAGTTTACGTGCTATTGCAAGACATCCTAAAAATTTAGGTAAAGCCTTATATAATGTTTTAATCCTGCGGCATTTTGATAATTTGATGCGTCGCATTAAAGGGCAAAAATGGATTGATTGGAAAAATGAACAAGCGATTACTCGAACTTCAAAGAGATTTGATTAAAACAAGCTCGCAGTAAAAAAAGTTATAATATATTTGCAACCTCGAATTTTTACACAATAAATTATGAAAAAATTAATTTTACTTATCGCTTTGGTTAATGCAACGATGCTGAATGCTCAGGTTTTTGAAGGACAAGGTGATCAAAAATTTCAAGTGGGTGCCAATATTCAGGACGAAGCTACAGGAATCACTTTAACTTATGACTATGGCTTAGGCGAAAACATTTCCGTAGGTATTTCTTCGTCATATGCCTTAGGCATTGATAGCCGATTAAATGCTGATTTTGGAGACCGTTTCGACTTAAAGGCAAGATTTAATGCGAACCTCGGAAACGTAATTAATGTTGACGACAACTTTGATCTTTACCCTGGATTAAGTCTTAGCCTGAAAAACTTTGGTGGTCATGTTGGTGCACGTTACTTTTTTAGTGATGGCTTTGGAATTTTTACTGAAGCAACCTTTCCGTTAGCAAAATATAGCAATGATCAAACCGATATAGGCTACTATATTCACAACCAATTTGCTGTAAATATTGGGGCATCTTTCAATTTGTAATAGGTCATTCCAATAACAAAAATAAAAAAAGCACTCATTTTGCAGAGTGCTTTTTTTATGGAACTAATTCTCTTATTTTATCATAGACCAAATGAGACTCCCAGCCTCTGTAAAACAGATAATCGGCTAGTTTTTTTCGCTTCTTCTGTTTATTGGTTTCACGTGTGGCATCACACTTCTTTTGTGCCAGTTCGTTAAACGTCTCTAGATAGGTATCAGAATCTATAGCATCAAGTGCTTTCTTGATGAGAGAAGTGTGTATGTCTTTTCTTTTTAACTCTAATTTTAAACGTTGTTTCCCCCATTTTTTAATCCTAAATTTTCCACGAACATAAGAATTCACATACCGTTCTTCGTTTAAAAAGTCATGTTGTATCAGATGCACAATAATTTGATCTCTTGCTTCAGGAATCATACGCATATCAAAAAGTTTTTGCGAGACTTCTTTGTGACATCGATCTTGATAAGCACAATACCTTTCTAAGGCTTTTTGCGCTTCGTCGACCGTATATGTTTTTGGTGGATTCATTGTGTAAAAATATAACATTTTGTTAATAATTGAAACGCTGAAAACCACACATTTAAAAGTAATTTTGCTTAAATTTGCACGTTTGCTTTTAGGCAAAAATTGAAAACAATTGATCCCTATGAAAAAAAATTACGCCCTCATCTTAATAGTATTCCTATG
>JAAEZI010000028.1 GCA_018222915.1 Algicola sp. | reverse complement strand
CTTTGATGGAACTAATGTATTAACAGGTCGTGCTTTGGCAGATGACGTGATTTCTACTGAATTATTGTTAATCTTCGGTGGACCAGATGGATCTGCTAACCCTGGATTAACAGATGATAATGTGGATGCTAATGATAAACCATTTTTATCATCATTTCCTTACCTAGCTTCACCTTGGTAGAATAAAATACCTCTGAAACAGGTCACTAACAAGCCTGTTTCAGAGTTTTTAATAATAAGCTCTAAAATAAAAAACATTAAATCATGAACTCTAAATACATAGTTGTTTATGTTGTATTTGCAGCAGTTCTTTTTACTAACTGCAAGCAGACAGACAATTCTCAAGTTACAAACACAGACGATTATAACGCTTATCTTATGGCTTCCAATCAAGAGACTTTAGATCTAGCAAACCAGAACGAACGCTTTTGGTCGAAGAAATTGGAAGCTGCACCAAATCAGTTTCCCTACATCGGAAAATTAGCAGCAACTTATACTTCTTATTTTTCTGCGACGGGAGATATTACCTACCTTAAAAAAGCCGAAGAAGAATTGTTTAAGGTGAACGAGATCACCCATTATAACAATCCGTCATACCTCAAAAGTCTTGCTTATAATTACATCTCTCAACATAAATTTAAGGAAGCTCTAGAGCATCTTGAAAAAGCGGAAGCCCTTGGTGAACGCATTCAAGAAACACGTAAAATGCTTTTTGATGTGCACTTAGAATTAGGAAATTATGATAAAGCACAAGCATACCTGAACACTTTCGAAAATTTTAGCGATTTTGATTATCTCATTAGATTGGCTAAATGGAGTGATCATAAAGGGAATCTAGATGCGGCTATCAAATATATGGAGCAGGCTATGGCGATTGCTGAGTCCTCCAATTTAAAGGATTTAAAACAATGGTCTTATACGAACATTGCTGATTTTTACGGTCATGCTGGTGCTATAGAAAAGTCTTATGCACATTTTTTAAAAGCCTTAGAATTAGACCCTAATGACGCTTATGCCAAAAAGGGGATTGCTTGGATTGTTTATTCACATGAAAAAAATCCGAAAGAAGCACTTCGTATATTAAATACGGTTACTGAGACTTATCAGGCACCTGATTACTATTTGTTAAAAGCTGAAATTGCCGATTATATGGGCAATCAAGAATTGCAAAAGGAACAACTAGACCTTTATAAGAAGGCTGTAAAAAACAAGGCATATGGTGCTATGTACAACGCTTATAATGTGTTATTGTATACTGATGAAAACATGGCATTAGATCAGGCTATTACTATTGCAAAAAGTGAAGTAGCACATAGGCCTACACCACAATCATATGATTTATTAGCATGGGCTTACTTTAACAAGGGCAATATAGAAAAAGCCATAGAGATTGTAGACGCACATGTCATCAATAAAACCTATGAGCCAGCCACCTTATATCATATCGCTGAAATCTATAAGGCTGACGGAAGAACAAATGATGTAAAGCCGTTGAAAAAGGAACTATTGGCTAGTCTTTATGAATTGGGACCTACTATGGAAGCTAAAATTAACCAATTGTAAAACCAGAAACCATGAAACATTATATAAAACTGGTACTACTATTGGTTATGATAGTGGGATCTCAGGCGAGTTATGCTCAACAACTAAAAGGGATTGTTCTCAACGAATTGGACCAGCCATTAGAAGCTGCATATGTCTATAATATGAACTCTGAAAGTCATGCACACACCTCTGAAAATGGCGTGTTTGTCTTAAGGGATTCTAAAGTTGGGGATTCCATTAGAGTAGGTCTGTTAGGTTATCATAATAAAACGATAAAGCTTGATGATAGCAGTTTTCAGAACACATTAGAAATTATACTAGAAGAGAAAACCTTTCAGTTGGAAGAGATGACGATCACCGAAGAATTAAACGCACTTAGTACGATTAGTAGGTTAGACTTAAACACAAGTCCGGTGAACTCATCACAAGAAGTATTGCGTAAAGTACCAGGACTAATCATTGGTCAGCATGCAGGAGGAGGAAAGGCAGAACAATTATTTTTACGAGGTTTTGACGTTGATCACGGAACAGACGTATCGATATCAGTTGATGGTATGCCTGTTAATATGGTATCACATGCGCATGGTCAAGGTTATAGTGATCTTCATTTCGTCATACCAGAAACGGTTAATAAAATAGACTTTGGTAAGGGACCGTATTACGCCGAAGTAGGCGATTTTAATACAGCAGGTTATGTGGCTTTTTCGACAAGGGATTATCTAAAAGAAAGTCAAATAACCACATCTGTTGGTGATTTCAATTCTTTACGAACATTGGGACTGTTTAATTTATTGGAAAATTCAAAGAATGAAAACGGTTACATCGCGGCAGAATATATCGCTACCGATGGACCGTTTGAATCACCGCAAAATTTTAATCGTATCAATTTATTCGGGAAATATGTGCATTTCTCCCCTGAAAATGACAAGCTTAGTATTACAGCTTCTCATTTTACAAGTCGTTGGGATGCCTCTGGACAAATCCCGCAAAGAGAAGTCGATAATGGGAATATTACACGATTTGGAGCCATTGATGATACCGAAGGCGGAAACACGCAACGAACGAATTTCAATGTGGCTTTTAGTAAACAATTATCTGATCAAACCACGTTCACGTCGAATGCATTTTATAGCCATTACGATTTTGAATTGTATTCTAATTTTACTTTCTTTTTAGAAGACCCAATTAATGGTGATCAAATTCGTCAAAAGGAAGACCGTCAGATTTTTGGTTTAAACACTGAATTAACGCACAACACCTACTTGGGACGAACCGAAATGACCTTGAACGCTGGTGTTGGTTTCAGACATGATATTGTTGATGATGTGGAATTATCACACACGCTCAATAGAAAAACAACCTTAGAGGTGATTCAGTTAGGAAATATTAATCAAACAAATTTTGATGCGTTCGTTAATGCGGAATTTCAATTTGGAAAATTTTCGCTAGCACCTGGTTTACGTTTGGATTATTTCAAATTTTTATATGAAGATCAATTAGCGACATCTTATGATTTACAATCCGAAACTAAAACGATCATAAGCCCGAAACTTAACATGTTCTACAACGCTAAAGATAATTTACAATTATTTGTAAAATCAGGAATTGGGTTTCATTCTAATGATACACGTGTTGTTGTGAATAATTTAGGTCAGGATATATTGCCTAGAGCTTATGGTGTAGATGTTGGAGATATTTGGAAGCCAACTAAAAAATTGGTAGTAAACACAGCTTTGTGGTATCTGTTTCTCGAGCAAGAATTTGTTTATGTAGGAGATGCTGGTATTGTGGAACCTAGTGGAAAAACCGAGCGATTCGGTTTGGATTTTGGTGTTCGTTATCAATTTAATGATTGGTTGTATTTAGATAATGACTTGACCTTAACAAGAGCAAGAATTTTAGAAGCTCCTGAAGGTGAAGACTATATTCCTTTAGCGCCTAATTTAACCTTAGCTGGAGGATTATCTGTAAAAGATTTGAAGGGGTTTTCTGGTGGGATTCGCTATCGATTTATTGATGATAGACCTGCCAATGAAGATAATAGTATTGTGGCTGAAGGTTACCTAGTTACCGATTTTAATGCCAATTATAGTTTTGGAGATATCACCTTAGGATTGGTGGTAGAAAACATATTTGATGTGGAATGGAATGAAACGCAATTCGCTACCGAATCACGATTGCAAAATGAGTCTCAACCGGTGGAAGAAATTCATTTTACACCTGGAACGCCATTTTTCATCAAAGGAAGTATCAGTTATAGATTTTAAAGATTTTACCAATAATTTGAGGGAATTACTTGGTTAAAACTAACATTAAATTGATTAAGGGTACTTAAGACATACCATGGCTGATGTTATGGTATTTTAGAGTTTTTTTGTTAGTGGAAAGCACCTACTTCGAGTCTGTAAGTAGGTGTTTTCTTGTTTTATAATAGTCGTTGAGATCTCTCTGAACACCGTCTTGAAACCACTTATCTTCAAACAAAGCAACGTCTCGTTATCAATTTTTGTAGTCAGAGTAGTCAGCATCTGCTTTAGTTCAAAGGGAACCATTCAAGATCTTTTAGAGGCGCTATGTTATAAAACTTTTGAAAGTTAGATCAGCCCAAACAGAGAATTTGAAATCCCTAATGCCGTTGATTAAGGCGTTATTGAGATGTAAATTCTAGACAAATGATTCAATAGGCTAAATTGATAGTAGAAACCAATTGTAGTGAATGTCTGTTTAGCGTTAGCAATTGAAAAGAACGATTGGATAAAAAAGCATCATAACAAGATTGTTAGTTAACAGCTCGTTTAGTTCCATAAATAAATAAGTGTCTCATAGTGCAAAAATTTAATAAAGTTTTGGCAAACTCCCGAATTAATATTGAGATTAGCGCTTCTTACAGGAGCAAAAAAAAGCATCAAATTATTTTTGATGCTTTTCTATTGGTAACTATTTGTTTGTATTATCTATGGTTGTGATACAACACCTAGCGTATAAAGTTGTTCCATCGTTGGTGATTCACTACCACCTGCTGGCTCTAAGGTGATACCAAAGGCCTGACTTTCATTCGCGTTTTCAATATTAAATATCTTATTGGCATCTTCATTGAAATTGTCAATAGTACCTAAACTTGTAGGTGTTAACGGGTTCAATGTTAACGACCACACTTGCCAAACTTTTCCTTCTGGAGCATTCGGTAATCCTTGAGCATCTAAATAAATACTATTATCCTCCTTATTCCAGTAAACCTTAGCATAAGAATCAGCAAAGTCACCTTGTCCGCCTAACGGAACAGAGATGATATCTCGGTCTCTTAATACATTGAGCAAATTTTCTTTGACCGCTAAATCAGATTTCGCCTTTTCAATTTGATTCTCTAAATAGAGGTTTTCAATATCAAGGTCTGATACTTGTGTTTCTAATTGCTGATTTTGGTTCATGGTCCATAATAAGCCAGCTCCAACAATTAATGCAGCAGCCCAACCTGTATAAGTCAACCAGTTGTAGCGCGCTTTTTCTATAGAAACAACCTTCACGTCATTATTGTCAAAATTTAATTTGTCTTTAATGAGTTGTAATAAATGCTTATTGTCTTTTGGAGACATGGCCGCTGATAATTTAATCACAGCCGATTCGATTTCTAAAACTTCCTGAAGAATTTCAGGATGTTTTATCATCATTTCTTGAACGTCTTTATTTTCGGCTTCGGAAAGTTTTCCGGCCACAAATAGTTCAAGTATTCCAGATTCTATGTATGCCTTAATATCCATTTTAATTTAATACCATTTCTCTTAATTCCTTAATACAATTTCTATTTCGCGTCTTGACAGTTCCTATGGGCATTTCCAAGGTTTCTGAAGCTTCTTTTTGGGTATAACCCTTAAAGTAAAGCAATTCAATAACTTCAACACACTTTTTGGCTAGCTTATTGACGAATTTTTTTATTCCGATAGCATCGGTCTTGTCATCAAGACTTTCGCTGGTCTCAAGAATATCTACGAAAAATTCTGAATTAAGGTTTTTGCCAGAGTTCTTAAAGGCTTTGGAACGTGTTTTATCAATGGCTGCGTTCCTAGATATGTTTAATATCCACGTAAAAAATCGACCTTTACTCGCATTATAGGAATCTGCTTTGTGCCATGCTTTAATAAACACATCTTGCATGACTTCCTCAGCGATATCATGGTCTCTTACAATATTATATATGACGCCATGCATACTGTCACTGTACATGTTGTACAATTTTTCAAATGCTTTTTCGTCCTTATTTTGAAAATTGGCAATTAACTGGTCTAGTTCCATATAGTTGTAGTCGGTTGATTTACCGAAATCTATGATATTCTATTATAGTAGAATATCATTTTTGAATTAAATATGCGTTTTATTGAATAATACCACCACAGCTTACACGTGTCCCAGCAGCTCCAGACGGTTGTGATTTGAAATCATCAACACCTTGATGCACAATAATGGCCTTTCCAAGGATATCTTTAGTATCATCGCCACAACCAATGCACCACTCGTCGGTAACTTTTGTGATGGTAGCATGACCATTGGCATCAGCTGTTAAATTACCAATATCTCCCTTGTGGTAACCAGCGTCATCTCCCCATTTTCCATGTGGTTCACCTGTTGGATTCCAATGACCTCCTGTAGACTTGCCATCATCTGAGGAGCAGTCTGCTTTTTCATGAATATGAATCGCATGTTCTCCTTCCGATAGACCACTTATCACTGCAACCATCGTAACAGCGCCATTGTCTTGAGTAAAAACAATGTTTCCTGAGACCTTACTATCACTCTTAGGTTCAAGAGCCATGGTAAGTTTTTTCTTATCGGCATAATAGGCAGGCTCCTCTGTACTTGTGGTTTTTGGAGTTGTAACGGTTTCTTCTGTTTCAGTAGTCATTTCCGTAGCTTCTTTAGCCTCTTCTTTTTTATCAGATTTACAAGCTGTGCTAAAGGTTAAAGCTAATATCGAAATGTATAAAATTGCATGTTTCATTTTAATAGTTGTTTTATTTATGTTGAAAGATAATCAATATTTAAATTGATAGAAAATTTTTCATATAATTTTCGAGATATGATTTATATCATGTTTTAAACGGTTGCTAGGGCTTAATTTTGAATCAAATTGTTTAGGTATGTGCAATTCTTTAGTCAATAAGTATAATGTGGCTGGTCCGCGTTATACGAGTTATCCAACTGTTCCTTATTGGGACCCAAATTCTTTTTCCTTAAAACAATGGAAAGCATCACTTGTCACTTCTTTTGTAGAAAGTAATGAGCGTGAAGGTATTAGTTTATACATTCATTTGCCATTTTGCGAGAGCATGTGCACGTTCTGTGGTTGTAATAAACGAATCACCAAGCGACATGACGTCGAGCTGCCTTACATAAAAGCGGTTTTAAAAGAATGGAGTTTGTATTGTGACTTGCTTCCTAGTCGACCAAACATCAAGGAGTTACATCTTGGAGGTGGAACACCCACTTTTTTCTCACCAGAAAATTTAGAGTTCTTAATTAAAGGAATTTTAAGACGTGCAAATATTGATCAACAGCATGAGTTTAGTTTTGAAGGACATCCTAATAATACAACGCGAGAACATCTTCAAACACTCTATGATCTGGGTTTCAGACGTGTGAGTTTTGGAGTTCAGGATTATAACGAAACGGTTCAAAAAGCTATCCATAGAATACAACCAATTGCGCATGTTGAAGAAGCGACACACACAGCAAGAGACATTGGCTATACATCCGTTGGTCACGATATAATCTTTGGTTTGCCTTTTCAAACAGAAGCACATGTGGCTAAAACCATAGAGATCACTAAAACGATGATGCCAAATCGAATTGCTTTTTACAGTTATGCACATGTCCCTTGGTTAAAAGGGAATGGTCAACGTGGTTATAAGGACGCTGATTTGCCTTCAGGTGAAGTGAAACGAGCACAGTATGAATTGGGCAAATCGCTATTAAGTAAAACGGGATATCATGAAATTGGGATGGATCATTTTGCTTTAGAATCGGACACCTTGTTTAAAGCGATGAAAGATCATACCTTACACCGAAATTTTATGGGCTACACAGCCTCTAAAACTCAAGCAATGATTGGTTTAGGGGTCTCGTCAATTAGTGATAGCTGGTATGGGTTTTCTCAAAATGTTAAAGGCATAGAGGCCTATTACCATATGTTAGACCAGAACATGATTCCTGTATACCGAGGTCATATTCTTAATAGAGAAGATTTAGTTGTAAGACAGCACATTTTAAATTTAATGTGTCATTTTGAAACTGAATGGTCAACAGCTACATTATATATAGATGAGCTCAAAGACGTCGTATTTAAATTGCAGGAAATGGCCTTAGATGGTTTGGTTGAATTTAAGAAACATGGCTTAAAGGTCACGGCTAAAGGTCAACCTTATGTGCGGAATGTTTGTATGGCATTCGATGTTTTATTACAACGCAAACAGCCGAGTACACGTTTATTTTCAATGACGGTTTAAACGAATAATCGCTTAAAATATTTTCATACTTATACAATAACTTGTATTTTCAAGAACTCAAATTTAAAACATAAAAACATGGACAAGATAATAGTACCTGTAGATTTTTCCGAATATTCTGAATATGCTTTGGAAACTGCAGCAATTATGGCTAAAAGAAATAACGCAGAACTTATCGTTTTACACATGCTCGAAATTGACAGAGGACGTGTTACGGATTCTACCGATGCTCATAATGAGAAAATGGTATTTTTCTTAAAATTAGCAGAAAAGAAATTTGACGAATTTTTGGACAAAGATTTTCTTCAAGACATCAATGTTACACCCATTGTGAAACACTTTAAAGTCTTTAGTGAAGTTGCTGAAGTTGCCGAAGAACACGATGCTGATATGATTGTGATGGGATCACATGGAACCAGTGGTTTATCTGAGATTTTTGTAGGATCGAATACAGAGAAAGTTGTTCGCTATTCTGAAATCCCAGTATTAGTAGTAAAGCAAAAACCTAGCAATTTAAATTTTGACACGGTAACGTTTGCTTGTGATTTTTCAGATGAAATGGTAGAGCCATACTTAAAGGCTTCCAAACTTTTTGGAAATCTCAAACTCATACACGTGAATGTGCCTGGTGAAGGGTTTAATAGTACCGCAGAAATGGAGTCTAAGGTGGCCAATTTTCTGAAGAAGGCAGATGGCGATTTAGGAAAGTTGAATGATGTGCATTACACTTCTGACTATACCGTAGAAAAAGGAATTTTAAATGCATCTAATCTATTAGGAGCGGATTTAATTGCTGTCCCAACACATGGTAGAAAAGGATTGGCTCATTTCTTTACAGGAAGCGTTTCAGAAGATGTGGCAAACCATTCTACGTTACCAGTCATTACTTTTAAAATATAGTAAGTTCTAAATCAATCAATAAAAATAAAAAGCTTGGGAGCCATGGCCCCAAGCTTTTTTTGATGGTATGTTGTATGTGTCATTTTCCTTGATTACTCAGATTTCTCTACGTCAATTTCGGTGGAAGGTGTTTCACCATCAATAGGTTTGCCTTCTTCTTTCAGATGGGTGTCCAGAAATTTTAAGATGCGACTGTAAGCCTCAATTTGATTTGCCTTTTTAACGAAGCCATGTCCTTCATCTTCAAACAGTACATATTCCACAGGGACACCATTTTTTCGGACGCCTTGAACAATCTCATCGGATTCCACCTGAAGGACTCTAGGGTCTTGTGCGCCTTGCAGCACTATCAGTGGCTTAGTAACTTTATCTGTATGAAATAATGGCGATATTCTTTTTAACCTAACAGAATCGGCAGTATACGGATCTCCAAGTTCGAGATATAAAGATTCTCTAAAAGATTCCCAATAAGGAGGAATACTTTTTAAGGTACGTATCCAATTGGTAACACCGTAAATATTTACGCCAACATCAAATTCTTCAGGTGTGTAGGTGAGTGCGGCCATCGTCATGTAACCACCATAAGAACCACCAATAATGCCAATTTTATCACCATCAATTTCTGCTTGCTCTGCCAGCCAATTTTTTCCTTCAACACAATCTTGCAGGTCCTTCTCTCCATGGTTTTTATCATCCATTTGGTAGAATGTTTTTCCGTAGCCACTGCTGCCACGATTGTTAACGGCTAAGACCGCATAACCATGGTTGACCATATACTGCACTAAGGCGCGATAATTTTGTCGTGTTTGTCCGCCAGGACCTCCATGTACCCATACCATCGCTGGCACTTTGTTTTCTTTGGATGCTTGTTTAGGAAGCCAATAAATAGCCGGAATTTCGGTACCTTCAAATGATTTAAAACGCACCACTTTGGCTGTTACTAAATCATCTGGATCAATGGCCGAATTAAGAACATTGGTCAATTTATGTTGCTCTTTGGTTTCGAGGTTATAGGTGTATAAATCTGAAGGGGCATCCGAGCCACCTACATACATACGCATCCAAGTTTCATCGTCGCTAAATCCAACACTTGTGATACTTTTGTTTTCGAATGCTGGTAAATCGATAGAGGTCATCGTGTCACTGTTAAATACTTCAATAGCATTTTTCCCATCTTCATTGACATAAACAATCATGTAAGTGCCTTTAGAAGTAAAACCACTACCCACAATATCCCAAGATTTTTCGAGAACTTTTTGCTTTTCTTGTGTTTCTAAATCATACGACATTAAATATGAAAACTCTGCGCCATCATCTGTGGTATAGTAAAATTTCGAACCGTCGTGCGCAAAGTCTTGTGCCGAATTCGCACTTGATGTATCATTAATCTTTTGCATTTCTTTGGTACTCCTGTTGAATAAAAACAAATCACTGTCGTTCGTATTCAGGCTTTTAGTCAAAGCAATGTAATTCTCATCTTTCGACATGCCACTGAAATCTAAGCCATCGTTATTTTGATAGAGCATTTCCGATGAATAATCGGCAATGGACATTTTATAAACATCAAAATATTTTGGGTCTCTTTGATTCGAACCATAGTATAAATACGCGTCATCATCCGACCAGCCATAAAAATTAGATTTGGCACCTTTGGTTGGTGTAATATCCTTGATAGAACCATCTAATTCTCGAACATACAAATGACTAATTTCATCGCCATTCCCATCAGCGCTTAAAAGCATCCTATTATCGTTAGGGAAATAAGAATTCGCAAAATAAGACGTGCTGTCGGATGCCGTGATAGCCGTCAATTCACCACCTTTAACTGGAATGGTGTACACATTGTAAATTCCAGAGCGGTTGCTGGTTATTAATAAATTGGAATTGTCCTGTGAAAAACTACCACCTCTTACAGCTTCATTATCCATGAACTGCTCAATGGTGTATTGTTGAATGTCTTTTTTTTCTACCAGGTCATTTTTCTTGTCTTCTTTACAAGAAAAAATAACCATAGATATGCAAATGATAAAGAGTTTTGATTTCATAATTCGTTGTTTTTGATTGTATTTAATCCAATTTAAACGTTTGAGTGTCCTTAAAAGGACTCATCTCTGAAGTTTCAATGGTTTGTCGGTATTTTGGCCAGTCGTCATTAAAAAATTGGTTGGTGTCATTTATGACACTTTGAAGGGCTTCTTTCGCATTTTTTATCAACGTGTTCTCAGTGGATGTTATCCCATTTTGTCTACTACTTACGTAGCCACTTGCCAGTCCAAATCGCTGCATAATAGTGACCTCTGGATTTCTTGTAATTCCTTGACGTTTATCCTCTTTTCCAAAGATTCTGTCGAGTATACTATCAATTTGTTTTACAATGTCTTTCGAGGCTTTAATTTGATCTTTATAGCCATCTTTATCTAATTTTTTAAATCGTTTTTGATAGTCTTCAGCCAAGTTCTTACTTTCAACCAATTGCTTGACCGCATCTGCAGTAGTTTGCTGCATCGATTCAAGTGCTTTCAATTGATCATAAACAGCATTAATATTTGCCATTGACATATGTATTCTTGGGTCCATCTTGACGTCTATCATGGTTTCAGAAGTTTGATCTCCATAGGTCATGATAGCTTTATACTTTCCAGGTTTGACCGAAACACCGCTTGGTTCATAATCTCTTTTTCGCAGACGTTTAGAAGGACGATCGGCTCCAGCCTCATCCATGTACCACGTCCATTGATGGATACCAGTGCTATCTGGAGTTTTTCTTTTTAAGGAGCGAATTAGGCGATCGCCATCGTAGATATGAAGGTGGATAGAATCCCATTTAACTTCGGCTGTTTCTTTTGCTGAGTCAGTATCTTCCATTGAGTCACTGTCATCATCCTTATCGGTTTCTGAAGCGTTTTCCTTTTGATCTACTCTCAACATATAAGAAAGTCTCGCGCCATAGCCTCGATTTTCACCATGATACATAGCGTCACCTCCGAAGCGACTGCCTGTTGGTTGCTGATATGCGGCTTGATAAGCCACTGGAGGCTCAAATAACTTTAATTTTTGATTGGTCAATTGTTTGTCTTTAGCTAAAGCACGTAGCGGGCGAATATCATCTAAAACCCATGCAGCTCTTCCGAAGGTTCCTATAATCAAATCATGCTCCCTAGGATGAATCACCAAATCTTTAACTGAGACTGTCGGGAAACCATTAGTCCATTTTTGCCAGTTTGTTCCAGCATCGAATGAAATATAAAGTCCGTCATCCGTTCCTAAAAATAGGAGATTAGACTCTAATGGATCTTCAATAATAGATAAGGTATAACTCTCAACATCATTGGTGTCCACAATGCGTTGCCACGTTTTTCCGTAGTCTTTAGTTCTATAGGCATAAGGTGTGTAATTAAATCGACGATAGTCATTGGCAATTAATAGTGCCTCACCTTTACGTTTATTGGATGCCTTAATTTGGGCAATCCAGCTGCCCTCTGGTAAGCCTTTGAGGTTCTTTGAAACATCATTCCAAGAGTTACCACCATTTGTGGTATAATGTACCTTTCTATCATCTGTACCCACCCAAAGCATATCTTTTTCTAGGGGTGAAGGCTCTATGACTAATATGGTCGTATGGTTTTCTGCACCAGTGGCATCCATTGTAAGTCCGCCACTTTCAGATTGTTTTTGTTTTTCGGGATCATTGGTCGTAAGGTCAGGAGAGATAATCGTCCATGTATCACCTTTATCTGTCGATTTATGCACAAATTGACTTCCGAAGTACAAGGTACTATTATCAAAAGGATCCAAATTTATGGCAGAATTCCAATTAAATCGAAGAGCCATATCAGGATCTGGATGCGTTGGTCTAACCAAATAGTTGTTACCTGTTTGCCAATCGTATCGGCTCACATATCCTTGTTGACTCATCGACCAGCCAAACCTTGAGTTGTCTTTATCAGGAACAACATCAAAACCATCTCCGAAGCTTATTTCCTGCCAATAGCTGTTGCGAATACCTTGATCTCTCCAGACATAAGCTGGACCTCGCCATGAGCCGTTGTCTTGCATTCCGCCATAGACATTGTAGGGAATTTCATTGTCAACGGCAATGTGATAAAACTGTGCGACCGGTAAATTACCTATAAAGCGCCAAGAATCACCGCCATCTTTAGTGATATTCATACCACCATCATTACCATCGATCATAAAGTTACCATTTTCAGGATGAATCCACCAAGCATGGTGATCGGGATGCACACCATTAGAAACGCCATATGCAGGCATGAGTTGCGTAAAGTTTTTACCACCATCTTCAGAGACGTTAACATACGTAAATACAGAATATACGCGATTTTCATTTTGAGGATCTACATATATTTCTGAATAATAAAATGGTCGATTGCCAATATCATTTTTGTCATTTATTTTTTTCCACTGAAATCCACCGTCTTCACTTTTATAAAGGGCATTTTTTTTAGCTTCAACCAAAGCGTACACAATATTTGGTTTGCCTGGAGCGATGGCCACACCTATACGACCCAGATTGCCTTTAGGAAACCCTTCTTTATCTGTTATTTTTTTCCAAGTTTTACCGCCATCATGAGTGATGTGTAGTCCAGAACCTTCGCCACCTGAATTGAAAAACCAAGGTTCCCGTTTGTGTTCCCACATGGCAGCTATCAATTTATTAGGGTTTTTAGGGTCCATGACCAAGTCTGCAGCGCCTGTTTTGTTATTTGCAAATAATATTTTGTTCCATGTTTGTCCGCCATCGGTTGTTTTAAACACACCTCGCTCTGGGTGTTCTCCCCAAGGAGAGCCAATTGCAGCAACATATACCGTGTTAGGGTCTGTAGGGTCAATGATCACCCTATGGATATGTCTCGTCTTTTCAAGACCCATCGCATGCCAGCTTTTACCACCATCCAATGATTTGAATATACCATAACCACCATTCAAACTATTTCTTGGATTGCCTTCACCTGTGCCAACCCAGATAACACTAGGATTGGATTGCTGAATAGCAACTGCTCCAATGGAAGCTGTCACTTGATTATCAAAAATGGGAGACCATTTGATTCCACCAGACTCACTCTTCCACAAGCCTCCTGAAGCCGTACCGACATACATAATATCAGGATTCGAATGAACAGCATCAATGGCTGTGACACGACCAGACATGCCGCCTGGACCAATGTTTCTTGGTGTCATGTTTTTTAGAAGATCTAAGGAAATATCTTGGGAAAAAAGAGAGAGGGATGCTAGTAGAAGCATCAAGAACAATAGTTTTTTCATTACGGATTTTGGTTTAGTTGCTTTAAAGATACTAAAACAAACGTCTTGATAATAACTCAAATAAGTTAAAACTGAGGATATGTTTACCTTATTAAGATCTTTTCATTAGAAAAAATTAGTCTAACGTACTTAAGGCAATTTCAATCATGGCATTAAAGGTAGACTCCCGTTCATCACTAGAGGTATGTTCCTTAGTGACCAAAGAGTCAGAAATAGTAAGAATAGAGAGGGCATTCACCTGATGCTTTGCAGCTACTGTGTATAAACCTGCCGTTTCCATTTCAACACACAGAACCCCAAAATCTGCCCACTTTTTATAAGCATTATAATCATCCTCATAAAATTCATCAGATGATAAAATGTTACCCGCTTTGATAGGTATGTTATTTGCTTTCGCATAGGAAGCTGCTTTCATAAACAACTCAAAATTAGCGGTTGGTGCATAATCGGCATTTATGAATCTGGAATTATTAATGCCTGATGTAGAAGAAGCAGCCATAGCAATAACGATATCTCTAATATGGACGTGTTTTTGATATGAGCCAGCCGAACCGACACGTATCAAATTTTTTGCGCCATAATCATTGATGAGTTCATTGCAATAAATTAAACATGATGGAATACCCATACCAGTACCTTGAACCGAAACTAACTTTCCTTTGTAAGTTCCTGTGTAACCTAACATGCCTCTAACATCGTTATAAAGCTTAGGATTATCAAAAAAGGTTTCAGCTATCCATTTTGCTCTCATCGGATCACCAGGTAATAATACCGTTTCTGCAATCTCGCCTTGTTTTGCTTCAATATGTGTGCTCATAATAATGTGGTCAGTAGAAATAATTACGCTTGGTACTAAGATACCTATTCCTTATCAAATGGCTGTAATGATGTCGAATAACAATAAATCCCAATGATGATCGATCATACTTTAGGATTTAATGTGCGTGAATACTGCCTTAAAATTGCTCTAGTAAATAATTGATAAGGTCTTTGGTCGTTACAATACCAACAAGTTTATTGTTTTCTAAAACGGGGAGTGCATGAAACTCTTTTTTGGATAGAATTTCCGCAACTTCTTTAATGGTCGTATTCGCATCAACACTTACCAAATTTTTGGCCATGACTTGCTCTATGGTAAACATGTTATACACTACGGTATCTACCTCCTGTTCATTTTCATCTACGGCATCGGCAAAACTAATTCTTAAAAGATCGGTATAGCTTAGCATTCCTGTTACTTGATCACCACTAACGACAGGAATATGACGGATATGGTTGCTTTTAAATAAGGACTCTGCAGTCTCTAAATTGTCGCTTAGATTTAAGGTGATGACATTCTTGGTCATTATCGTTGAAACTGGCATTCTTTTTTTCATGATTTTTCGTTTTAATTCAATCTTAAAGTTAGGGTGACCAACCACGAAAAACTATGACTTATATCATTAATAATCTTATTTTAATGACATTCAATCGCACTCGATGCCATTTCCACAATAGGCGTAGGAGATAGATAAGGGATGCCTAACCCTAAACCTCTTACAATAAAAAGAAGTCCCATGAGGATGACAAAAACAGGAATGGCCCTTTGTATACGTTGTTTGGCTCTTACATTTAAAAACTTGCCTAAATAGATAGCTGAAGTCATTAAAGGTATCGTACCGACACCGAATAGGAACATGTATAAGCTACTTTGAACAGCATTTTCTATGGCAAACGAAGCAATGATGGCCATATACACCAAACCACAAGGTAAAAAACCATTAAGAAAACCAATGGTTAAAAAGGTATCGGCTGTTCTCTTTTTAAGGGCTTTACCTAGCGATGTTTTTACTTTTGAAATAACTCGGTAGATGGGTTTAGAGAGATTGTATTTATTAAACGTCTGAACAGGAATAAGTACGACAACAATTATCAATAAACCGATGGCAATAGACAGCTGTTGTTGCAGACCAAAAATGTACAAGCCTTTTCCTACCAGTCCAAAAATGAATCCTATGAGACTGTATGCTAATAGTCGCCCTAGATGATAGATAAAAACTTGGGTGATTTTTTTTGTGGAATTACGACGGTCTACGGGTAGCATAAAGGCAATTGGACCACACATCCCAACACAGTGGAAGCTTCCTAATAAACCGAATATGATTGCAGACCAGAGCATAGATTATTGACTTAATAAACAATGTCTTTTTTGAAGAGATATGATTTTCCTTTATATTGCCAATCCACTTTAATGTTCCAACGACCATCTAACAAACGTTTGTCAGGTATGAGCAAATTGTGATCGGACAGTGAAATCGTTGTTTCAAAGTCTAATTGTTTATTAGATGGTCTATATAGGAACACATTTCCAGTAATTTCTTTGGCATCCATGGTTTCAGGAAAGGCTATTTCAAGACCATTTTCGGTACGTGTCCATGAAACATTCTTTTCAAGCGTTTTGGCGTTATTCTCTTTATTAATTTCATTTTGATAGGCAAGTTCTTCCTTATAGTAGTCCTCAACTACTAAATCTGTATCGTATTTTTTAAGGGTGTTCATATTGATGACAAAATACATGATAAAGGCTATAAAGCCTATAAATGCTAATACGATACCTGTTCCCCAATTAAATTTCATAATGTTCAGTGTTTAATTATAACTTCTCGGTCCTAAAAAATTGACAGTTGTTGTTTCTATGAGGTCATCCTCATTGTAAACGTCAATCATAAGCTTATTCCGATCACCTTTTAGTTCGCTTTTGTTGATTTCAATAAACATAGTACCTTCTGCCAGTCCTTGTGCAGGTACCGTGATTGTTTCAGATGCAGATACTAATTTGATTTCACCTTTATATTTACGCAATCTGAAGCTCACATTAGTAATGCTGTCGGTCGTTTTGTTTACCAATTTATAGGTAAAAACATTGCTGATGATGGCTTCGCCTTTATGCTCATAAAGTTGCCCTGGGAGCCTCAATATTCTTGCTTCAACATCATTTCGCAATAGGAGCATTCCTGATAATACACCAATTAAAATAACAAGTACTGCGGTGTATCCTTTAAGTCGAGGCGTGAATTTAAATTTCTTTTTATTTTCAATATTGTCTTCACTGGCATACCGAATTAACCCTTTCGGAAGATTAATGCTCTCCATAATATGATCACATTCATCAATACAGGCTGTGCAGTTCACACATTCTAACTGTGTGCCATTTCTTATGTCTATGCCTGTAGGACACACATGCACACATTGCAGGCAATCAATACAATCTCCGTGACCTAAGGCTTCACGATCCTCATTCTTTCTGAATTTTTTACGCCCATTTACACCTTCACCTCTTTTGTGATCATAGGCGACTACGATAGATTTATTATCAAGAAGTACACCTTGGAGTCTCCCGTAAGGACAAGCGATGATGCAGACTTGCTCTCGAAACCACGCAAATACAAAATAAAATATGGCGGTAAATATGATGAGAGGAAACAAGGTGCCCAAATGTTCAAACGGCCCATCAATGACATATCTTAAGAGTTTGTCACTTCCTATTAAGTACGCCAAAAATATGTTTGCTATGAGGAAAGAGATTACCAAAAATAGAAACCATTTGAGTAATCGTTTACGAATCTTTTCAGCATCCCACTTCTGCTTGTCTAATTTTCGTTGTTTATTTCTATCACCATCAATCCAATATTCTATTCTTCGGAAAACCATTTCCATAAAAATAGTTTGCGGACAAATCCATCCACAGAAGATACGACCAAAACCAACCGTAAAGAGCGTGACGAATATCACGCCAATAATCATCGATATCACAAATAAGTGAAAATCTTGTGGCCAAAAAGGGAAGCCGAAAATATTGAAGCGACGCTCAAGAACATTAAACATCAAAAATTGATTGCCATTTATTTTTATAAATGGTGCAGCAAAAAGGAAGGTCAGTAAAACATAACTGACAATTTTACGCTTTTCGTAATAAGGACCACTAGGCTTTTTTGGATACACCCAAGCACGATTTCCATCCTCATTGACCGTGCCAATAGAATCTCTAAAACTTTCATTTTTGGGTGTATCCATCATGTTTACTCTTCTATAGTAATGACTGAATCAGTTTTAACTTCCATAACTTCAGTAGGAATGTCTTCAATGGGAGCCTCTTCACTCGTCCAAATATCACCTTCTGCAGCCTTCGGTTCGGCGGGAGTGGTGCCTTGAAACTGCAATACATAACTAGCTACTTGGGCGATTTCTGAAGGTTTTAAACTTTGTTTCCAAGCAATCATACCCTTACCGTCACGACCACCTTCAGCGACCGTTTTAAATATGTTTTTAATGCCACCACCTAAAATCCAGTGTTTGTCTGTAAGGTTAGGGCCTATACCACCACCACCATCTGCTTTATGACAAGCCACACAGTTCGTTTCAAATATCGCCTGTCCTGCTTTTAAATCACTAGCATCTGTCAATACAGTGACCGTATTGAAATCAACTAAATCCTTAGCCGTTTTTTTGTACGCTTCAATTTCAATTTCTGCTTGAGCTATTTCGGCTTCTAATTCTTCATATTGATTGTCTCCATTAAAAACATGGAATCTCGCCAGGTAAATAGCGGCGAATACAATGGATGCATAAAATCCATACAACCACCATGGTGGTAAATCATTATCAAGCTCTTTGATGCCATCATAATTATGATCGAGCACTAAATCATGTTCTTCTTCAATAGGTTTTGTACCTACTAATTTTGTGTAGGTAGTTTTTAACCAACTTAGGAGTTTGGACGGCTCATTTAATTTGGCGTCATAACGCGTTTTCGCAGCGTCATCTAAACTTTGGTAAAGTACGTTGTTGATAGCACTTACAATGCCTTCAATCGCTACAAGTATGAGAAAAACTAGTACCAAAAATAAAGCTACCAACGGTTCTTCAATGAAGGCAAACTTGTCGCCATAATCCATGACGTTTTCAGTAATTGCGAAAATGATAAAGAATACTACTGGTACTCTTATCCAGGATGGGATTCTAGTTTTCATGATGCTGTTGGTTTTGATTGTCCAATGGGATTTGACTCACTGTATTGATATAGTCTTTTTTGGCAGTGATGACCCACCAAAAAAGGATGACGAAAAAACTGAAAAATATAAGTAAGGAAATTAATGGATATATTTCTATACCAGTAATACTTTCCATATGATGTTTTACAAATTTTAGCATGATTTATTGTTTTTGAATCGTTGTTACTTCTGAATCTTCAACTTTAATATCTGTACCAAGTCGTTGTAAATATGCTATGATGGCTACGATTTCTCGATCACGCATTTCAACGAAGTTCTCACCACCAGATTTTTTATCAGCTTCGTAAGAAGAGGCGAAATCAGGATCTGAATACAGGTTCTTTTCTATTTGAGTCCCCTGTTCTGTCATGGCTTGTTGTGCGTTCTCGATATCTTGATCAGAATAAGGAACACCTAAGGATACCATCGCACGCATTTTGGCTTCTGTTTGCGACTTGTCTAATGGGTTTTTAATAAGCCATTTATAAGCTGGCATAATTGAACCAGATGAGGTGCTTTGTGGATCATACATGTGATTTAAGTGCCAATTATCTGAATACTTACCACCAACGCGATGTAAGTCTGGACCTGTTCGTTTACTTCCCCAAAGGAATGGATGATCATAAACATATTCGCCAGCTTTTGAATACTCACCATAACGTTCGACTTCATTTCTAAAAGGTCTTACCATTTGAGAATGACATCCTACACAGCCTTCTCTTATATAAATATCGCGTCCCTCCAATTCTAGAGGCGTGTAAGGTTTCACACTTGAAATGGTTGGGATGTTTTCCTCAACCAAAAGGGTTGGAATAATTTGAACAACGCCTCCAATTAATATGGCGATTGTAGCATAAATCGTTAATTTAATAGGTTTACGCTCTAACCAAGTGTGCCATCCTTCACCAGCCACTCGACGCTTAGAAACACGTTTTAATGCAGGTGCTTCAGCTAATTCATCAGTGACTTTGCTACCATTTCTAATGGTGATAATAACGTTCACTACCAAAATGAGCATACCTGTAATATAAAGTGTACCACCAATAGCTCTCATCCAGTACATTGGAATGATTTCTGTTACGGTTTCAAGGAAATTACCGTAGACTAAAGTACCATCTGGGTTAAATTGTTTCCACATAGCCCATTGTGTAAATCCTGCAACATACATCGGAAGCGCATAGAAAATAATTCCTAAGGTGCCAATCCAGAAATGTAAGTTAGCCAAACCTGTTGAGTGCAATTTCGTTTTGAATAATTTTGGAACTAGATAGTAAATCATTCCGAAGGTAAGGAAGCCATTCCATGCGAGTGCACCAACATGAACGTGTGCAATAATCCAGTCTGTAAAATGGGCCATAGCATTCATGCTTTTAACAGAAAGCATAGGACCTTCGAACGTAGCCATACCATAGCCAGTGATGGCAACTACCATAAATTTTAAAACAGGATCTGTTCTTACTTTATCCCATGCACCACGCAGTGTTAGAAGTCCGTTAATCATTCCTCCCCAAGAGGGCATCAATAGCATGACTGAAAATGCCACACCAAGGTTTTGTGCCCATTCTGGGAGTGCGGTGTATAATAAATGGTGAGGTCCTGCCCAAATATAAATGAAGATCAACGACCAGAAGTGTACAATCGATAGTCTGTAAGAATATACGGGTCTGTTAGCTGCTTTAGGTACGAAGTAATACATCAATCCTAAAAATGGCGTCGTCAAGAAAAACGCCACCGCATTATGACCATACCACCATTGCACTAAGGCATCTTGAACACCAGCATAAACAGAGTAACTTTTTAAACCACTTACAGGCAGTTCTAAACTATTAAAAATATGAAGTACCGCTACGGTGACAAAGGTGGCAATGTAAAACCAAATAGCAACATACAAATGTCTTTGACGACGTTTTAAAATGGTGGCGATTAAATTCCACCCGAAAACGACCCAGATAACAGCAATTGCAATATCAAAAGGCCATTCTAATTCGGCATATTCCTTTGACGTTGTATAGCCTAATGGAAGGGTGATGGCCGCACCTACGATAATTAATTGCCAACCCCAAAAATTGATTTTACTTAACAAGTCACTGAACATTCTTGTTTTTAAAAGACGTTGTGTGGAGTAATAAACACCTGCAAAAATGGCATTACCAACAAAGGCAAAAATGACAGCATTGGTATGTAAAGGTCTTAAACGACCGAAACTCAACCATGAAACACCACCTGGAAACAGGTCTTCTATCATGTTTGGGAATAAAAACATAAATGCCAGTAGTAAACCTACTAACATTCCTACGACTCCCCAAAGCATGGTTGCATAGAGGAAATTTTTAACGATTTTGTTATCGTAATGAAACTGTTGAACTTCCATAATAATTAATTGGTCTTTTTTGTTTTAACAGATGGTTTTGGTTGCTCTTTTACAAGTTCGTCTTCAAAAAGCATTCTAACAGAAGGGGTGTAACCATCATCAAATTGCCCTTGTCGAACAGCTGCTATAAACGCAATGAAAAACACGAGAGCAACAATAATGCTAATACTCAATAAAATATATATAACACTCATACCTATTAGAAGTTATGGTTCAAAATTACAGTTGAACGGGTTCTTAAAACATGACTTATATCATGTTTAAAAATTATTTTAGTTGTGGAGATGATATATCGCATATTTACTTTATTTTCCGACCTTTAAGATTGGTAGCGACGGTGGTAAAAACGACCACACTTATCGAGCTCAATGGCATTAAAATAGCTGCTATTACTGGTGCTAATTGTCCTGTAACCGCAAAATATAGTCCGATAATGTTATAGATAAACGATAAGGCAAAACTCCATTTTATAATCTGGATGGCACTTTTAGAGGCTTTTAAAAATTTATGTAATTGATGAAATTTGGAAGCATCTAAAATGGCATCACATGCTGGTGAAAAAACATTCACATTTTCTGACAGCGCAATACCGACATTACTTTGAGCAAGAGCACCAGCATCATTTAGTCCGTCACCAATCATTAGTACTTTGGCACCTTCACTTTGATGGTATTTGATGTATTCTAATTTGTCATCGGGCTTTTGATTAAAAATCAGTTTTGTTTTGGCGGGAAGTAACTTTTTAAGATTTGCGTATTCGCCTTCATTGTCACCCGATAATATGACGAGATCATATTGTTTTTTTAATGTATTGAACAGTTTCGATAAGCCTTTCCGATAGCTGTTGTAAAAGGTGAATTTTCCTTTGTATTGATTATTCGTACTCACGTGTACGGCAGTATTTAATACAGGCGCTTCATTGCTCCCGACAAAACTGGCGGACCCTATTTTAATATGCTCTTGATGATAGGTGGCTTCAATACCTTTTCCTAGATGTTCTTCAAAATGATTGAGCGATACAACCTGATGCTCATCAAGAATATCATAAAGCGTTCTACTGAGTGGATGATTAGAGCCTCGTAATGTGTTTTTTAATAGTTGTTCTTCCGAAGCACTCAAGGCAATTCCTTCATAATTTGCCCTACTTTTTTGATTTGAGGTAATCGTTCCAGTTTTATCAAAAATAATGGTATCGATATGGGCTAGTTGTTCAATGACGGAAGCATTTTTTACATAGAATTTTAACTTTCCGAAGATGCGAAGTAAATTTCCGAAGGTAAATGGTGCAGATAAGGCAATGGCACACGGACACGCAATAATAAGCACAGCCGTGAATACATTCATTGCTTTCGTGGCATCCGTAAATAGCCAATATGTGGTAGAAACAAAAGCAATTGCCAAAACGGCAATCGTGAAGCGTTTACTAATGTTGTTGGTGAGGGTTGTAAAACCATCTTCTTTATTTTTATTAAACACATCATTACTCCATAACTGTGTTAAATAACTTTGTTCTACCGATTTTAACGCTTCCATTTCAATAATACCAGACGTCTGCTTTCCACCAGCATATAATTTGTCACCAGACACTTTACGCACGGTTTCTGATTCTCCCGTGACAAAACTGTAATCGATGCGCGCTTTCCCATTTATAAGGATGCCATCAACGGGTATTAATTCTTCATTTCTTATGAGTAATCTGTCGCCTTTGTCAATATCATAGACAGGAATTGGTGTTTCCTCACCCTCAGAATTTACTTTGGTGATGGCGATAGGAAAATAGGATTTGTAATCGCGTTCAAATGACAGGTAGGTGTATGTTTTCTGTTGAAAAAATCTTCCTAGAAGTAAGAAAAAAATAAGTCCAGTTAAGCTATCAAAAAATCCAGATCCCAAATCGAAGATAATGTCTACCGTACTTCTGATAAATAACACGGAAATTCCCAAGGCAATAGGTACATCGATATTTAATATTTTAGAGCGAAGTCCTTTGAAAGCTGAGATGAAATAATCTTGTCCAGCATAAAAAACGACCGGAATGGAAAAGGCAAACATGAGCCATCGAAATAAATGTTTGTATTGTTCTAACCAGAATTCACCCACTTCAAAGTATTCTGGAAAGGACAGGAACATCACATTTCCGAAGGCAAAACCTGCAACACCTAGTTTGTAAATAAGACTTCTATTGATGTTTTCTTGACCGGTTTTAAAATCATCTAAAGAAATATAAGGTTCATAGCCTATCGAGCTCAATAGAACGACCACCTCTTTGAGAGAGTAGGTCTTGGCATTGTATGTAATACGAACAGTTTTCTTACCGAAATTTACCTGTGATGCTGAAATATTTGAGTGTAACTTATGAAGGTTTTCTAAAATCCAGATACAAGAACTACAATGAATATGTGGAATGTACAAGGTGGCAATTTGTATATCGCCATCATTGAATTCAGTGAGTTTGTCGATGATATTCTCTTGAGAAAGGAAATCATACTTTCCTTCTATTTCTTTTGGAGTAGCACCTGGTGCGGACTCCAAATCGTAATAGCAGGTTAAATCATTTTCTGAGAAAATCTCATACACTGTTTTACAACCATTACAGCAGAAATTTTTATTGTCGAATGCGATAACGGTCGTATTACAGTTGTCACCGCAGTGGAAACAAGTAGTTTGTTCCATACTAATTTGCTCATTTATACCTGTAACAAAAGTCACAAAACTTCTAAGTATTAAATATGATATTTGTCATGTTTTAGTTAATTTTACAGAACTTCAAAATATCAGGTATGAGCAAGTGTGAGCAATGTATTATTCGACAATTTAATTCTTTAAGGGCATTAACAAGAGAAGAGTTGGTGCGTATTTCTGGATGTAAGACCTCTAGATTTGTAAAGAAAGGTGAGATCATTTTTGAAGAAGGTGAAAATGTAAATGGTGTTTATTGCGTTAAAGACGGTGTATGTAAATTATCAAAACTGAGTTCTAATGGTAAAGATCAAATTGTGAAACTCGTCGTGAAAGGAGATTTACTGGGACAGCGTTCCTTAATTGGTGATGAAACTGCTAATTTAAGTGCAGTGGCTCTAAATGACATGGAAGTTTGCTTTATCCCGAAGAATGAAATCATGACAGACTTGGAAAATAATTCCAAGTTTTCCATGGATATGTTGCAGCAGATGGCTCACGAATTAAAATCCTCAGACAATTCGGTGGTGGATATGGCTCAGAAATCAGTAAAGCAACGACTTGCCGAAGTTTTGGTATATATGCACGATAATTTCGGGCAAGATAAGGATGGCTATTTACCTATCAATTTGTCGCGGGAAGATTATGCGAATATCGTAGGAACGGCAACCGAGTCTGCTATTAGAATTTTATCGCAATTTAAAAAAGAAGGTCTGATATCTACCCAAGGGAAGCAAATAAAAATTGAGAATCTTCAGAATTTAAAACTCATAGAGTAATTTTAGTAATGCTTTAATATTTTTCAGTTTAAAAAGCATTATTTTTATAGAGCTATGAAACAGAAAAATGATTTTAGAAAGGGATTTGTATTTAAGACGTACGAAGCACCTAATCAATCGCCATTTGAAAAGCTTTTTGAAATTTTCAAAGAGTTAATCACACATACCTCTGGAGATGTGGAAGAGGCTTTAGATTGGTTAAGGCAATTAGATCAAGAGTACGAATTAACCACTTCGGAATATACCATAGATGATTTTATTGAAGACCTTAAAAAGAAAGGTTATCTCAAAGAAGAGTTAGATCCTGTTGGTCAAGGAGGTTTGGCTATTACGGCTAAAACGGAACGGGCTATTAGACAACAAGCTTTAGAACATATCTTTGGAAAGATCAAACGAAGTGGACAAGGAAATCACCGAAGTAAAAGTCCAGGAATAGGTGATGAGCATACTGGCGATTTTAGAAACTATCAGTTTGGAGATGCTTTGGATAAAGTGTCCATGACTGAAAGTTTAAGAAACGCTCAAATTAATCACGGTATTGGTGATTTCAATATCACAGAAGATGATTTGGTCGTAGAGGAAACACTGCACAAATCCCAAATGAGTACGGTACTCATGATTGATATAAGTCACAGCATGATTCTTTATGGTGAAGATCGTATCACACCTGCGAAACGTGTGGCTATGGCTTTAGCCGAATTGATTACAACACGTTACCCAAAAGATACGTTGGATATTCTCGTCTTCGGAAATGATGCTTGGCAAATTGAAATAAAAGACTTACCGTATTTAAAAGTGGGACCTTATCATACTAATACTGTAGCTGGTCTACAATTAGCAATGGATTTACTGAGACGTAAGCGCAACACCAATAAGCAAATATTTATGATCACCGATGGGAAACCTAGCTGCTTACGATTGCCAGATGGTGAGTATTACAAGGACAGTAACGGTCTCAATCCTTACATTACCAATAAGTGCTATGCGATGGCACAACAAGCAAGAAAGCTTCATATTCCTATAACCACGTTTATGATTGCGCAAGATCGTTATCTGATGCAGTTTGTTCAAGAATTTACGCATGCCAATCAAGGCAAAGCTTTTTATACTGGTTTAAAAGGACTTGGTGAAATGATTTTTGAAGATTATGAAACAAATAGAAAAAAAAGAATTAGAGGATAAGATAAATGAAAATAGAAACGATACATACTTTAGGGGCATTAAAAAAACAAGGTTATCAATCTAAATCTATAAAGGATGAACTTAGAGACAACCTTATAGCCAAAATTAAAAACAAGGAAACTGCTTTTGAAGGGGTTCATGGCTATGAAAACACGGTAATTCCAGAATTGGAACGCGCCATATTATCTAGGCATAATATTAATTTGCTGGGTTTACGCGGACAAGCGAAAACACGATTAGCACGTTTAATGTTGAACTTGTTAGATGACTACATTCCCATAGTAGAAGGTTCCGAAATAAATGATGATCCATTGCAACCTATTTCTAGGTTTGCCAAAACACTTATCGATGAAAAAGGAGATGATACACCAATTGCATGGTTACATAGAAGCGATCGATTTGCAGAAAAGTTAGCAACGCCAGATGTAACAGTTGCCGATTTAATTGGTGACGTAGATCCCATCAAAGCTGCAAATTTGAAATTGAGCTATGCTGATGACCGTGTAATTCATTATGGTATGATTCCAAGAGCGAACCGTTGTATTTTTGTGATCAATGAATTACCTGACCTCCAAGCGAGAATCCAAGTGGCGCTATTTAATATACTTCAAGAGGGTGATATTCAAATACGTGGTTTTAAATTACGTTTGCCTTTAGATGTGCAATTTTTGTTTACTGCTAACCCTGAAGACTATACAAATAGAGGTAGTATCGTGACACCTTTAAAGGATAGAATCGGGAGTCAAATTTTAACCCATTATCCGGTAGATATTGAAACGGCCCGACTTATAACAGAACAAGAAGCCAAGTTGGTAGAAAGTCAGATAGACACGGTAGCAGTCCCAGATTTAGCTCGTGATTTGCTGGAGCAAATTGTATTTGAGGCTCGTGAAAGTGATTATATAGATGCTAAAAGTGGTGTGAGTGCTCGTTTGAGTATCACAGCTTTAGAAAATTTGTTGAGTACCGCTGAACGTCGTGCTTTAAAGGCAGGAGATGAAAATACGACGATCCGTTTAAGTGACTTTGTTGGAATCATACCAGCCATTACAGGAAAGGTAGAATTAGTTTATGAAGGTGAGCAAGAAGGTGCTGCGATGGTTGCGTATAATTTGATTGGTGAAGCTGTGAAAGCCTTGTTTGTAGAATTTTTTCCCAAAATTGAAAAACTCAAGAAAGATTCTGAAGAAACACCTTACGATGATATTATCTCATGGTTTTTTAATCAGCAAGACGGGTTTGAGATATTGGACGATCTCCGCAATAAGGAATATAAAGCTTTACTCGATGCCGTATCACCATTGGATGATTTGTTAGGCGAATATCAGCCGAAACTCAGTAAAGAAGATAGTTATTTTGTAAAGGAATTTGTGCTTTGGGCGCTTGTAGAATTTAAGCAATTGAATAAATTTCGATTCACTGAAGGTATTCAGTTTAAAGATCCTTATGGTAGTTTTATAAATGGTATTTAGTTAGTCTTTTGAGATTAAAATAGGGATGTTTGCACTATTGTCCTTGGATTCTACATTAGTGAGAAGCCATTGTGTCCCGTAAACATCTTCATAAGTAATTTTAAATACAATATTCATAGCATTAAAGGCTTTCTTAAACGCTGTAATGTTATCCGATCCATAGACTTCAATAACACTTATCGCGTCATTGGCAGGTAGCACGAAGCCTTTCACCAAATCACTTTGTAGATAGGAAATGGTGTCTAATGGTTGATGGGTTTTAAGCATGTCTTGAAAAAAAGCGTTGGAACTTTGAAAGTTTTTGGAGTTATCTACTGTAATGTCAACATTCGTAATAAATGCTGGACCAACCCCTTTATTCCCAATAACCAATTTAAAGGTGTCATTATAGTCACTGAGCCATTGATTTAAATAAGGAAGCACACTCGCACTTTGCTGCATTTGCGTCAGTTTGTTATCCTCTCGAGCGAGATAGGATTGATAGAGCAATGCGATTAAAGAGATGACACTTATAAACAGCGCTGAGGTACTCATGATTTTATCAGAAGTCCAATTAATTTTCCAGCGTTTTTTCTTTGAAGATGTTATTTGGTCTGACATGTAACGTCGTCTATGTTATAAATTTAATAAAAGATTACCGGTTATCCCGACTTTTGATATTTTCGTGACAACACTTAATTATTTCTTGAATTCTTCGTTCTCTAGTGGTTTCTCGCTTTGCTTGATTTAACCAATAGAGGTATCCTTTTCTATATGAAGGAGCGAAATTGTTATAGTTTTCAAATGCTTCAGGGTTCGTGTCAAATGCCAATTGTAGGTCCTTCGGAATAACGCCATTTTCAACGTCATCTAAAGCAGTCCAACTGCCATTTGCTTTCGCTATCGCTATAGATTCGAGACCTCGCTTATGCATCAAGTTTGCTTTTTTAAGCTCTTGAATGTATGTTTTGTTTAGAGCACTCCAGACACTTTTTGGTTTTCTTTGACAAAAATATTGGCGTCGTTTCCCGTTTCCTAAACTCTTTACAGTAGAGTCAATCCAGCCAAAACACAATGCAACCTTTACCGCTTCTTCCCATCGCATAGAATTTTTGTGATGGTCAACCTTATAAAAAATAAGGTAGACACCACTAGAATTATCATGGTTATTTTCCAGCCATGCGCGCCATTCCTGATCTGATTCAAAATAAAGTTCCATAATAATTTGAAAGTTAAAAACGACTTGTCTTCGTGTGATTAAAAGTATAAAAAAAGTTCTTTATCGGAAAAATTTACCACTTCATGTCTTTTATCGAATATATTGATGGTTTTATCAATATTATGATTTTCAACACGATAGGCCTAAATACATTTGTCCTGTTATTGAAATAACGTTGCGTTTTAATTATCGCAATATGGCCCCAAGCCTATGAAATTATTGACCTGTTTAAATGAATGTCGAGAATTCACATCCAGAGCTTATGTTAGGGTCCATTATCTTTCAGACCTATTTCAATACCAAAATTAATCCAAAATACTTTTCAGCGTAAGCAAAGTATTCTCCCTCATGATGCTATTGTGATTTTTAAGAATCACAAATGATAGTTAAATCTAAATCAATTAAAAAGGGATGATATGTACTAATTGGCACATACGTCATTAAAAAAGTATTATTATGGAAAAAATTACACATTTTTTAAATGCTACTTTTATTAAGAACATCTGCTTAGTTACCATTGTTTTAATCAATGCTCATGCAGTATTCGCTCAAAAATCAGGTGTATGGAGCACCAATGGAGGAGGTGCTTCTACTACTTGGACAACTTCTACTGGAGCTATAGATATCACAGCTTCAGCCACAAATTATGGTTCCGGTACAAGTTACACTTTGAACGATTTTCAAACACATGATAGTATGGGCTGTAACAATGGTGCCTATAGCGATCCTTCCATTGTTGGAAATCCGTCTTTAAGTATCAGACATACCTTTCCTAACACTGCTTTTTTAACGTTTAATTTTAGTAAAGCCGTTGAAAATCCAGTCATGCATTTTGATAGATTAGGAGGAGGCCAGGTTAGTAATTTAACGTCGTCAACTTTAGTATCGATAGTAACACCAGGAATCACTTTTACACGATTATCTGGAAATGATTCCCATTTTGTCGTCAATAGTACATCATTAGGGAGAGATCCAGGACAAACTTACACGTCATTGCCATCAGAATGTGGTCCACCTCTTGCAGGAACGGCCTCAGGAAGCGTTAGATTGAATGGCGTTTTCCAAACCATCACTTTTGAATTGTCTATGGATGCGGTGGGTAGTACATCTTCTGTAAACGATAGATTCGAAATTGCCTTTAGTGATGTGCAAAGTCTTACACTGGATTTTGATGGTGTTGATGACTATATCAACAGATCCGCGTTTTTAGGAAATAAATCGGAAGTGACTATGATGACTTGGGTGAAGTTAGATATTGACGCCAATGGTGGTGATATTATGGGGCAACGTAATTTTAAACTTAATATGGATAATAATAACCGTTTGAGGTTATTTGTTAAAACAAATGGACTAGTAACCAATTCTGTAGTTTCTCCAAGTATAGTATCGCCAATATTCACAAAAAACATGTGGTACCACGTAGCTGCAGTTTATGATGGTAGTAATGGCAGTGTGCAAATGTTTATTAATGGAGATCTTGTATGGGACTATCACTTATTAGATGGCACAGCACTTAATAATCAATCGGCTTGGAATTCAGACCATGATTTTGAAATAGGTAGAAACTCCTACAACGACAATAATTATTTTAAAGGCTCTATCTACGAAACTCGTGTTTACGGAAAAGCTTTGACAAGCGATCAATTGCAAAGACAAGTTTATCAAGAAATCGAAAATAATGGCGGAAAGGTGAGAGGTGTTGTGATACCGAAAGATATCGATGGTTTACTTTGGAGTGACCTCATTCTATATTATAAAATGGATATATTAGATAGCGGACAAACAACCGATGCTTCCAATTCCAATACGAATGGTCATCTTCATGGTATGCGAACGTATCAAGATTATACAGCGCCATTACCATACGTGACCAAGGCTGGTGGAACAGGAAACTGGAAGGACAAAGATAACTGGTTGCATGGTGACGTTTGGGATATTGATGGTGCACATACAGCTTGTGCCATAGTGAAAATTTCAGATGATCTTAAAACAGATCAGAATCACGGAACCATAGGACTCATTGTTGATAGCGGTAAATCGTTAGAAATTAATGGCGATTCAGGACTGTTCAATTCTTGGTACTTAAAACTTGATGGTACGATTGATTTACAAGGTGAGTCCCAATTAGTGCAATCTGAAGAAAGTACTTTAGATATCATCAGTTCAGGTGCTTTAGAAAAGGATCAACAAGGAACGAGAGACCTTTATACCTATAACTATTGGTCATCACCAGTTGGTATTACAAGTACAACGAGTAATAATACAAATTATAGCGTAAGCGCTGTATTTAAAGACGGTACAAATGCCTCAGCACCACAAGCTATTAATTTTGTGACTAATACTTATGATGGGAGTCCAACGTCACCAATCACAATTGCCGATTATTGGATTTGGAAATTTGCGAATCAAACGGATGATGATTACTCTTCATGGCAACATGTGAGAAGCACCGGAATCTTGAAGGCAGGTGAAGGTTTTACGATGAAAGGGGTTGCGAATACTTCAGGAGACATGTCATTGGAGCAGAATTATACTGTCAAAGGAAAACCCAATAATGGAGATATATCACTACCACTCAATGCAGGAAATAATTATCTGATTGGAAATCCTTATGCCTCGGCAATAGATGCTCATCAATTTATTTTAGACAATGCACCTACGATTGATGCACCAGGAAATACTACGGGAACACTTTATTTTTGGGAACATTGGGGTGGAGGATCGCATGTGTTGTCAGAATATCAAGGCGGTTATGCCACTTATAATCTGGCGGGAGCCGTTCCAGCAGTTGCATATGCAACACCAGATGCAGATGTTGATCAAAGTGCTTCAGTAGGTTCAAAACTACCAGGTAGATATATACCAGTAGGTCAAGGATTTTTTGTCGTTGGTGAAAATACTGGAACGGTAAGGTTTAAGAATAGCCAACGTGTTTTTGTTACTGAAAATAATAGTGCTTCAACATTTATACGCACGAGTGACATTGAGAGTAATCACAGAAACGATGCTAGTGAAGCCGATCTTAGAATGAAAATAAGGCTAAAGTTCAACTCCGTGAATACATACACTCGAAAAATTTTGGTTACAGCCGATGACAATGCTACCATGGGTTATGATTGGGGTTATGATGCTGAAATCTATGACAACCAAGCAGACGATATGTATTGGCTTATTAACGAGGGTAAATATGTCATTCAAGGTGTAAATACCATTAATACAGAGACAGTACTTCCGCTAGGTATCAATACGGATAGTGATGGTTTGAATAAAATTTCAATAGACAAATTGGAGAATATACCGAATGACATGGCCATTTATATTCATGACAACGTATTAGGCTTATTCCATAATTTGAAAGATGGGTCGTATGAGGTTGACCTAATTGCAGGTACTTACCTAGACCGTTTCGAGATTGTTTTTACAAATTCAGATACCTTGAGTATTGAAACCTCACAAGTAACTGCAAATGATATCATTGTTTATACAGATTATTCAGAAGACATCATCATCATTTCAAATCCTGAAAATAAAGTGATTACTAGTGTTGAGGTTTTTAGTATGCTCGGGCAATCAGTTGTGACATTAGATGAGATCACCACAGACAGTAAATTAACAATAAACACCAATGCTCTTAGTATGGGGACTTACATTGTTCAAATAGCCATTGAAGACGGTAGTTACTCGCAAAAAATTATTTTGAATTAGTGTTACATCATATCAGCAAATAAGACCGCTCTTTAGAGTGGTCTTTTTTTATAAGCATTAAATCAGTTTGGTGATCGAATCTAACCACTTAGGCTAACTGATTTAATTTAACTAATTGTTTATGAGTTGTTTATAAATTGACGGAATCGCAAATTGTGCTGTTTATCGATGTTTTTTGACAGTTTTATCCCGATATCGATTATTTTTTCCATGTTAACGAGAATTTAGAATTTCTCCATTGTAACCACTCTATCTTTGAACCGTTATTGACATTGTAAGTTTATATACAATGACAAATGGTCCCAAAGCCTATAAAATAAATGAACCTATAGTCTCCAACTATTTACAATAACATTATTTAATCCAACATACTTTTCTTAATAGTAAAGTATTCTCCCTCAGCGTATGATCAAAGTATTTGATGATACACATTCAATTAAAAAGAGAATTAACTAAACAATGGCTTAAACCCATTAAAAACCTACTATTATGAGAAAAATTACTATTTCTAACACGCTTACTTTAAAGAAATTATCTGCTTTATCCTTATGTCTAATTTTGAGTACTACTAGTTTCTTTGCTAGTAATGTATCTGATACGGATCCTAATGAAGCCGATTTAAGAATGAAAATTCGATTAGAATTTAATTCTACGAATACCTACACGAGACAAATCAATATCGTTGCTGATGAGAATGCATCTTCAGGTTATGATCAAGAGTTTGATATGGCGATGGATAATTTACAAGCTGATGATATGTATTGGTTAATTGATGCTGGGAAATTTGTCAATCAAGGGATTAATGATATGAATGAGGATACAGTGCTTCCAATTGGTGTGAATACAAGTACTTCTGGTGTCAATGTTATTTCCATTAACAAATTAGAAAATATCCCAAGCTCATTTAAAATATTTATTCACGATACTGACTTAGGTGTATACCATAGTCTTAAGGAAGGTGATTATGCCGTGAACTTAACTGCAGGTGTTTATTTAAACAGATTTGAAATTGTGTTTTCAGAACCGGATACACTAAGTTTAAATGAATTTCAAACAGCAGAGCAATCAATGGATGTTTTATTCAATCGTTCTGACGACCAAATTAAAGTATTGAACCACTCAAATCTAAAAATAGAATCCATAGAGGTTTACTCTTTATTAGGTCAGGCTGTTTATAAATCGGTGACTTCAAGTACACAAAATGAAGTTGCTATCAATGCCAGCCAAATCACTTCAGGTACTTATGTGGTTATCGTAAGATCTGATAACGGTATCAAATCAAAGAAAATTTTAGTTAATTAGTTAGTTTTTTATTTTAAGTCATCGAAGAGGCTGCCATATTTGGTAGCCTTTTTGTGTTTAGTGAGACATTATTCGGCCTTTTTCAAGATTCGTACTAAACGTGTCGTTGAAGTAGAATGGTATGGAAACAAATTCAAATGGTTCAACCTTAAATACTGCGAAATGTAAATGGGGTTGTGTTGACCAACCTGTATGACCTGATAAGGCTATGGGTTCTCCTTTTTTTACGCGCTGATTTCTTGTTACTAAAGCACCGTTTTGTTTTAAATGCACGTATTGGCTGAAGGTACCATCGTCATGATAAATCGTTAAATAATTAGCAAATTCTCTAAACGATTTGTCATTGCCATGTTTGTTATGGTGTTGTATTATACCAACAACATAGCCATCTCTTGCTGCACAAATAGTATCTCCAATAGGCATTTGAAAATCTATAGCATAACTAGAAAACCTACCATTATGCGTGAAATTAGTTCTATTGCCTTGTAGTATTTTATAGTCTTTATGTTGGAGAAATGGTAATTCATATGGGTGCAACGTGTCGTACGTTGACATTTTTGAATTGCCATATGCGGTTTTTAATTTGTATTGTTTAAGAAACGTTAGCGTGTCCATAGTGTTTTTTGAAAAGCTTAAAAGGCGCTTTTCTTCCTCTGGAAAAATGACTAAGGTGTCAGACATCGATTTGCCTTCTTTTTGAGCCACTATTTGGTAAGGACATTTCAATAGATTCTCTGAGACTACATGCAACGAATCATTTGTATGCTGAAATTTAATATAACTGGGTTTGGTGATTTTTTTTGAACAAGAAACACTTAATAAAATGGCTAACGAGTAAAGTAAAAGCCTTTTCATCTATCTCATAATCTTGTTAGGAAATACCACAACGCTCTCAAAACCATTCTCGCCAACGGAAGCGACACCAAAATAATAATTGTCAATCACAATTCCCTCTAATAAAAATTCAGTCACATTACCTACATACCTACTGTGATCCCAAGTAGGAGAGGTCGTGTCGCGCCAATATATTTTATAGCCCTTAGCGCCTTTAACGGGTTCCCATTTTAATTTTGCAGATGGTTCAACAATACCACCTATTTCAACAGTTGTTGGTGAAGGAGGCGCCCAAGCTAAACTCGCCATGTTGATGGCGTTAACAGCCGTCAGTTTTTTTGCATAACCAAAGTTGACATGTTCAAATGTATCGCCATATGCAATATTGTTTTCAGTTCTTATATCTTGATGTTGTTGTGTATAGTTTTCATGAGCTTCCATAATACGGATACCGGCAAAACCAAGATCATTAAATGGTCTGTGGTGACCTCCGCGTCCAAATCGGTCCAGCCTGTAAATCATCATTGGGTTCATTTCAGGCATATAGGTTTTAACTGTTTTATGAACATAACGTGCCAATTGACGAGAAATACCGTCAACTTCGCCACCATAAAACCGTCTTGCACGTCTTTCACGTTCTGTTTCAGTTGGTGGTACAGGCTCTGAAAAAATTCTGAAAGTACGATTGTCAATAACACCATCAACACCCTTGATATTCCCAATCATATCGTTGTTGAGAACACCAATAATATCCCAGTTCTGCTCTTGAGCATATTTAGCAAAGCCTCGACCTCCAAAAAGACCTTGCTCTTCACCAGAAAGTCCAAGATAGATGATACTACTTTCAAATTTATATTTAGATAATACCCTTGCAGCTTCAATGGCTCCAGCCATTCCTGAAGCATTGTCATTGGCACCTGGTGAATTTGATGTGAAATTATTTGGATCTGAAACTCTAGAATCTATATCACCACTCATAATAATATAACGATTGGGATACTTGGTTCCGCGCTGAATGGCCACCACATTAACCACCATCACATCGTTTACTATGCGTTGATTGGTTCCTTCTTTTACTAAGTCTTGTTGATAAAATACCTCGAGGCAACCATCGCAATCATTGGATATGATATCAAATTGCGATTTTATCCATCGTCTTGCTGCTCCAATGCCTCTGGTATCTGAAATCGTATCGCTCAAGGTGTGTCTCGTTCCAAAATCTGCTAATGTTTTAACATCAGCTCTTAGGCGTGTTTCAGACACAGCATCTATGATATCGTATAATTGTAAATTGTTTTGTGCAGAGATGGCTACTGTTGAAAGTAATAGTGCAAAAAGGACTCTCATATCATTGTAATTTTATTCTATAAATTTATGTAAAACGTCTCGGACTTCATCTGTATTTTTGACATAATACTTGGCACTTGTTTTTTTAAATCCAACTTTAACTGTGTAAGCAGAATCTGGGAGTTCCTCAAACATGTATTCATCGGTCCAGTCGTCTCCAATACAAAACATGAAATCATAATCTTCATTAGTTAAGAGTCGCGATGAAGCGCGCCCTTTGCTGACACTACTGCTCTTAATTTCAATGACTTTGTTGCCT
>JAAEZI010000027.1:14326-38730 GCA_018222915.1 Algicola sp. | reverse complement strand
TACTAAGACAAGCAACCTAGACTTAGGTGCTGATGGTGTGGTAAGTGTTGGTGATATTATTACTTATACTTATACAATTAGTAATACAGGCGATGTAACCTTATTTGACCTAAGTGTCGCTGAAGACGCAGCCGACTTTACTGGAACAGGAACCTTACCAACACCAGTATATGTAAGTGGCGGAGCAGACTTAGATGGTGATGCTGATCTTGAGGATTTAGCTGTAGGTGCAGGTACGATAGTTTACACAGCTACGTATGCTATTACACAGGCTGATATTGATGCAGGTGTGGTTACCAACCAAGCGACTGCTAATGGTAATGATCCAGCAGGTAACAGTATCACAGATGATAGTGATGATCCAAGTGATCCAACCAGTGATGATGATCCAACAGATACGGTTATTCCACAGAACCCATCAATGTCGCTTACTAAGACAAGCAACCTAGACTTAGGTGCTGATGGTGTGGTAAGTGTTGGTGATGTTATTACTTATACTTATACAATTAGCAATACAGGCGATGTGACCTTATTTGACCTAAGTGTCACTGAAGATGCAGCCGACTTTACCGGAACAGGAACCTTACCAACACCAGTGTATGTAAGTGGCGGAGCAGACTTAGATGGTGATGCAGACCTTGAGGATTTAGCTGTAGGAGCAGGTACGATTGTTTACACAGCTACGTATGCTATTACACAAGCTGATATTGATGCAGGTGTGGTTACCAACCAAGCGACTGCTAATGGTAATGATCCAGCAGGTAATAGTATCACAGATGATAGTGATGATCCAAGTGATCCAACAGATAATGATAATAACGGAGATGGTGAACCAGATGACACAACGATTACAACATTACTTCAAGAACCTGGATTAGATATAGTTAAAGTAGCAGCTATTTTAGATAATGGTGATGGCGTCATAGGCGTTAATGATATCATCACTTACACTATAACAGTAACGAATAGTGGTAATGTCACTTTAAACAGTATAGTAATAACTGATACTTTTACAGATGCCAATGGTATTCCTCTTACACTTGATTCTGGACCAGACTATGTGAGTTCTGATTTGGGTAGTGTAGAAGGTGATTTGTTAGTTGGAGAAACGGCAACATACACTGCAACCTACACCATTACACAGGATGATGTAGATGCTGGAGGTGTTATAAATAGTGTACTTGGAACAGGAAATGACCCAGGAGGTAATGTCGTTAATGATACCAGTGACGATGGTGATGATTCTGATGGCAACGTTGAAGATGATCCAACGGAGACACTGACGGATTCAGATTTTGATCTAGCGATAACTAAGGAATTAGATATTTTAGAACCAGTGATTGGTGATGAAGTAACCTTTACAATTACCTTATCTAATGAAGGTTTTGTAACTGCTACAGGTGTTGTGGTGACCGAAGTTATTCCAAGTGGTTATGTGTTTGTTTCAGCTATTTCTACAGCGGGAGTATACTCTGAAGGGGATGGTGAATGGACCGTTGGCCAATTAAATCCTGGACAGGTGGAAGTTCTTGAAATAGTCGTAGAAGTTTTAGGTTTTGGAGACTATCTCAATACTGCTAGTGTCGATCAATATGCAGGAGGTGATGATCAGAATGAAAATAATAATTCTGATTCCATTGGTGTGGATCCAATCTGTTTAACCATTTACAACGAATTCTCTCCAAATGGCGACGGAATTAATGATTTCTTCAATATAGATTGTATTGAAACATTCCCTAATAATAAACTAGAAGTTTATAATAGATGGGGTAATATCGTGTTCGAAGCTCGAGGATATAGAAATGATTGGGAAGGGACTTCTAATGGAAGAGCAGTTTTAAGTGAAGGTGATCAGCTACCAGTGGGAACATATTACTATGTGATAGATTTAGGTGACGGTTCTGAACCTAGAGTTGGATGGTTATACCTAAATAGATAAATAAAAGCAAGATTAAAAACAATATTAAAATGATACAAAAATCATCATTATTAAAAGGATTGGTACTCTTTGTTTTTTGCATACTGACTTCAAATATCAGTTTTGCACAGCAAGATCCTCAATACACACAATACATGTATAATACAATGAGTGTGAACCCAGCTTATGCTGGTCAAAGAGAGGTTTTAAGTGTCACAGGCTTACATCGCACCCAGTGGGTCGGTATTGATGGCGCTCCTCAAACGCAAACGCTCGGTATACATGCACCATTGAGAAATAATAAAATCGGATTAGGTTTGTCTATTGTCAATGATGCTTTGGGACCTGTGAACGAGTATTATATCGATGCCAATTTTTCATACACGATTCAGGTAGATGATAATAATACTAAATTGTCTTTTGGTGCCAAAGCTGGAATTCATGGATTAACTTCGGATTGGAGTGAAGGCGTCATCCAGCAAATTGGTGATCCTACATTTGCTGATAACCTTAGTGTGTTTTCACCAACTATAGGTGCAGGCCTGTATTTGCACAATCGTAAATGGTATGTAGGATTGTCTGTACCAAACTTTTTGCAAACAGAACATTTTGACGACAGTCAAGTTTCCGTGGCAAAAGAACGTATGAGTTATTATTTGATAGCGGGTTATGTTTTTAATTTAAATGATAATATCAAGCTAAAACCTGCGGCCTTAGTTAAGGCTATTTCTGGAGCACCTATCATAGCTGATGTTTCCGCGAATTTTCTATTTAATGATAAATTTACGCTTGGTGCATCGTATAGATGGGACGATTCTATAAGTGGATTAGCTGGTTTTCAAGTGACTGATGGTTTATACATTGGTTATGCGTATGATGCCACAACCACCAATTTAAATAATTATAACAGTGGTTCACATGAAATCATGTTACGATTCGAATTACAAAAAGTAGGTAGAATATTATCACCAAGATTCTTCTAAACAAATGATTATGAAAACACATAAAATTATATGCATCCTGGCTTTTAGTCTGGTTTTTTCAATAGGAAATGCGCAAAAAGGAAAGATCAGACAAGCGAATAAAGAGTATGATAATTTAGCGTACTTAAAAACTAGTGAGATTCTTTTAGAAGTAGCTAATAATGGCTATAAGTCGGTTGATTTGCTACAGAAACTTGCCAATTCATTTTATTTCAATAATCAAATGGAAGAGGCTGCAAAATGGTATGGGGAATTAATGACTATGACAGATGATTTGGATCCTGAATATTATTTTAGATATGCCCAATCTTTGAAGTCCATCGAGAACTATTCAGAATCTGATATCTGGATGAAAAAATTTGCTCAGGCCGATCGGAGTGATTTAAGAGGTCGTGCGTTCTCATCAACTGTTGACTATTTAGCAATGATTGATGAAGCCAGTCGTGATTTCGAAGTCAATAATATGGCAATTAATACGGAGGTTTCAGATTTTGGATCCACGCAATATAAGAATCAACTCATCTTTGCATCTACCAGAGGTGGAGGCAAAAAATATAAATGGAACGAACAACCTTTCTTGGATCTCTTTTCAGCGGAAAAGCAAGACGATGGATCTTATACAAATGTAGAGCAATTAGATAGTGACATCAACACGCAATATCACGAATCAACTGTGGCATTTACGCCAGATGATCAAGTGATGTATTTCACAAGAAATAATTATTACAAAAAGAAATATGGGAATGATGAAGATGGCACCAATCGATTAAAAATATTTAAAGCCACATTAAATGACGATGATGAATGGGATGATATTGAACCAGTTCATTTCAATAATGATGCTTACAGTGTGGCGCATCCAGCTATTAATGTGAAAGGCACAAAAATGTATTTTGCTTCAGATATGAATGGTACATTAGGAAAGTCGGATATTTTTGAGGTAGATATCAATGCTGATGGCACCTTAGGAGAGCCGATCAATCTTGGTCCTTCAGTCAATACTGAAGGTCATGAATCGTTTCCTTTTGTAAATTCTGATGGTGATCTTTACTTCTCTTCTAATGGTTTCAATGGATTAGGAGGTTTAGATGTTTTTGTTATTCGTGATTTTGAGAATAAGCGCGAACTCAATCAACCTATGGCTCTTGAAAATGTTGGACGACCTATTAATAGTCCGATGGATGATTTTGCCTATTATGAAAATTTAGGGACCAAAGAGGGATTTTTTACGTCAAATAGAGATGGTGGAAAAGGAGACGATGATATTTATAGTTTTATCATCCCTGAATGTACTCAAGTACTTGAAGGAACTGTTAAAGACAAAGAAACTCAAGAGTTATTGGTAGGAGCAAAGGTGACCTTGCTAGATGCTGAAGGACGACCTTTAGATCAGCAAACAGTTGGTGCGGATGCCACTTATAAATTTGAAAATTTAGAATGTGAAAAGGAATATCTGATTCGTGTAGAAATGGACCAATTTGCTACCGTGGAAGAACGCTTTACAACACCTAAAAAGAAGCAAGAATTAATGATAGAATTAGAGATGGAGCGTGATGAAGTGGAGTTAGAGCCTTGCGCAGATTTAGCTAAAATATTAGATATTCCAATCATCTATTTTGATTTCGATAAGTCTAATATTAGAAGTGATGCCGAAGTAGAATTGCAGAAAGTACTCGCAGTCATGAATAAGTACCCAACTATAACTATTGACGTTAGAAGTCATACGGATTGTAGAGGGACTGCAGCTTATAACGAAAAACTGTCTGATCGAAGAGCGCAATCAACGCGACAGTATTTAATCAATAAAGGTGTTGAAGCTGAACGACTCACAGCTAAAGGTTATGGCGAATCACGATTGGTAAATGACTGTGGTTGTGAACCTTCAAATGAGTCCTCATGTTCTGAAGCTGAACACCAATTGAACCGTCGTAGTGAATTTATTGTGACGAGCATCAATGGTAAGAAATGTGATGAACAGAACTAGGTTATAAAGCGAATTAAGTATTAAATTATAGTTAAAAGCTGTCTTTTTTAAGGCAGCTTTTCTATTTCTATCGCATTTCTGAAATTTAGTTGTTATTTTTGTTGGCTATGACAGAAGAACGCGTAATTCTAGTAAATGAACACGATGAGCCCATTGGTACGATGCCAAAGATGGAAGCTCATGAGAAGGCATTGTTGCATCGTGCGTTTTCAGTGTTTGTTTTCAATAATAAAAATGAATTGATGCTTCAGCAACGAGCGAAGCATAAATACCATTCACCTTTGCTATGGACTAATACCTGCTGTAGTCACCAAAGAGTTGGTGAATCCAATATTGAGGCAGGTAAACGACGATTGATGGAGGAGATGGGCTTTGTCACCGAACTAAAAGAAACGACGTCTTTTATTTATAAAGCGCCTTTCGATAATGGTTTGACAGAGCATGAGTACGATCACATTATGGTAGGACAATTCAATGAGGCTCCTAATATCAATCCTTATGAAGTGGAAGCCTGGAAATGGATGTCACTCGAAGCGGTAAAAACCGACATGGAGCAACACCCGGAAATTTATACAGCCTGGTTTAAAATTATTTTTGATAAATTTTATGAACATATAAATATCTCTAAGTCATGCGAGTAACGGTTAGTAGAAAAGCACACTTTAATGCAGCACATCGTTTGTATCGCAAAGACTGGAGTTTTGAGAAGAATGATGCTGTCTTCGGAAAGTGTAATAATCCGAATTTTCATGGACACAATTATGAGCTTATTGTAAGTGTTACAGGAGAGATTGATAAAGACACTGGCTATGTTATTGATATGAAAGAACTCAAAGAGATCATTAAGTTAGAAGTGGAAGATGCATTCGACCATAAAAACTTGAATGTGGAAGTCCCAGAGTTTAAGGATCTCAATCCAACAGCAGAAAATATTGTCGTTGTTATTTATCAAAAGATCAAACCGAAATTAAAATCGAGTTTTGATCTTGAAATTACACTCTATGAGACACCTCGTAATTTTGTGACGTATTCTGGAACATAACACGTTGCCTTTTAAAATACCGAAGTTGATTCTATTAATTAAATGAAAAGCGAACTATATCCTTTAAAATTTCATCCCATCCTAAAAGACAAAATCTGGGGTGGACAAAAATTGCAAGCCATTCTTCAGAAAGATACCGTTTCTGATACTACTGGAGAAAGCTGGGAAATTAGTGATGTTGAAGGTGATACATCGGTTGTTAAAAATGGAATTCATAAAGGTAAATCTTTGAAAACGCTTTTGAATACTTTTAAGGAGCGACTCGTTGGAAAAAAGAATTACGCAACATTTGGAAATAAATTCCCGCTACTTATTAAGTTTATTGATGCCAAGCAAGACTTATCCATTCAATTACATCCTAATGACGAATTAGCGGCGAAAAGACATAATTCATTCGGTAAAACTGAAATGTGGTACGTGATGCAAGCCGATGAAGACGCCAAACTCATTGTTGGATTTAATCAAAAAATGAATCCAGAGACTTACTTAAAGCATTTACATGATAAGACGCTCACTGATATTCTGAATTTCGATACGGTGAAAGCAGGAGATACGTACTTTATTGAGGTTGGACGTGTGCATGCTATTGGTGCAGGCGTGATGCTTGCTGAAATTCAACAAACCAGTGATATTACCTATCGTGTTTATGATTGGGATCGCGTAGATGATCAAGGTAATGAACGTGAACTCCATAATGATTTAGCTATCGATGCTTTTGATTTTAATATGAAAGATGATTTTAGAGTGTCTTATGCGAGTATCAAGAATCAAGCGAATCCTATGGTGTCATGCCCTTATTTTACTACAAATTTTGTGCATGTTACTAGCACACTGGAAAAAGTAAATATGAAGGACTCTTTTATAATTTATATCTGTGTTGAAGGCGAAGCAACCATTGCTACTGATACTGGTTCTGAGCAATTGAAATTAGGTGATACAATCTTAATCCCTGCAGATTTACAGGCGTTTAAAATAAGTGCGACGAACGCAAAACTATTAGAAGTTTATGTGTAATTTTGTAGCAAATAAATAATCATATTATGGCAAATGTTAGAGACTTAAAAAAAGATATCAATTTCGTTTTAGGTGACATTATAGAAGCAGTGTACGTTTGGGAGTATAATAATCCTGACAAGGACACCAAAAAAAGTGAAGCAATTATCGATGAGGCTATCGAAACTTTTGATGAGTTAATCGCAAAAGTAAATGATAGAAGCGTAGAAGATAAAAAAGCACACTTTAAGGCAATCAATCAAGAACTAGAGTCTAAAGGTCGCGAGCTGATTGAAAAATTAAATAATTTAAGTTAAAAAGATGAAGGAGTATTTGCAAATATGGATTTCAATATTATATTTGCAGCTCTTTAAAAAGCCGATGTAGCTCAGCTGGCTAGAGCAGCTGATTTGTAATCAGCAGGTCGTGGGTTCGAGTCCCTCCATCGGCTCAAAAAAAATCCCAAACAATGAAGTTTGGGATTTTTTATTTGAAGTGTAGTTATCAGTTGAGTTTTCGCTTCTCAATAAGTTCCTTTAACTGTACACCATATTTTGACACTTGGATATCTTCATCGAGTGCATTATAAATTTCCTCTAAAAATTTTAGACTGGTATTGGCAACCTCACTAATCGCCAAATAAGGAGATACCTCACTATCTGGATGATTTACAGCAAAATTGATAGTATATAAGTACTTTCGTTTAATGAGATTATCGAAGTCCTTTTCTAAGGTAGCTGTTCGAACTGTGTCATTTTCTTTTTGTGACTCCAAACTTTCCTTAATCATATCTAAGTTCTTATCATTAAACTTAGACATCATGACAAGATATTCGTCTAGTGTGGCTTGTTGTTCCGAACCTTGGATTTTAGCGTCATAATTGAAATTCTTTAATGTCGACTGAATGGTTGTGATACCTTTATCAGCAAAAAATACGATAGTGCCATCTTGATTGTCGTTTTTATGGAGTTTTAAAAACAAAATCTCTGGTTCTTCCAATTGCGCATGTAGTTCAAAATCGGGAGTACCATTAATTGCTAAAGAATCTAAGGTAATCATTAAACTGTCTTGCTGTTTCTGCAGATAGACCGTTCCTTTTTTTAAGCCTTTTACATGACCTTTGAGTGTGAAATCGTGCTGTTCCTCTTTACCGCAGGATATGAGCATTAGTCCTAAAACCAGTGCAATACAATACTTCATTTAGTTTTAATTTTTATGGAGGCAAATATCTTATAAAAAATGCTGAAATACTAACTCACGGCAGCTAATTCCATTAAAATAGTACAACCAATTGCTGCGATAGTTCCAATGGCATATCCAAATACAGCTAATAATACGCCAACTGTTGCCAAAGACGGATGAAAAGCAGAGGCAACGATAGGTGCAGAGGCTGCACCACCAACATTAGCCTGACTGCCTACTGCCAAGAAGAAATACGGTGCTTTAATCAATTTGGCCATAACAATTAATAGAAGGGCATGAATGGACATCCAAACGACGCCAATAACAATCAAGCCTAAGTTATCAAAAATAAGCGCTAAGTCCATTTTCATTCCAATAGTGGCTACTAGGATGTAGATGAAAACACTTCCAAATTTACTTGCGCCAGCACCTTCATAGTTTTTAGCTTTTGTAAAGGATAATAAAATAGCAATAAGTGTAGCGATACTGATCATCCAAAAGAATTGTGATCCTAGAAACGTAAAGATGTTTCTCGTGGTAGGTGAAGCAATCCCAGCGACCAATTCCTCAAAATAAGGCGCTAAGAAACCAGCACCTAAATGCGCCATACTCACTGTTCCGAAGGCTATGGCACCAATAATCATGATATCTGTGAGCGACGGATTCCGTTTTACCTTTTCAGAAAAAGAAGAAACTTTTTCCTTGAGTTCTTCAATAGACGATGTATCTGCTTTTAACCATTTGTTGATGCGGTTTCGCTTTCCAATACCAATTAAAATAATGGCCATCCATATATTGGCCACCACGATATCCACGAATACCATACCACCATATTTTGCTTGATTATAGCCGTAAATTTCCAACATGGCCGTTTGATTGGCACCACCACCAATCCAGCTTCCTGCTAAAGTAGATAAACCGCGCCATACGGCATCAGGACCAACACCACCAACGGTGTCAGGTGAGAACGTTGCAATCAATAATATCGCTATTGGGCCACCAATAACAATGCCTAAAGTTCCGGTAAAAAACATAACCAAGGCTTTCCATCCTAAATTAAATACGGCTTTTAAGTCGATGCTCAAGGTCATTAATACTAAGGCAGCAGGTAATAAATAACGACTGGCAACATAGTATAAATTAGAGCTGTGTTCAGTAACGTCGCCCGATTCAGAAACAGTCTTCCATTCAGGTGAAATAAGACCTGCAGTGGTTAAAATGGCAGGAATCATATAGGCCATGAACAAACCAGGAACAATTTTATAAAATTTTGACCAAAACCCTGTTTTAAGAGATTCTGTTAAAAACACAAATCCTAAGCAGAGCATCAGGATTCCAAACACAATGGTGTCGTTTGTAAATAGAGGTGTATTGTCCATAGTAAGTTGAGCTTTATAAGTTGCAAAATACCAAAATAAAAGCGCATAAAAAAAGCGACTTTTTTTAGGAGTCGCTGTCTTTGGATTTTTTCACTTTAGGCTGTCTGTCTTTTTCTTTTAAGTATTGCATCAGCATCCACTCAATCTGGCCATTGGTACTCCTGAATTCATCAGAAGCCCATTTCTCAATGGCTTTGAGCATATCTTCGTTGATTCGTAATGCAAATGCTTTTTTCTTTGACATATTAATGTGCTATAACAAATAGTATGATTCGTAATATAAAAATTAAAACGATGTAGGCTAACTGTATCATTCCGATTTATTGATTTTTTGATTATAAATTAAAATAATGATTGGCAGTAGTATACTCAGTCCTATAATAACGGGTATAAACCATGAGCCTAATCTTAATGTATGACCTTGAGCTGTTTGAATGATTGTAAATAGCACCACTGAAAACACGACAGCCACAAAAAGATTTGTAAATCTTACAATTCTCGTACTTAGCCTATAATTTTTCAAGGCATTATCTTCGGTAATATTGACCATATAATTGTGTATATGTGGATATTTATTCAATATATATAATCCTACAAATGTTACCAATCCGATACATGGTAGTAACCACAAAATATACTTATCACTGCGTCCGTCAACTTCCCCTTTACCATTGAAATGTGAAGGCACAATTTCTGGTAATTCAGAATAGTTGATAGCCGTGTACACGAACATTAGCAAAATAATGGTCGCTGTTATAAGATCGATGATGATATCCAATGGTGTTTTTGGTACGGCTATTTTGGGTCTATTGGTTTTCATAATTACCGATTTTTATCGCGCTCAAAAATAATTCTTGCGGAATGCTCCGCTACGTGGATAACTCTCCAGCCGGTTGAAGCATGAGTGTTAAGCGTAGTTTCTAATTTTTGGTTGTTATTGGCAAGGCCCATTTTCCAATTGATTACTTTGTATTCTTTCATGATTTAGTATTATCAGAATTATCATTTTTATTATTGAAAATAGTGAGTGCTAAGACGGTTCCAATCACTGTTCCGATGGAGGTGCCATACACGATACTCATAGGGATATTATCTGTAACGGCACCGATCACAGTTCCGAAACTTGTACCGAAGGCACTTCCCAAAGCAATACTCATTACTTGATGTTTTGTCATAATTAATGATTTAAGGTGCCTGTGTTTAGTACAGGAGACGCATCCTTGTCACCACAAAGAATGACCATAAGATTGCTGACCATCGCTGCTTTTCGTTCTTCGTCCAAATCCACAATTTGCTTTTTACCAAGTTCTTCCAATGCCATATCTACCATGCTCACAGCGCCTTCCACAATTTTGTGTCTGGCAGCAACAATAGCTGTAGCTTGTTGCCTTTTAAGCATGGCATTGGCTATCTCCTGTGCATAAGCTAGGTAACCGATGCGTGCTTCCAAAACTTCAATACCTGCAATAGATAAACGTTCGTCAATTTCTTTTTCCAAGGCATTACTCACCTCATTGACACTAGAACGCAATGTAATGTCTTCGTCATGACCTTCATCAGCGAAATTATCATAAGGATACATGCTGGCAAGTTTTCGGACCGCTGCGTCTGTTTGAACACGAACGAAATTTTCATAGATGTCCACGTCAAAAGCTGCTTTGTAGGTGTTTTGAACACGCCAAACCAAAATGGTACTAATCATGACTGGGTTACCAAGTTTATCATTTACTTTGAGACGCTCACTATCAAAGTTTCTAGCACGCAAAGAAATTTTCTTCTTTGTGTAAAACGGATTGACCCAATAGAAACCATTTCGTTTCACTGTGCCAATATATTTTCCAAAGAGTAACAAGACACGAGATCCATTGGGTTGTACCATAATAAATCCGGGCGCTGTTAATATGGCCAATATTATTGATATGATGAAAATCGGGTTCTTTAGAACAATCATAGCGGCGATGCTTCCAAAGAACAATACAAAAAAAACTAACAGCATGAAGTAGCCATTGGCGGGCACTATAATTTTCTCTTCTTTCATTTGATTAGGTTTAAGTTAAATAATTCAATATGATATTATTTTGATATCAAATATACATCAAATAATTTTATAGTGCAAATCGAGTTTGGCACGCCATTTGCTTATTATATAGTGTAAATGCTTATATAGATGTTAGTAGAGGAGTGATTACCTCGTATAACGGAGTAACATTTATGATTTGGTTGGTTAGTTAGTAAAAACGCATCTCTTTTTTGAGATGCGTTTTTAATTTAAAGTATATGTTATTTCTAAACTTAAGACTTCATAAATTGTACTATGGCCGAAATAAGCGCTTCTGAAATTTTCCGAGAAGACTCATTATAAGATTTTGAATTTTCTAGTTGGTCGCCTTCAATTATAAACAATACATGATTCATATTAGTAATAATTTCTAGCTCAGAGTTTGGCGCTGCTGCTTTCAATAGTTTGGCTTCATCTACTGAGACTTGTAAATCTTTAGTACCATTAACAATTAAAGTAGGCATATCTAATGAAGCTAGCACTTCTTGAGGTTGGTATTGCATCCAATTCATTATAAACGGTTGCACGTCTGCGCCAAAAACTGAAGCTAAAGCTGGCGGATAATCTGTAACAAGTTCGCCTTTCTTTAATTGCGCAAAGGCCTTTTTAGTACCTGCTTCCAACGAAGGATCCATGGCTGTGATTTGTTCTGTGATGACTTCGTCAATGGGTTGTCCAGCACCTGCCAAGGAAATAAAACCATCTGCTCTGTCTTTGGCAGCCAACATTCCAATTAAACTTCCTTGACTATGCCCTATAACTATGAGGTCGCCAAATTGCGAGTCTTCTTTAAAATGAGTCACTACAGATATGGCATCTGTTACAAAATCATCAAAAGTGATATTGGGATCCACTTTGTGCTCACGAATTTGTTTTACGATGCGTTTGTCATATCTGAAAGTAGCGATACCTTGATTAGAAAGTGATTCTGCTAATTTTTTTAAGGAGTTGTTTTTTAGAAAGTTTTGATTACCGTTTCTATCTGTGGGGCCTGAACCAGCAATAATGATTGCTAGCTTAGGTTGTTCAACGCCTTTTGGAATCAATAAAGTACCATCAATGTGTTCATTAATACTTAAATCTTGCGATTCAAAGTTGCGTTCTTGTGCATTCATCTGAGTGCACAATAAAACTAAGAATAAAGGAATAATATATTTCATAACTGTTTTTAAATTGAAGTTGCAACGACCATACCAAAGTTACACAAAATTATAATTGAAAATTCAAGCCAATAGCAAGCATTAATATCATAAAGTGAGTAAACTCACATATTGCATTTCATCGATGAAATGCAATATTTCATCTTCAAATGTTAAAATTAAATGTATTTCATCGATTAATTAGGTATTTAAACTTGTAAATTAAAATAGAGTTCTATATTTGAAGTGTACTAAAAATTTAGTTTTTAGTTCAATGGATTAATTAATTAATATTTGCATATGTGCAGAATTAGAGACCCTAAATCTACCACATATATAAAAAGCAAATTAGGAAAACCAAGGTTGAGGGACCTTGGTTTTTTCTTTTTATACTCTTGGTTATCGTATGGTTCTAAAGGTAAGATTGATGCGTTCGCCTATGTCCTTTTGAGTTTTAGAAATTTGATGTAACCAATAATGTTGCATTTCCCCTTTCATAATGAGTAAACTTCCGTGTCGTAAATCCATTTTATACCTTTCGTTTTTTAGATGCCGATGTTTGAAATGAAATCTTCTAGTGGCACCAAAACTAACGGACGCAATCATAGGATTTTTACCAAGTTCTTTTTCATTATCGGCATGCCAGCCATTACTATCATTGCCATGGCGATATAAATTCAGTAAGACACTTGTAAAGCTATGTTGGCTTTCATCTTCTACATCTTTTTTAATCTGTCGCAATTCAGCTGTAAAATCATGAGGCTTTAACTGAATATTAGAATACGCATATGGTTTATTGTTATTCGCATACAATGCTGTTAATCGCGGCTGCTCGTAGGTTTTTCCGAATACTGTAATGGTATCTTGCTGCCATTTGATAGTGTCTTTTAAGACTTCAAAGTAAGGGTTGGCGACTTCAGAATCATAGAATTGTTCGATATAAACTAACTCCGCATTTGGTAATTTTAAAACCTTTTTTTCGCTTGAAAATAAGTCCATCACTTAAATTTTATCTAAATTAGCTATATCATGAAGATTCTCAAAATCGTTTTATCAGTTTATGTTCTGGTTTGTTTGTTGCCATTACAGGGTGCAGATGAACTACCTAAAGGATTTGTCTATGTAAGAGACATTATACCAGACATTCAAGTGGAGCTTCGGTATTTTTCCGATCATAATTTTGTAGGCGATACCATTACCGGTTATAAGGCTAATACCTTAATATTGACACATCAGGCTGCTAAAGCTCTAAAGAAGGTACAAAACGAATTACAACAGCAAAATTTGTGTTTATTGGTTTATGATGGTTACCGTCCACAACGGGCTGTAAATCATTTTATGAGCTGGGCAAAGAATCTTAATGATACGATTAATAAGCAAGAGTTTTATCCCGATGTTGAAAAGCGACATTTATTCAGAGAAGAGTATATCGCTACACGTTCAGGTCATAGTAGAGGAAGTACGGTTGACCTTACCATTATAGATGGCAATACCAATGTTCCTTTAGATATGGGAAGTCCTTATGATTTCTTTGGAAAATCATCTTGGGTTGATCATCCGAATCTCACAGAAATTCAGAAGTCCAACAGGGCATTACTTCAGAAAGTCATGCTGAAACATCAATTTAGAAACTACCCAAAAGAATGGTGGCACTTTACCTTGCGATGGGAACCTTTTCCTAAAACTTATTTTGATTTTGAAGTGGAATAACACGAATGATTAAAATTAAAATGAACTTACCAAATAAATTAGCTGTACCTTTGGCGCTAATTCATGAATGACGCTAAAAAATTAGAAGGTCATTTACCAAATAATTTTTATGTCATTTCAATCCTTAGGCTTATCTGAAGCCTTACTTAAAGCTGTCAGCAAAAAAGGGTATACCCAACCAAGTCCAATTCAAGAAAAAGCCATTCCTCCAGTTTTAAACGGCAGGGATGTCTTAGCTTCAGCGCAAACTGGAACCGGAAAAACAGCTGGCTTTACCTTACCATTATTACACTATTTATCGGAAAATCCAAAGGAAAAATTTCGTCCGATTAGAGCCTTAATTTTAACGCCTACGCGCGAACTTGCAGCACAAGTGTATGAGAGTGTGAAGGATTATAGCGAATTTCTAAATATAAAAAGTGCTGTTATTTTTGGAGGTGTTAATCAAAAGCCGCAAGTGGCAAAATTGCGACAGGGCATTGATGTGCTTGTAGCGACTCCAGGCAGATTATTAGATTTACAAAATCAAAATTTGTTGTCTATTAAGAGGGTTGAGGTTTTTGTGCTAGATGAAGCCGATCGTATGCTGGACATGGGATTTTTACGTGACATTGAACGCGTCATGAAGTTGATGCCAGAGAAACGTCAAAATTTAATGTTTTCAGCAACGTTTTCTAAGGATATCCGAAAACTTGCCAATTCGATTCTGAATAATCCTGTGCAAGTAGAGGCAACACCTGAAAACTCAACGGTTGACGCAATTTCCCAAAAGGTCTATCGTGTCGCTAAAACCAAAAAAACCGATTTGATCATCAAATTGATTTCTGATGGAAATTGGAAACAAGTGTTGGTGTTTACAAGAACAAAGCATGGAGCTAACCGACTTACAAAAAAAATGGTTTCAGCAGGTATCAGTGCCGCTGCTATACATGGGAATAAAAGTCAAGGGGCACGAACTAAAGCTTTAGCGGGTTTTAAAAATGGCAGTGTAAGAGTCATGGTAGCTACTGATATTGCGGCTCGTGGTTTGGATATTCCATTGCTTCCACACGTGGTAAATTTTGAATTACCGAATATTTCTGAAGATTATGTGCATCGTATTGGTAGGACTGGTAGAGCAGGTGCAGACGGACAAGCATTATCATTAGTAAGTGCCGATGAAACCACGTATTTAAAAGACATAGAAAAACTCATTGGAGAATCCATCGACGTTGAAATTGTTGAAGGTTTTGAACCCGATCCGAATGCTTCGACAGAACCGATAAAACCTGGTCAAAACCGTCAGCCACGAGGGAGATCTAGGAACTCTCATCAGAAATCAGCTGGAGGTCAACGTAGTAATCGAAGAAATTCGACAAGACAAAGATCTAAAAGAAACTCCAATAACCGAGGCTAATCAAAGCTCATGGAAACCCAAAAAAACAATCCGCTTCATGGTATCAAACTTGAACAAATCATTACTGATTTACAGGCACACTATGGATGGGAATATATGGGTTATCAAATAAAGATAAAGTGTTTTACAGATAACCCTTCCATCAAGTCTAGTTTGAAATTTCTAAGGCGAACGCCTTGGGCGCGTGCGAAAGTTGAGCAGATGTATTTAAACTATTTAAAAAAGAATACCTAGTTATTCAGCTGTCTTAAACCTTCGTAGACTACAATAGCTACGGCATTCGCTAAGTTTAAACTTCTGATATGTTCGCTGTAGAGCGGAATTTTATACAATGGTTGTGCCCGACTTTTAATGATTGCTTCTGATAGTCCCACTGATTCTTTTCCAAAGACTAAAAACAGATGCTCTTCAAATGGAATATTCCAATGTTCTGCGGTTCCATGACTAGAGAAAAAAGCAAAATTTGCATGACTATGTTTTTCGAAGAAGACTTCCTTAGATTCATAAATAGTGACGTCTAAGTGTTGCCAATAATCCAGTCCTGCACGTTTTAATCTGCGGTCGCTAAGCTCAAAACCAAATGGTTTTACTAAATGTAATTTTGATCCAGAAGCTAATGCTAGTCGACCAATATTTCCAGTATTATTAGGAATTTCAGGCTCGATTAAAACGATATTTAAACACATATTAACGTTGAGCAGATGACTTTCTTAAAACTTTACAATCGATAGATTCAAGCACGGTGTTTGTGTCAAAATTGATAATGGCATCTTTTTTAAAAACAGACCTATTGCCATTTGTTGCGAGTTCACCATATCCCGGAATATAGTGGTCTCCTTGTTTAAGAAACATGACTTCTCTTTCAGAGGTTGTGCCTTCCGCTTGGAATACATAATTAGCCTTTAGAGTATCGCCATAAAACTGACCTTTGATGCTTCCGAAACTAGCGTCTTTCTCATAAAAATTATAAATCAACCTTCCAGTAACATTAGACGTACTTTTTTTAACCACCAATTGAATACTGTCGTTGTTGGAATTTGTAAATAAGTAACAAGCTAAATCACTGTTAGATACTTTGGATGATTGTTCTTCAACCTCCTTGTGAAGCGTTTTATTTTTTGGTTCACTTTGCTCCTTACAACTTAAGCTAAAAACTAAGAGTGTCGCTAGACCATAGGTTCGTAGGTGTTTCATTTGAAAATCATTTATTGTCATAAAATTAATAAAACCTATCTGAAACAGATAGGTTTTTAAATTATTTATGTGACTCTTTATTGTTTGTTTTGTTGTTTTTTAATGGTGGCCTCATCAATATCAAACTCATTGGTCTTTTGGTTGATATTACCAGTTGGATTTGTTGGATTCTTTTGTTCTTTAGTTCTTTCGAATTTCTTTTTATCTTTTATAATTCCCATAATTCTTACGTTTTTGATTCATTTTAATATAGCGAAATCATGGGGAAATCTCTATTAAAGCTTTGCTAAGATTATGTTGGAATTTTGTTAATGGTGACTCTTACTGAGTCGTATGAGTTCCAATCTCTTCAATTTCTTCGAAAGGGTCGCCTTTGGGATCGGCACCATAGGCATTATGACCATGATCACCATTGGTTGCCATGAGGACTATGTACCAAATCCTACCAATAATAGGAATCAAATTTATAAAGATATAGCCACCACTTTTACCAGTATCATGTAGTCTTCGCACATTGAGTGCCAGCCAAGGCACTAGCGTTCCGAGGATATAAATAAAAAAGATAATGCTCCCTAATTGGATGTCCATGAGTTCATCCAAAAATGAGTTGATGGTCAATAAGACTACAAAAATGCCTATTTGTATTAATACGAATAACCAGTATTCTTTTCTTCGGGCTCTTCCTGAAAAATTCGCATAGTTATCTCTGATCACAGTTAAGTACCATTCCATAGTGTCGATTAGTTAGGGTTAATGCTACCGTAAATATAGAATTTTTATTGTTTTATGGAAGCGATGAATTTACCAATCTGGCTTACGGGATTAGCACTTAAGAACTTGATAAACGCACTACCTATAATAGCGCCTTTTGCAAATTTTGTGGCTTGTTGAAAGGTTTCAGGATTTGATATACCGAATCCAACGATTTGTGGATTTTTAAGCTGCATCTTAGCAATTCGATCGAAGTAGGAAGTTTGAGCGTCGCCAAAACCGGATTGGCTGCCCGTAATGCTGGCGCTACTCACCATGTAAATAAATCCATTGGAAATAGCATCAATATAGGTGATCCTGTCTTCCGAAGTCTGCGGTGTGATTAAGAAGATATTCACAAGACCGTAGGTGTTAAATAGGTGTTTGTATTCGCGATCATAAACATCGATGGGTAAATCTGGGATAATTAAACCATCGATTCCAATGTCTTGGCAATTTTTACAGAAATTTTCTACTCCAAATTGTAATATGGGATTGAAATATCCCATAATAATAAGTGGAATAGATACCGTTTCACGGATTGTTTTTAGCTGGTCAAAAAGCACTTGGGTGGTCATACCATTTTTTAAGGCCTGTGTTGAACTTGCCTGAATGGTTGGTCCGTCTGCTAAAGGATCGCTAAATGGCAAACCAATCTCAATCATATCTACACCACTTTTTTCCAAGTTTTGAATGATGGGTACAGTATCTTCTAAATTTGGATAGCCAGCGGAAAAATAAATAGACAGCAGTTTGTTGTCTTCTTGAAGTTTTGCATTAATTCGGTTCATATCTTAATTTTTGGTTGCGTTAAGGATTGAAAGGTTTGTATGAGCTCATCTCTGATAGCGAGCCTTGAAAGCCTGACCCTTGGGTAACGCCCCATTGTTTAATAGTTAAAATAATCGATATAATTTTGTAAATCCTTATCACCACGACCAGACAAATTAATCACCACAAGATCATCTGTTTTGAATGTTTTACGCTTAAAAACAGCAAATGCATGAGCGCTCTCAATAGCTGGAATAATACCTTCTAGCTGACTCAATTCTAATCCGGCTGCCATAGCTTCATCATCGGTTATGGCGATAAATTCTGCACGTTTTGAGGTGTATAGATGTGCATGCATGGGTCCAACTCCTGGATAATCGAGACCTGCAGAAATCGAGTAAGGCTCTGTAATTTGACCATCATCAGTTTGCATGAGTAGGGTCTTGCTACCATGAATAATTCCTTCCCGACCTAAGGCTGATGTGGCCGCACTTTCGCCGCTATGAACACCTTTACCTGCAGCCTCAACAGCAATGAGATTCACATCCGTATCGTTGAGGTAATGGTAAAAGGCACCTGCGGCATTACTGCCACCTCCAACACAGGCTATCACATAATCTGGTTTACTTGTCCCTTCTTTCTCTTGAAGTTGCCATTGTATTTCTTCTGAAACTACCGCTTGAAAACGAGCCACCATATCTGGATATGGATGTGGTCCGACCACACTGCCAATAATGTAATGGGTATCGACAGGATTGTTGATCCAATCGCGAATAGCTTCATTAGTAGCGTCTTTTAATGTGCGACTGCCAGATAGTGCTGGACGCACTTCTGCACCTAACATTTTCATGCGTGCTACGTTGGGTGCTTGCCGTTCCATATCAATGGCTCCCATATAAACAATACATGTCATGCCCATTAGTGCACACACTGTAGCCGTCGCAACACCGTGTTGTCCGGCACCTGTTTCAGCGATGATACGTTTTTTTCCAAGTCGCTGAGCCATCAATATTTGACCTATGGTATTATTCACCTTATGAGCGCCTGTATGATTTAGATCTTCGCGTTTCAGATATATTTTAGTCTGATACTTTTCGCTTAATCGTTTGGCGAAATACAGTGGCGAAGGCCTTCCAACATAATCCTTAAGCAATTGGTCAAATTCTTTTTTGAATGCAGGCTCTGCCATAACTTTGAGGTAGTTTTGACGCAGTTCCTCGACATTAGGATAGAGCATTTCTGGAATATACGCACCACCAAATGCTCCGTAATAACCGTTGTTGTCTATATTATAACTCATGAATAAATTGTTCTAAATCTGTTAAATTCTTTAATCCGGGCTTTGTTTCAAATTGACTGTTAACATCAATAGCATGGCAAAACTTGGCACTTTTTGAAGCCAAAAATGCTTTAAGCTTCTCAAGGTCTTTAAGTCCGATACCACCACTTAAAAAGTAAGGTTTGCTTGATGGATATGTCTCTAGAATATGCCAATCGAATGTATAGCCATTGCCTCCAGGCAGTTTGCCTTTAGTGTCAAATAAAAAATAGTCACAAACATCTTCGTATGCTTTGATTACAGAAAAATCGAAATCACGATCCACATTAAACACTTTAATAATACGTACGTTCAATTCAGAAAAAGCCTTGCAAAATACTGGTGATTCATGACCGTGTAATTGAATACCGTGTAACCCGTGTTTTTCTGCGGTCTTTGTGATATCAGTAAAAGGAGCATCTACAAATACGCCTATTTTTTTAATTTGTTTTGGGAGATCAGGAATTTTACCATTAAAATAGCGATGTGATTGTTTATAGAAAATAAATCCCATGTAATCAGGTTTTAACATTCCTACATCCATCATGTTATCCGGATACTTCATGCCACAGACTTTTAGCTTCATGATGACAACCCTTTTATAAATTCTGCGGCACTTTTACCTGCATCTTCCGTTTTCATAAAGTTTTCTCCAATTAAATAACCTTTAAACCCATAGGGTTGTAACGATGTAATGGCTTCGATGCTGCTAATACCACTTTCTGAAACTTTTACAAAGTCGTTAGGAATTAACGCGCTTAAAAGTTTACTGGTCTCTAAATTGACTTCAAATGTTTTGAGGTTTCTGTTGTTGACGCCCAGCATATCCAAACTTGGCATGAGCGATTTTTGCAGTTCTTCTTCATTGTGAACTTCAAGTAACACCTCCAAGTTTAAGCTTTGTGCCAATTCTGAAAACTGTTTGATTTCAACGTTGCTTAGTAGTGCTGCGATGAGTAAAACAACGTCGGCGCCATGGGCTTTAGCTTCTAGTATTTGATATTCATCAATAATAAATTCTTTGCGAAGTATGGGCAACTGGCAGCTCGCTCTAGCCAATATTAAATCATCCAAACTTCCTCCAAAGTATTTTCCGTCGGTAAGAACGGACATGCCACAAACACCTGCAAGTTCGTAACCTTTTGCCACGTCAAATACATTGAGGTTGTGATTGATCACTTTTTTGGATGGCGACCTGCGTTTATGTTCTGCGATAATGCCTGTTTTGCTGTTTTGCAATGGTTGAGCTAAAGACCTAGTCTTACGTTCAAACAAGGCCATTCGTTCTAGTTGAGATGTTGGTATAAGCATTTTCCGAAGCTTCACTTCAATACGCTTGTCGTTGGCAATTTTAGTTAAAATATCCATTACTTGCTTAATGCTATGAGTTGTTCTAAACTGGCTTTGGCTTTCCCGCTTTCTAAGCTTTCCTTTGCTAAAGCAAATCCTTCTAGATGTGATAATTGGTTCACGGTGGCAATGGCTAAACCTGCATTTGCACAGACCACATTATTTTGTGCTGAAGTGCCTTTCCCATTAATGATATTTTGGAATGTTTTTGCAGCTTTTTTTATGGTATTGCCACCAAAAATTTCTGATGGTTCTATTTGTTTGATCCCTAAATCAGAAGCTTTCATAATCCTTTCGGAGGCATTTGTAATAATTTTTGTAGGACCTGTTAAAGCGATTTCATCGTAACCATCTAAAGCGTGAATAATGCTGTAATTCTTATCTGTATGCTGATAAAGGTAGCCGTAAATTCGTTGTAGTTCGAGGTTAAACACGCCTACCATTTGATTCTTTGGAAATGACGGATTTACCATAGGTCCGAGCATGTTGAAAAAAGTTTTAACACCTAATCCACGGCGGATAGGCGCTACTTTTTTCATGGCTGGATGAAACAGTGGTGCATGCATCACACAAATTCCAGCACCATCAATTTGTTTTTTTAACAAGTCTGTATTGTTCGTGAATTTCACACCAAGCGCTTCCAAGACATTTGAGGATCCGGATGCCGAAGACACACCATAATTACCATGCTTTGCTACTTTTACTCCAGCACCTGCCGTAACAAATGAGGACAGGGTAGAAATATTAAAGGTATCCTTTCCGTCACCACCTGTACCACAAAGATCTATGGTGTTAAACTCAGATAAGTCTACAGGTATGCAAAGCTCTAGAAGTGCATCTCTAAACCCTTGAAGTTCTTCGAGGGTAATACTTCTCATCATGTAAATGGTGAGAAAGGAAGCTATTTGGCTTTGGTTGTATTGACCTTCAGAAATTTTGACTAATACGTGCTTCGCTTCTTCCGCAGTGATGCTTTCGTGATTGATCAGTCGGTTGAGTATCTGTTTCATATTAGCTATTGATCCAATTTTTTAAAATTTGTTTTCCGTTTGGCGTTAGGACGCTTTCTGGGTGATATTGTACAGCTTTAACATCGTAAACACGATGTCTTAAAGACATAATTTGACCATTTTCGTCAAAGGAAGTTGCTTCCAAGGTATCTGGTAAATTTAAATCGACAACCCATGAATGGTAGCGACCTACTTCAATGGTTTTATCCATATCTGAAAATAGGGGTTCATCATCTACAGTAATATGTACTTTGGTTGCGACTCCGTGATACACATCTTCCAGATTAATTAGTGATCCGCCAAAGACTTCGCCAATAGCCTGAAGCCCTAAGCAAACACCAAAAATACTTTTGGTAGGTGCATAGGTCTCAATAATGGCCTTCAATAAGCCGGCCTCTTCAGGTATGCCTGGTCCAGGAGAGAGGACAATTTTATGGAATTCTTGGACCTCTTCAAGATGGAGTTTGTCATTCCGTTTCACAGTGACATCACAATTTAAGTCTTCTAAATAATGGACCAAATTGTATGTGAAACTATCATAGTTATCGATGACTAATACTTTCATATTTTTTCAGCTAATTCAATGGCTTTGGTTAAAGCTCCAAGTTTATTATATACTTCTTGTAATTCGTTTTCTGGTTTCGATTTAGAAACAATTCCGGCACCAGCTTGCCAATGTAATTCGTGGTTCTTGCTCACAAATGTTCGAATCATGATGGCATGATTGTAATTACCATTAAAGTCCATAAATCCTATAGCACCACCATAAAAAGCACGGTTCGTTTTTTCGTATTTTTCAATGAGTTGCATGGCCTTATGTTTTGGTGCACCACTTAAGGTTCCAGCAGGAAATGTATCGGCTACCACTTGCATTGTTGGCGTATTGCTGTGAACATTACCTGAAACTTTACTCACTAAGTGAATCACGTGTGAAAAAAACTGTGCCTCCCTATAGGTGTCTACGGTAACATTACTTCCATGACGACTAAGATCATTACGAGCTAAATCGACTAACATGACATGCTCTGCGTTTTCCTTCTCATCTTCTGATAATCTTTTAGCAAGTTTCTGATCCTCTTCATCATTACCAGTTCTTTTAAATGTTCCTGCAATGGGATGTATTTCTGCCTGACCGTTATTTATGACTAATTGTGCTTCTGGAGAGCTGCCAAAGATTTTAAAATTTCCGTAGTCAAAATAAAAAAGATAGGGTGACGGATTGATACTTCTTAAAGCGCGATACACGTTAAATTCGTCACCTTTAAATTCCTGTGCAAATTTTTTGGAAAGGACTAATTGGAATACATCGCCACGAGCACAGTGTTTTTTTGCAAGTTCTACATGTTCTTTATAAGCATCATCGCTGAGGTTTGAAGTGATTTCAGAATTTGTTTTAAAATTATAAGAGGCGAAATTTTTGGAATTGATCAGTTGCAATACTTCATCAATATTATTGTCGGCTTCAAAGCAATGCGCAAAAATATACGCTTCATTCTTAAAATGATTGATGGCTATGATGTTTTGGTAAACCGCATAAAAGATATCGGGAATATCCAAAGAATCAGGCTTTTTAGAAATCTCAACGTCTTCAAAATACGTGACAGCATCATAAGCCGTATATCCGAAGATACCATTGTTTATAAATTTAAATTCTTCTTCAGAATTCACTTTAAATCGTTTGGTAAACTTGTGGATTTCTTCCGTTACTGAAATATTACGCGCATTATTAGACTTGGTACTTCCATCAGGAAATTGTTGCTCTATGGTGTTTTTTTCAACTTTTATAGAGGCAATAGGGTTGAAGCAAATGTAAGAGAAACTATTATCGTTGGCGTGATAGTCGCTACTTTCTAATAAAATACTGTTGGGATATTTATCCCTTATTTTAAGATAAATGCTCACAGGTGTAATGGTGTCTGCGAGGATTTTTTTGTAGTGTGTGTATAAACTGAATGTTTTCATTTATTGCAATTAAAAAAGGCTTGTCGTGAATGACAAGCCTTTTGAATATTTTAGATTTAAATATACGATAGGATTAGCTCACGAATTTTGAGTTTCGAGTTGCCCACCACCAAGTATGATTTAAAATTGTGTTCATTGTTATTTATAAAGTTCAAATATAGAAATCAAATTCTAGATTTCAAATTTATAGGAGATAAAAAAAAGAGATTCTTGAAAACTACAAGAATCTCTTCTACAAATGTTGCTATTAATCTAATTTTGCAG
>JAAEZI010000027.1:2191-14316 GCA_018222915.1 Algicola sp. | reverse complement strand
TCAAATTCATCATAGATCGCTTTATCTTTTAAATTGTCGAAAAAACTAGCAGAACCATATTTGATATCATATTTAGTTCTATCAACCTTTAAATTAGCCATAGCAGTTTCATCTTCAACCATCATGTCGAAAGAGATCGGATGTGTGATGCCTTTAATCGTTAAGTCACCAGTTACCTTGTAGTTGCCATCTTTGCCATCGACATTCGTAATGTTTAAAGTAGCAGTAGGATGATTACTTGTTCCAAAAAAATCATCAGATTTTAAATGACCTTCTAACTTTTCTTTACCGCTACCTGCTTCTAAATCGGTAACGTTGATAGAAGTCATATCTATGGTGAAACTACCTCCTGCTAAATAGTCGTCTTCAAATAGGAGCGTTCCTTCAGATAAGTTAATCGTACCTTCATGAGAGCCTGTTACCTTATGACCTTTCCAAGTGACCTTAGAGTCTTTTACCTTAATTTCCTTTTTCATGAGTGATGTAAATGAGGCAAAGGATAGCGCTAGTATGATAGCTGCTGCTGTTTTTAATGTGTTTGTTTTCATGGTTTTGATGTGTTTAAATTTAAATAGTTGTTATTAATTCTGATTTTGATTTTCTAACTTTTTTGTAATGCTGGGTTTCATCGTCTTCTGATCGATAACCTAAAGTGATTACGACAGCGGCATTCAAGTTTTTGTTCTTTAATTCTAGAATGTCATTATAATCCTCATTGCTAAAGCCTTCCATCGGACAAGCATCAATTTTCATGGTTGCGGCAGCTGCGAGTAAATTACCCACAACGATATATGCTTGCTTGGCAGTCCATTGTGCTTTTTTCTCTTGGCTTAAACTGACTACTGTGGATTTCATCATGTCGGCATAGTCTTTTAAATCGGCTTTATCCATGTCTCTCGTTTCCACAACATTATCAATGTAATCGTCAACAAGCTCTTCTCCAAAATTTGTTTTATTAGCTAGTACAACCATGTGAGAGGCATCCGTAATTTGAGGCTGATCCCACGAGGCTGCCTTTAATTTTGTACGTAACTCTGGATTTTCTATTAATAAAATCTCATAAGGTTGGAGTCCATACGAAGATGCGGTTAATTGCATAGCTTCTTTCAAAGTCTCGAGATTCTCAGGACTGATCTTTTTACTCTTGTCGAATTTTTTTGTGGCATAGCGCCAATTTAGATTTTCAATTACGGTATTCATAAATTTTTGTTTTCTTGTGGTTACTATATTTGTATATACAATAGTTTAGTAAAAAATTAATCTCTGAGTTTTGAGAGTAGAAGGTTCAAGATTTCTAACTCTTTCTCATTCAAGTTTTTTGTAAGTTCTTGTTCTTTGTTTTCAATGAGTGGGTCTAGTTCTTTTAAAAGTTCCAAACCAGCAGATGTAATGAATATATCAACTTTACGTCTGTTTTTTTCACAGATGAATCTTTCAACATAACCTTTTAATATGAGTTTGTCGACCAAACGTGTGGTATTACTCATTTTGCTAATCATACGATCTTGAATATCTTTCAAATTTGCAGCTGTCCCTTTTTTCCCACGTAAAATACGCAGGACATTAAATTGTTCAATCGAAATGTCATAAGGTTTAAGGATGCACATAATGCCATCTTTAAAGCAAATACTCGTATAAGATATATTCAATACCGTCTTTTTAGGTAAAGCTATTTCGGTCGTTGTTTTTAATATATCGGTTATATCTTTCATATACAACTATTGTATATACAAATGTAATCAGATTCTTGAATTATTAGATTAATTTTTTGTTAAAGTTTTAAATTCAGTCGGTTTCATTTATAACTTTATCCTATGAAATATTTGATTTACATTGGCTTATTGTGCGTGACAATGCTTTGGTCAAAGAGTGATGTTCCGAGGGATGTCCATGCTTTTGAGATACCATCTAAAGTGGATGACTTAAAAGTTATGAATTTTGAGGAACTTCAGAATTACTTGGCTACAAAGGACGATAGTAAAACCTATGTCATTAACTTTTGGGCGACATGGTGCGCTCCATGTGTTAAGGAATTACCATATTTCGAAAAGTTACAAGCAACCTACAACGTGGCAGATGTTGAGGTCATTCTTGTGAGTTTGGATTTTCCAAGACAAATTGAGAGTAAGCTTAAACCGTTTTTAGAAAAGCATCAATTGGAAAGTGAGGTTCTTGTTTTGAACGATGTGGATTCAAATTCGTGGATACCCAAAGTAGATGAAAACTGGTCTGGTGCGATTCCTGCCACTATCATATATAACAAGCATAAGAGGTTGTTTTTTGAACAGTCTTTTACCTATAAAGAATTAGAAACAGAACTACAACCATTTTTAAAATAACATGATTATGAAAAACACGTTTAAAATGCTATTGGTTTTTACGATTGTTCTTGCAACGTCTGCATTTACATCGGTTAACCCAGGTTATGAAGTAGGTGATATAGCCACAGATTTCGAACTAGAGAATATTGATGGTAATATGGTCTCAATGGCAGACTTTAAGGATGCTAAAGGTTTTATTGTCGTATTTACTTGTAATACCTGTCCGTATGCGGTGGCTTATGAGGACCGCGTAGAAGCACTGAACAAAAAATATGCTGATAAGGGTTATCCTGTTATCGCTATCATGCCCAATAATACGGATGTGAAGCCAGGTGATAACATGCAAGCGATGAAAGCCAGAGCAAAGGCGAAAGGGTTTACGTTTCCTTATTTAATGGATAAGGGTCAGAAGATCTACCCGCAATATGGTGCTACCAAAACACCACACGTTTATGTGTTGCAAAAAACGAAAAAAGGACCTCAAGTAAAATATATTGGTGCCATTGATGATAACTATCAAGATGCGAGTGCTGTCACTAAAACGTATGTAGAGGACGCGGTCAATGCTTTGTTGGATGGAAAAGAGGTTCCAGAAAAAACAACAAGAGCTATTGGATGCTCTATCAAGGTATAAATCCACTAAAATTCAATTTTTTTTAATCCGATGTGTAACACTTCGGATTTTTTTTCGTCTTTATCATAAGGAAATGTTAAATTAGCATGATTATTGATGTAAAAATATATGGCTGATTTAACACAACATGAATGGGCATCTCGATTAGCAGAAGATCACGATGCAGTGGTTTTGGATGTAAGAACATCTGAGGAAGCGGCTTTGGGAATTATTCCAAAGGCCTTGCTTATTGACATATATAAAGGTCAAGGATTCATCTACAAATTAGAAGAACTTGATAAGACCAAAAACTATTATGTCTACTGTAGATCTGGTGCTAGAAGTGCTCAAGCATGTCAAATTATGAATCAGTTGGGTTTTGAAAATACAAATAATCTAATTGGAGGCTTCATCGAATGGAAAGGTGAGGTAGCTTCCATGTAAAAATCAATCAAAATGAAAAACAAGGCACTTATTTTATGTTTTGCGCTTTTGGCCTTAACATTTAGCTGTGAGCAACAGTCGCAGGCAGAAGTAAAAATGGTTTCACCAGAAGAAATGCAATCACTACTAGAAATGGATGATGTGCAATTAGTGGATGTAAGAACACCAGAGGAATATGAGGACGGCTATATTGAACAATCTCAAAATATTGATTTTAGGTCACCAACCTTTGATGACGACATCAAAAAGCTCGATAAATCGAAACCGGTGATTTTATATTGTAAATCTGGTGGACGTAGCGCTAAATGTGGTGAAAAACTCATAAAGGCAGGTTTTGAAAAAATTTACGACCTCGAAGGTGGGATTACCCACTGGAAATTTAAAGGCAAGGCTATACAAATACAAGACTAATATAAGAACCGAACTAAACGTTCGGTTTTTTTGTGCCCTTTCTTAATTGTTGATATATGTTAATCAACGCTAAATCTCCTCAATTAATCCTTTAGTTTTTTTAAATTAGCAACTTTCAAAAGCTAAACTATATTGTGTTCTTTTTGTAAGTGTTTAGAAGATCATCCGATTAATACGCAACAAGAAGCGCAAAGAACCACTATTTCTGATGAAGAACTTATTAATTGCCCTATGTTGTATAGTCCTTTTTTCAAATGTTGCCAAAGCACAGGTTTTCGAACCTGTTAAATGGGAAACTTCAGTAGAAAAAATTTCGGAAACAGCGTATGATCTCATCGCCACCGCAACGATAGATGCTGGCTGGCATTTATATTCTCAAAATGTGCCTGATAACGGACCAATACCAACCACCTTTGTCTATAAAGAAGATTCTGGTTATCAACTCCTGGGTAAAACTTCTGAAGAAGAAGGTCATACCGTTGATGATCCCGTTTTTCAGATGGAAATTACATTCTTTGAGAAAAAGGCTGAATTCAAGCAACGGATTAAAGTCTTAAATAAGGAATTGTCGATGGTGAATGGTGAAGTGGAGTTTATGGTATGTGACGATGAAAAATGTTTGCCTCCAAATTATATAGATCTTCAATTCAATTTAAAAAGTGATGAGTCTGAAGCTTCCAAAGATGCATCAGTTAGTTTTGACAGTCCAGCCGAAACTTCCCATATATTCAATCCTGTAAAATGGCACACCACTGTTGAGAAAGTTTCGGATGAAGAATATATTTTAATTTCACATGCGACGATTGATAAGGGCTGGCATTTATACGCACAAGAAGTGCCTGAAAATGGTCCGATTCCTACGGAATTTCAATATGAATTAACTGAAGGAGCTACCTTATTAGGTGAAACAAAGGAACAAAAAGGCCTCACTGTAGACGATCCAGTATTTGAAATGAAAATCAAGTATTTTGAAGAAACTACGGCGTTTAGACAACACATCAAACTTTCTAATCAACAACTTGAATCGGTAACTGCAGAAGTCAGTTTTATGGCCTGCGATGATTCTCGTTGTACAGCGCCTACCTATGAAGATTTACAGTTTGATTTGACCCAAAGCACGCCAGCAAAAGAAGGTTCTAACGTTTCTGAATCTACGACTGATGATACAAAAGAAGAAGGTGGTAAAGAAGGTTTATGGACCATATTTATTTTGGGATTAGGTGCAGGTTTTATCGCATTATTTACGCCTTGTGTATTTCCTTTAATCCCAATGACGGTGAGCTTTTTTACCAAACAAAGTGAAAATAAGGCTGAAGGCATTAGAAATGCCATTATTTACGGATTATCAATCATAGTCATCTATGTAATTTTAGGTACAGGTGTGGTCGCTATTTTTGGTGCAAGTGCGATTAATGAATTCTCCACTGGTGTTACTTTTAACCTGATATTTTTTGCCATACTTATCATTTTTGCGATGTCATTTTTAGGGGCTTTTGAAATCATGTTGCCGAATTCATGGGCCAATAAAATTGATAGAAAGGCTGATAAAGGCGGTTATACAGGCATCTTTTTTATGGCCTTGGCTTTAGCTATTGTGTCATTTTCTTGTACAGGTCCTTTCGTAGGAAATATTATTGTATTGTCCGCCTCTGAAGGTGGTTTAGCACCTGTAGTAGGGATGTTCGGATTTGCTTTGGCCTTGGCACTCCCATTTGCCTTGTTCGCTGCATTTCCAGGATGGTTGAATTCTTTGCCGAAATCAGGAGGATGGCTAAATACTGTTAAGGTCGTTTTAGGATTTCTCGAATTAGCATTGGCCTTTAAATTTTTATCGAACGCCGATTTGGTCTCGCAATGGCATATTTTAGAACGAGAAACATTTATCGCTATTTGGATTGCCATTTTTGGCGCATTATCCTTGTATTTATTCGGAAAAATACAATTACCTCATGACTCAGCGTTAAAACATATTTCGGTTGGACGACTCCTATTAGGTTTACTAACCTTGTCCTTCACCATTTACATGATACCTGGACTTTGGGGAGCGCCATTAAATCTGATTAGTGCTTTTCCACCACCATTAGATTATAGTGAATCTCCATACGGTGTTGGTTATTCTAAAACAGGAGGTGGCGCTAGTAGCGCACATGATGAATTACCAGATGGTGCACACTTATTACCACCACATGATATTTTGGCTTTTAATGATTACGACAAAGGATTAGCTTATGCTAAAAAAGTTGGAAAACCAGTCATGATTGACTTTACGGGTTGGGCTTGTGTGAATTGTCGTAAAATGGAACAAAACGTATGGGTGGAACCAGAGGTATTGTCGAAATTAAAAAATGAGGTCGTCCTTATTTCCTTATACGTTGATGACAAAAGAGATCTGCCAGAGGGAGAAGCTGTGGCATCTCAACTGAAACCAGGAAAAGAACTGCGTAATATTGGCCAAAAATGGAGTGAACTTCAAACCATTAAGTATAAAACCAATACACAGCCTTATTATGTACTTATGGATCATGATGAAGAAAATCTCATAGCACCTGTTGGTTACACGCCAGATGTGGAAACTTATAACAGTTGGCTATCTAAAGGCATTCAAAACTTTAAGAACTGATGGCAGGCATCCATCAAAAAAAAAGCTCTCAATAATATGAGAGCTTTTTTTTATGAGGTTTTAATGGCCGATTTCAATTTATCGGCATGGAGCATCCGCAACTTTGCTAATTTTGGTGCAATCACAAAGCTGCAATAGCCTTGCGTTGGGTTGTTAGCATAATAGTTTTGGTGTATGTTTTCAGCTTCAAAAAAGTTTTTTAAAGGGCTTAATTCAGTCACAATAGGTTGATCGAAATAATTAGCCATGTCTTTAAGAACCGTTTCGGCTTTCAGTTTTTGATCCTCCGAATGGTAAAAAATCACTGATCTATATTGTGTACCCACATCGGCACCTTGACGATTCAAGGTCGTTGGATCATGACTTGTCATAAAAATGATGAGTAAATCCTCATACGACACCACCTTTGGATCAAAACTTACTTGCACGACTTCGGCGTGACCTGTAAGTCCAGAACAGACTTCTCTATAAGTTGGTTTCCCTGGGACATTACCACCACTATAGCCTGAGATGACCTCATGAACACCATTTACTTCTTGGAAAACAGCTTCAATACACCAAAAGCAGCCAGCTCCAACCGTTAATAATTCTAAGTTCTTCGTTGTCATATTTTAGCTTTCTGTTACTTTAGAATCCAATGTCATGGACTCTGAATTGATACAATATCGCAATCCGCTAGGTTCTGGACCATCTGGGAATACGTGTCCTAAGTGCGCATCACAAGTATTGCACATTACTTCAACACGTACCATACCAAACGAATCATCTTTTTCATATTTGATGGCATTCACCTTAATAGGTTGTGTAAAACTTGGCCAGCCAGTACCAGACTCAAATTTAATTGTTGAATCAAATAACGGACTGTCGCAGCATACACAATTGTATAATCCGGCTTCATGAATACTACATAGTTCACCACTATGAGGTCTTTCAGTGCCTTTCTGTCTAGTGATTCGAAATTGCTCAGGCGTTAATTGTTCTCGCCATTCCACCTCTGTTTTTTCGACTCTGCGATCTGGTGTTGGATTGCCGTTTACGGCAAAATGAATAATATCTTTCCAATTGATCATATAAAATCCTTTCAGTTTAATTTTTGTTTTGATAAGTAGTCGGGTAGGGAGCTAATATCTTACATTTTAAAACGGTAGTAGGTCATAAAGTTTGTCGCCAATCACGTATCCCAATCCTAGAATGAGCGGATACCCAATAAACAGCCATATATAATCTAGTAATCCTGTTTTTGAAAAGGCAACGCTACCATGTTCATTGAGGAGTTCTATAAAATCATACCAAGATTTTAATCCCACTTTTACAATGATCGCATTCGCTATAATAGCAATGATTAAAATACAGATACCAACGATGTAAATTTTCAGCATAGACGTTTGAATAAAGAATTCTTATAAAGATAATTAAAAGACTTATATTTCTGAAGTAGACATCTACAATTCTCTTAAGACCGTATATAAAAAACGTATTCCCTTAAAACCCTATTTTATGACACTTACTTGGAAATCAGTTTGGCTCAAACGTCTCTTAAAAGCTTTTCTGATTGGATTAGCCTGTTTCGCACTATTTTGGTTCTCAGTATATGCAGGTCTTTGGGGAAAATTGCCATCTAAAGAAGCATTATCCGATATCAAGCAAGCGGAGGCCACGGTGTTATTGGATGCCAATGAAGCCTTATTGGGAAAGTATTTCATTTTTGACCGTCAGATTGTCAAATACGAAGACCTTCCAACTAATCTTGTAAACGCCTTAGTCGCCACGGAAGACTCTCGGTTTTATGAGCATTCAGGTGTGGATTACAAGAGTTTGATGCGTGTCTTCTTTAAATCTATTCTTTTACAGGACAATGCTTCAGGAGGCGGTAGTACCATTAGCCAGCAACTTGTTAAGAATATTTACGGAAGACAAGACCATGGTTGGTTTTCGATGCCTGTTAACAAAATACGTGAAATGATTGTGGCCAAGCGGTTCGAGTCTATATATTCAAAACAGGACATTATCGCCTTATATTTAAATACGGTGCCATTTAGTGAAAATACCTTCGGTATTGAGAGTGCTTCTCAGAAATTTTTCAATACCTCTACGAAAGACCTTAATTTATCGCAGGCTGCGACCCTTGTTGGAACTTTAAAAGCTTCTCATAGTTTTAATCCGCGGTTATTTCCGGAGCGAAGTCAGTTGCGAAGAGATGTGGTATTGCAACAAATGCTAAAATATGGTTACATTGATGAAACTACTCAAAAGGCGACCAACGAACTCCCTTTAGAAGTGGATTACCGAAAATTCAACCATACTGATGGTATCGCTCCTTACTTCAGGGAAAAGGTGCGATTAGAAGTAAAAACAATCATTGATAGCCTCAATAAACGTCATGATACGGATTATGATCTGTATAAAGATGGATTGAAAATCCATACGACGCTTGATATTCAAATGCAGCGTTATGCCGAAAACGCGATGAAACAACATATGCAATCACTGCAAAATAGCTTTGAAAAATCCTATGGTAATAACGCACCATGGCTTAAAAACAAGAGCTTGATTGAGAGTCGTATCAAAGGTTTAAAGCTGTATCAACAATTAAAAAAGAAAGATTGGAGTCATGACGCTATTATGGATAGCTTGAATGCCAAAGGACAATATGCTTTGTTTTCTTGGGACGGTGAACTTATCGAAGCAGTTTCTGTAATTGACAGTCTGAAGCATACTATGAAATTTCTGAATACTGGTTTTGTCGCAGTTGATCCTGCTTCAGGAGCTGTAAAAGCCTATGTAGGAGGAATTAATTTTGAGCATTTTAAGTATGACCATGTATCCAATTCTAAGCGTCAAGTTGGTTCTACATTTAAACCATTTGTCTATACAGCTGCTTTAGAGCAAGGTATCTCTCCGTGTAATTATTATCCCATTAAGACGATAACCTATACCAATGAAAAGGACTGGACACCAACCAATGGTAGCAAAGAGGAGCAAGACAGACATCTTAATTATTCTATGGAAAAAGCCTTGAGTGAATCGGTGAATACCGTTGCTGTTAAAGTCTTGGAAGATGTAGGGATCCAAACAGTGATAGATCAAGCTCAAAAAATGGGTGTGCATTCAGAACTACCTGAAGTGCCTTCCTTAGCACTAGGTACAGCAGAGTTATCGATGATGGAACTCATTGGTGCTTATACCAGTTATGTGAATGAAGGACACAGGTCGCAACCGTTTTTTATTTCGAAGATAGAAGATAAGCACGGTCAGCTTATCTATGAAGCACCTGTGCAGAAAGAACAGCCTCAAGCCTTTTCGGATGACACGAGACAAGTCATGATTGAAATGATGAAATCTACTATTAACAAAGGTACAGCCACTCGTATACGTTCGGTATATGGCTTAACTAATGATTTAGCAGGAAAAACAGGAACTACGCAGAATAATAAAGATGGATGGTTTGTTGGAATCAGTCCGAAATTAGTCATGTTGTCTTGGGTAGGGAATGACGATCATAGAATTGGGTTTAGTAATACGGCTATAGGTCAAGGCGCTAATTCTGCATTGCCTACAGTTGCCTTGTTTTTAAAACAGTTAAATCAGGATAAAGAGTTCCATGCGATAACGCAAGCCAAATTTGAAAAACCATCTGAGTTGGTTGTGGAAATGATGGATTGTAAGCCTGAAAAACGGGATGGCTTTTTAAAGCGCTTATTTAAAAAAGATCGCAAGTCGCGCGAATTTGAGTCTGAAGATCCTGAGGAGAAAAAAGATAAAAAGGAATTCTTTGGTTTTTTGAAGAAAAAAAAGGATGACTAACAGCGGCTTTCTACGATTTTCAAATCCTACAGACGCAATTTTTTTAATGGTTCCCTAATGTTTCTCTAATTTTAAGGTGTTTCTCACCTTTCGCCATAAACGTTCCGATAACAAGCTCTGGTTTTTAATATCTCCCATCAGATATTCTAAATTCAAGCCTTTTATTTCTTTAGAAACAGCATCGGCAATGTTTGAATTGTCAGTAATCAACGCCATGTCCCAGTTTTCAAATTCCCGTTTCGTTTTGGGGCCTTGCCACATGGTTACGATGTCGTAATGTCTCTCATCATTTTGAATATTGTCGTACAAATTTAAGATATCTCGTTTTGGACCTTCAATGAGTTGAAAAAAAACATTATTGTGATAAATAAGACTTCCGGTGATTTGACGTTTGTTGTTTTCTACTTTGGAACGATTTAAAATGCTTTGGATGTCCGATTCGCTTAAATTTGGTTTTGCGATGGAACGATAGCTTACTTCAAATAAAAAGTCATTTTTATAATGTGCTGCTTTGAAATCGCTTGGTAAAATATGATATCGTTTTTGAAATACTTTAGAGAAATAACTTCTACTAGAATAGCCAACCGAATAACAAATCTCAGAAATGGTCATATCGGTGGTTTCTATCAATTCTTTAGCGTGTGCCATTTTAATGTTGATGGTCAGTTCGTTCACCGTACAACCATATAGATGCTTGATGCCTTTTTGAAGCTTTTTTGGCCCCATTCCAAATTGCTTCACGAGCGTATCCATGGTAAAATTAGACTCTAAATTTGCTCGGATAAAATCTCCAATCTCCGTAATTTTAGATAATTCAGCTTTGGTGAGGCCTATCGTTAATAACTCACTAGACATATCTTCATTGTAGGATTCTAATTGCGACGATAGCATATTTAGAATGGATCCTTCAATGGCAAGTCTACCAATTAAATCCGTTCGTTCATTGTCGATAATTAAAGAGACATAGGCATCTGTTTTGGCATCAATATCTCCGAGGTAGCGATAGGTCTTTTGCTTCACTTGAAAGGCAAACACCTCTTTCAATCGTAATGTCAAGTCTTTACGACGTTGCGAACTATAACTTAAAAAGTCTTCCGGATTAATGATGAGATAGCAACATTCATATGTTATATCCTTAGGAATGGTGAAATCGGAAGTAATTCCTGGTTCACCAACAATAATAAAGTTTTGATTTTTAAGTAATTTTGTAGGTTGCTCTTCGTTCGAAAATTTTTGCAACTGATAGCCTGAATGATGGTATCCAAAATAGTATTGCTGCTCGTCTTGAAATATAAAATCAAATTTAAAATCGGAGCTAAATGTAATGCGGTAAACCCAAGCCGTTAAGCCTGGAAAAACTTCATATAAAGATATGGAACCTTTCCCGTTTTTGTTATCCAATAGAAGAATGGCTGCGCCGTGATCCTCCTTAAGATCTGCTCCCAAATACACTGCCATTTGCCGCAACATTTCAATGGGACTATTCTCTTTTAAATACATCATTCACTATTAATTCGCAGTGGCGACAAATGCCTTCCAACTGAATCTCATCGAACAGTAAAAATAATTATTTTCCGTAATTTTTAAAAATAAATTATGTAGGTTTTGACGTTGCAGATTTGCTACTTAAAATCTGTTTTTTCAGGATGTGGTGAGTTCCATTCAGGTTATGGCAATGGCACTAAACACGCAAAGCGACACAAAATATACGTAGAACTACGTAGCTATTTGTACGTGGATATTTGTAATTTTAGGAATTGATAAAAGGCTAAATATTGGGTGATCCAGCTGATATAGTCAGAGGGTCGTGTGTTTGGTTGTGATGTAAGGAGTTGTAGCCAATTTAAACAATCCAAACCGAATGTTTGAAGAAAAGGAATTATTAGAACAATTACGACTGACAGACACCGGC
>JAAEZI010000027.1:716-2181 GCA_018222915.1 Algicola sp. | reverse complement strand
ATGAAGCGGTTTTTACTTTTTTACTTTTTATTCAGCTTAATAACTACAGTCTTTTCATGTTCAGATAATTCTGAAAATAACACTGGAAACAATGTTTCATCAAATGTAGCTATTATTCGATATGAAAATATTGAAGAACCCAATTCTATTGTTCCTAAAACAACTTATGTAAATTATAGTTCAAATAATCAATTAACTAGTTATTTTAAATATAACCTCAATGGTGATATGGAGAGAGTAACCCATTTGGTTGAAGATGATGGAACGGGTATTTCTACAATTATTTCTTTTGATGCCAATGGTAATATAAATTCTATTTATCAACAAAATGGATTAACAGGTGAGATTATTAATCAAATATATATTACTCACATAAATGGTATCACTTACCTAGGCGATGAGCTTGAAACTTTTTCTGTAACTGAGAGTATTGAAATTGAGGATTTCGGTACATTTTTAAATAGTTCTGATGATATCTTATTATCACAAACCCTTAATCAAAATAAAACGACACTTGAACAATTAAGTTTTTTAATTAGCAGCGAAAATAGCAATAGATCTATTGCAAGCTTTTCACCATGGCTAATAGTCATTGGCACTGCGGTGGCTGTGGCATTAGCTTTTAGTAGTGTATTGATCGATAGCTTAGTAGGTGATGTGGTTTGTCAGTACGACAATACGTGTGGTCAACAACGACTGACAAATAATTCGAATAATTTATGCTCAATTTTAAGTAATGATTATGTATGTTCATCTATTGAGAATGTTATTGGGGAACGAGAAGATACTTCTAATATTTTTATCACACTATGCGGTGATTCTATTTGTATTCTGGATAATGCTATAATAGATCCTCGAGATGGTCAAATTTATCAAATTATTGAAATAAATAATAGAACTTGGTTTGCTCAGAATTTAAACTTCAATATTTCCGGATCTATTGGAAATGGAAATTATGGTAGGCTTTACACTTGGAATTCAGCTATTTTCGCTTGTCCACCTGGCTGGTATTTGCCAAGTGATTTAGATTGGTCCTCATTAGAGGTCTCACTGGGATTAAATGCAAATCTCGCTAACTCTTTCAGTTTTAGGGGAGCTCATGCAACTTCAATGAAATCTTCTACGTTTTGGAATGGAACTAACACTTCTGGATTTAATGTTCTTCCCGCTGGCTATTTCGAAATAGGATTTGGGATTAATGGTACTGGGAATAGAGCAAGATTTTGGACGTCAACCGATGTCTCTGGATCACAAGCTATAAGACGACAGTTTGAAAACGATGAAATTGGAGTTGGAAGAACAACGTTTGATAAAGATTTTGGTTATTCATGTCGATGTATAAAATTTTAGATTGGTTTTATTAAGAAATTGTTTAATAAAATGGCACATAACAACACGTATAGCTTACTTGTTCTCTGCGTCCTCATAAAATCCTCACCAATCTCCCTCCAGTCCGTTTTCTTTT
>JAAEZI010000027.1:0-706 GCA_018222915.1 Algicola sp. | reverse complement strand
CAACAAACCTTACATAAACATGGTACAACATATAGAAAACGAAATGAAAAAAACAATAAGCATCATATTATTGTTAATTTTTGGAATCTCATTAAACGCTCAAAATGAAAAACCGGAAAGAGAAGCTTTTAAGCTAAAAATTGCAATAGATACTGTGAACTTTTACCAACAAGACGTGGGAAAATCACCTTATTTTGTTCAAGACAAAATTTTACAAATATATCCTTCAGAAAAGATATTTATTGAAACAGAAGTTAAATCTGATTCTATTTACTCTATGTCTGTAGTGAAAGAAAATCTGAATCCAGAAAGAACTATAATCGTTGAATTCAATCAAAACGTGAAAGGAAGAATACACGTTGGAATGATGTTGACTGTGAAAAATCCTTTTGATAAAAGTCTGAAATATGAAGCTTTGATGTTCATCAATGGCGGAACAGAATGGATTCCAACCAGTATTATTCCAATAAGACCAAATTTAGTTAGTTACGAACTATGGAAGGACGTGATATTATCTCTTGTTTTAGTAGAATGGCAAATGGAAGAATAAACTGTACCACAATGACTATAATCAATGACGCTGTTCTAGCTACCTTACGAAAATTCTAAGTATTCCGCTCCAGTCCGTTTTCTTTTACTGCCTTAGTTCCAAGGCATTGGAACAACGCTTATACAAAGTGGTCATGCTTCAACGCTACCAAGCACT
>JAAEZI010000026.1:42368-43023 GCA_018222915.1 Algicola sp. | reverse complement strand
AATAAAATTAGCAAAGTTTTACACAAATTAGAGGTGTTAAAGCAAACCAATGCTAAGATTTCAGAACAATTAGAGATGCAACAACAGAAAAATATTCAGCAACAGGAAGAAATAAGTACTTGGGTTGAAAAATATGAATCACTCAAAATTGCAAATTCATTACTTGGCAGTGACGAGAATAACAGAGAAACTAAGCTCAAAATAAACACATTAATCAGAGATATTGATCATTGTATTGCCCAATTATCTGAATAGTGTAAAATAAAATGAATGGCAGAACAGCTTAAAATAAAGCTATCTATAGCGAACAGAGTATATCCTTTAACGATTGCGCCAAGTCAAGAGGAAGGACTACGAAAAGCAGCTAAGAAAATTGAAGCCATGATTGGTCAGTTTGAGCAAAACTATTCCGTAAGGGATAAGCAAGATGTCTTAGCCATGTGTGCTTTGCAATTTGCGTCTCAAGTGGAACAGAAAAAAATAGATAAAGCCAGTGTGAGCGAAGAAGTAGAGGACAAGCTAAATGCTTTAAATGACTTGCTTCATGAACACTTAAGTGCATAACGTTCTTTTAAATAAACATAGGTTACTGCCTACATTAGTTATTATTTTTTGATAAACTCAACGTTAATTCTTTAAAAAGGGTGAGTTTAAG
>JAAEZI010000026.1:35016-42358 GCA_018222915.1 Algicola sp. | reverse complement strand
GAGTTTAAGCTGTAAAATCGGGCTGCCTTTGAGCAGATTTTTGATCAGTTTGTTAGCCCTAAACTTGTTTTTAAGGAGTTTATACAGAATCCAAAACTGATGTAGGCTTTTTTTATACATAAAAACTAACTAAACATGGAAACGAACACAATTTTAATGATTGTAGGAGGCGTGGTACTTGGTGTAGTACTCGGATATATAATTGCAAAAACACTTGAAAAAAATAATGCTTCAAAACTAATTAAGGATGCGAAGAGCGAAGCTAATTCAATATTGAAAGAGGCTAAGAGTGAAGGTGAGTCCATTAAAAAGGATAAAATATTACAAGCAAAAGAAAAATTTATTGAATTAAAGGCGGAACACGAAAAAGTCATTTTATCTAGAGATAAAAAAATGGCAGAAGCCGAAAAGCGCACTAGAGACAAAGAGTCGCAGGTGTCAAGCGAACTTTCTAAATCTAAGAAGGCCAATCAATCTCTAGAGGCTAAAATTAAAGATTATGACTTCAGGCTTGAGTTTCTTGAAAAGAAAAAAGAGGAGCTAGAAAAAGCACATAAAAGCCAGATTAAACAATTAGAAGTGATCTCTGGATTATCGGCAGAAGATGCTAAGGAACAATTAGTGGAGTCGCTTAAAGGCGAAGCAAAGACGGATGCCATGAGCTATATCCAAGACACCTTGGAAGAAGCAAAACTGACAGCACAACAGGAAGCTAAAAAAGTCATTATCAATACCATTCAACGTATAGGCACGGAAGAGGCTATCGATAATTGTGTTTCTGTTTTTAATATTGAATCTGATGACGTTAAAGGACGAATTATTGGACGTGAAGGTCGAAATATCCGAGCGATTGAAGCAGCTACAGGTGTTGAGATCATTGTTGATGATACGCCAGAAGCTATTATCCTATCTTGCTTCGATTCTGTTCGTCGAGAAATTGCTCGCTTATCACTTCACAAATTAGTGACCGACGGACGTATACATCCAGCGCGTATAGAAGAAGTGGTTAGAAAAACTCAGAAGCAAATTGAACAAGAAATTGTAGAAGTCGGTAAACGTACGGTTATCGATTTGGGAATTCATGGGTTGCACCCAGAACTCATTAAATTAGTTGGACGTATGAAGTATCGTTCGTCATATGGGCAGAATCTACTGCAACACTCACGTGAAGTTGCTAAACTTTGTGGTGTTATGGCAGCAGAATTAGGATTGAATCCTAAGCTAGCGAAACGTGCAGGTCTTTTGCATGATATTGGTAAAGTACCTTCTTCAGAAGCAGATATGGAAACACCACATGCTATTTTGGGTATGCAATGGGCAGAGAAGCACGGTGAAAAACCTGAAGTTTGTAATGCGATTGGTGCGCACCACGATGAAATTGAGATGACGACCTTATTATCACCGATTGTACAGGTTTGTGATGCTATTTCAGGAGCGCGACCAGGAGCGCGACGACAAGTTTTAGATTCCTACATCCAACGTTTGAAAGATTTAGAGGATGTGGCTTTCGGATTTAATGGTGTCAATAAAGCTTATGCCATTCAAGCAGGACGTGAATTGCGTGTCATGGTTGAAAGTGAAAAGGTTTCAGATGAACAAGCTGCAAACTTATCATTTGAAATTTCACAGAAAATACAAACAGACATGACCTATCCAGGTCAGGTGAAAGTTACCGTGATCCGAGAAACAAGAGCTGTTAATATTGCTAAATAAATCAGGTCAGAACGACTCAATTAACAAGCACTCTCTTAAGAGTGCTTCTTATTTTTTAAAGGTTAAAGTAAATGTACTACCTTCATCTAGAGTACTCTCCACAGAAATTTGACCACCTAAAGCTTCAACTTGTGTTTTAGTAATATAAAGCCCAACACCTCTTGAATCCTCTCTATTTGTACCATGAAATGTTTGGTACATGTCAAAGAGTTGTTTCTCATACTTTTTTAAGTCTATGCCGATGCCATTGTCTGAAATAAGAACCTTGATGCAGTCTTTAGTGTGTATCGTTTGTAAAAAGATTTTTGACCTTCTATTAGGATGGCTGTACTTAATGGCATTTGAAATCAAATTATAAAGAATACTTTCAAGGTACGATCTGTTCGATTTTAGAGTGTCCAAACTGCGAATAGAATTGTAAATAGTCACCTGTTTTCTGTCACTTTCTAATTTTAAACTGGCAATTATTTTATCAGCACAAGCGTGTAAGTTGACACGTTCGTTGAGAACGTTATTCTCAGATTTTGACTTGATATTAATAATGTCATCTAAATCAATAATGGTATCGGTCAACGCATCTGAAATAGTCTTTAAATGGGACATCAGTTCTTCTTTTTCCGATGTTTGCGTCGCTTCATTATGTAATTCAAGGATGCTTTTAAAGTTTCCAATGTGTGTTTTGAGATTATGAGAAACTATATGTGTAAAGTTATGCAGTCTTTTATTCTGACTTGTAATAAGTTGAAGGTACTTTTCTAGGCGTTCTTCCTTCTCCTTTCTTGCTGTAATATCTGTATGCGTTCCAACAATACGTCTAAGTTGGCCTTCTTTGGTCCATTCTACAATTTTACCACGATCTCTAATCCATTTATAACTACCATCTTCACATCTAACTCGATGTTCATTCTCGTACATGGGCTTGATATTGTTAATATGATCTTTAAAATCTTTGTAGTATTGCGCTTTGTCTTCTGGGTGAACCCGATTATTCCAATCGTCAGGATTACTTCCAAAATTAGTGTCGTTAATGCCTATGATTTGTTTTGACCCTTCAGAAAAAAATACTTTATCTAATTCTGAATCGTACTCCCAAACACCAATACTGGAATATTCTAAAGCGAGCTGCCATTTTGAAACTGCCATAGATTGTTGGTTTTCAAACGGATGGATGATATGTTTTTTTTTAAATAATGAGTTCAATAACAATTTCATGAATGAGGCTTTCTAATTAAGACGCAAATTGAATAAAAATGTCACTATTTACGTACAGAAATTTATTATTTTCTTGGATGATAGGTTAGTAGGGCTTTTTTCAAGTGTGAGCGGTCAACATGCATATAGATTTCAGTGGTTGTAATGCTTTCGTGTCCTAACATTAACTGAATGGCTCTGAGGTCTGCACCATTTTCTAAGAGATGTGTCGCAAATGAATGTCTAAAGGTGTGCGGAGAAATGACTTTATTGAGGTTAATGGATTTGGCGAGATCTTTAATAATGGTAAAAATCATGGCCCTCGTTAATTTTTTACCTCTGTTATTAAGAAACAAGGTGTCCTTATCTTCGGGTTGCACAGACATATGTTGTCTAATACCTTTCCAAATATTAATATATGTTTGTGTGGTTTCTCCGATGGGAACAAAGCGCTGTTTATCGCCTTTACCAGTTACTTTTATGAATCCTTCTTCAAAAAATAAATCAGACAATGTAAGGTTGATTAGTTCGCTAACACGTAAACCACAACTGTAGAGCGTTTCTAAAATGGCTCTATTGCGTTCACCGATGCAGACACCGTTATAAGTCTTGGAGAGGTCAATAGCTCGTATTAAGGCATCAATTTCATCAATGGATAAGGTGTCTGGAAGTTTCTGACCTATTTTAGGTGATTCAATGAGGTCTAAAGGATTGGTTTGTCTGTAATCTTCAAAAACTAGATAACTAAAAAAACTTCGCAATCCCGAAATTAAACGCGATTGCGATCTCGGATTTATTTGTTTAGAAGCTTCATATATAAAGGACTGAATCGTTTCATGATCTATGTTGATGGGAGAAGCCTGATCCTCTTTATCTTCTAAAAAGTGGATTAGTTTTTCAACATCCATGCGGTAATTACTAATAGAATTAGCGCTCAAACCTCTTTCAATTTTAAGGTAATGTACGTAATCTGTCAGAGCATGTTGCCACTTCATAGGGTTGTTTTACTATTTAATAGAAGAATATCTTGTGTAAAAATACTATAAAAACCTGGCTTTTAAGTTAATAATACATACGCCATTTGCCGTATTTTAAAGGAATAATGTTAATAATTCACGATTTTAAAAACCTGTAAATCAAGAGTCTAAAAAAAAATGTTTATAAAATTGTTAATAACATGCTTAAAAATGTTTATAATCTAAAAAAAAAGTATTTAGTTTGTACTAATCAATTTTAAAACTTTTAATTATGAAAAAATTAATGTTATTAGCTGCTGTTGCAGTTTTTGGATTAACAAATGTAACTGCTCAAGAAACCACTTTTGGAGCTAAAGCTGGTGTTGACTTAGCATCGAGTAAAGTTGAAGTAGAAGGTATCAGTGTTACAGGTTCTGAAACAGGTTTCTATGTTGGTGTTTTTGCACAAATCGGACTTTCTGATGAGTTTGCATTCCAACCAGAAGTTATGTATGTTTCAGTTACAGATGCTAGTGAGATTCACATTCCATTAATGGCAAACTATTCTGTTTCTGAAGAGTTTAGCATTTTAGCTGGTCCAGCATTAGGTATCTTAACAGATTCTGCTGAAGGTTTTAGTTCTTTTAACTATGGTATTGAAGCAGGTGCTTCTTACGATATTTCAGAACAATTCTTAGTTGAAGCTAGATATAGTCTAGGTTTAGCTAATTTAGTTGAAGATGCTCCTGATGGTGTTTCTGCTAAATTAAGCGGATTTTATATTGGTGTTGGATATAAATTCTAATCACACCAAAGACGTTAATAAAAAAAGGGAGACTGGTTTCAGTCTCCCTTTTTTTAATGATAATTGTTAAAGTTTTAAAACAGCTACTTTTTATTTGTTTAATAATAACCGAACATCTATCTTAACTTAATGTAAAGTCAATCAAATTATTACATCTCAAATCTTATGAAAAATAACATATCTCTTGTATTTACAATCTTTATGGGACTATTAATAGGTCATTCTCAAGAAGCTACTGATAATAGTTCTGAACTCACGTTTGGAGTGAAAGCCGGATTCTCATCAACCGTGTTACGAATTAACGTAGAAAATATCACCGTATCTGAAGATGTCTCTGGATTTTACGTGGGTGTTTTTGGTGATTTGTCAATTTCTGAAGCCATCGGAATTCATTCCGAATTATTATATGGAAGTTATAGTCAGGATGGCGAGAGCACAGATATACTCTTCTTACCAATTTTAGCTCAATTTAATGTGAATGATCGTTTTCACCTGATGGCTGGTCCTCAATTTGATTATTTATTAGATGCGGACGCCTCAGAAGGTCTAAAACGATTAGGAATCGGAATTGGCCTTGGTGCAGCATTCGATATCACCGAGCAACTCATACTTGATGCACGTTATTCATTTGGACTTAATAATCGTTTGGAAGGAGATATTGAGGAGTTAAATGGCACAAATGTTCAAGCCAAGTTTAATTATTTGTTAATTGGTTTGGGTTACCGCTTCTAACAAGTACATTCGTGAAGGATAGCTTCCTAGCGTTCACTTTTTAAAAATCTCGCTTTTTTGGGGCTACAACTCGTTGAAATACATATTTTTATCGATGAAACGCATTAATTAATGCGTTTTTTCTTGTTTGTTAAGTTTCCAACATCTATATTTGCCGACCAATTAAATAGAAAACCAAATTTTTTAAAACTTAATTATTATGAAAAAATTATTACTTATGACTGCGATTGCAGTATTCGGATTTACAAATGTAAATGCACAAGATGAGAACACAACTGGTGGGTTTGCAGAAGGAGATGTTTATGTTTCTGGAACTGTTGGATTTAACAGTGCATCACAAGATGAAGTAAAAGAAAACAACTTAACGTTTTCACCTGCAGTAGGATACTTTATCTCTGATAACATTGCTTTAGAATTCAATTTATTATTTGGATCACAAAAACAAGAAGTAGGAGATGCAGAAGATAAGCAATCACAATTTGGTGCTGGTGTAGGTGCAACTTACTTTTTTACGCCATCTAATCAATTTTCTTTCACTTTAGGAGCAGGAGTTGCTTATGTAAGTTCTAAAGAAGAGTTCGAAGGGATTGATGATGAGTTAAAAACTAATAGTTTTGGAATTGCTGTTTCACCAGGTGTTAACTATTTCGTTTCAGATTGTTTATCTTTAAGAGCGTCAATCGGAGCGTTGTCTTACACAAGTTCAAAAGCTGATTTTGAAGGAGCTGAAGCATTAAACACTTTTGGATTGAACTTAGATTTATCTGATATCAACTTTGGAGTGACTTACAAATTCTAATGATATAGAATAATAAGCTTAATATGAAAAGCCGAAGCACATGCTTCGGCTTTTTTATGCTTTAATTTTAATATCTTTATGCTATGAAGCAACTCATTATCATAAACGGCCCAAATATTAATTTATTAGGAAAGCGTGAAACCAATATTTATGGTAACCTCTCGTTTACAGATTTTTTCAATACCATAGAGAACAAATATGCTGAAATTACTTTAGAACATTTTCAGTCTAATGTAGAAGGTGAGATTATAGATAAACTGCACGAAGTTGGTTTCAATTATGACGGTATTATATTAAATGCAGCAGCCTATACCCATACATCTGTAGGCATTGGTGATGCGATCAAAGCTATAGAAACGCCTGTTGTGGAAGTCCATATCTCTAATACGTTTTCAAGGGAAGAATTTAGACACCAATCGTATATTTCACCAAATGCCAGAGGTGTGATTCTGGGTTTTGGATTGCAAAGTTATGAATTGGCGATTCAGAGCTTTTTAAGTACATAATATTTGATAGGATAAATACGTTATGTTCTCAATGAAATGGACTAAAATAGTTATAACTTCTTGCTGCTTTTTTTCAATGCTAACAGCTTTGTCACAATCTCCTGTGAACTTTGGTGTGAAAGGCGGATTAAATTTGACCTTTTTTAAGGTCACTGAAGCACAATTTGGTAATAATATTGAAACGGAAGTAGGATACTATGGTGGCGTTTTTGCCGATTTTGAAGTCGACGAGTTTGTGTCCATTCAACCAGAAATTTTATATATAAGTTTAACGGATTTCCAATTTGTCAATGCGCCAATATATGCTAAGTTTCGATTATCGGATCGATTAGACTTCTTAGCTGGCCCGAGTCTTAATTATTTCTTCGATTTTTTCAATAACAAGTTAAAAGTAAGAGGCGATATTGCAACGGCCTATAATCTTTCTGATCACTTAAATCTGCATATGAAATTTGTATTAGGATTTAATGAAGTGGCTCCCAACGGCTTGTTTATAGGAGCTGGCTATAAGTTTTAACAAAAAAAAAGCGATTTGAATATTCAAATCGCTTTATATGTTATAGTGGATAGTTTTTACAAATGTATGACTTCGTCATAGGCATCTGCCACAGCTTCCATAACCGCTTCACTCATGGTTGGG
>JAAEZI010000026.1:0-35006 GCA_018222915.1 Algicola sp. | reverse complement strand
CAATCATATCAGTCACACCAGCACCAATCATGTGGCAGCCTAACCATTCCCCGTATTTAGCATCAAAAATAACTTTAACAAAGCCATCTTTATTTCCACCTGCACTGGCTTTACCTGAAGCTGAGAAAGGGAACTTTCCAACTTTGATTTCAATGCCTTTATCTTTCGCTTGTTTCTCCGTGAGTCCAACACTGGCTATTTCTGGTGAGCAATACGTACAACCAGGAACATTTCCATAATCAAGAGCCTCAACATGTTGACCAGCTATTTTTTCTACACATAGAATCCCTTCTGCAGACGCTACGTGAGCAAGCGCTTGTCCTGGTGTTACATCACCAATAGCATAATATCCTGGAATGTTAGTTTGGTAATAATCATTCACTAAAATTTTATCTCGATCAGTGGCAATACCTACATCTTCAAGACCGATATTTTCAATATTGGATTTAATACCTACAGCAGATAATACAATATCAGCCTCTAGAACTTCTTCTCCTTTTTTAGTTTTAACGGTGGCTTTTACACCAGATCCAGAGGTATCCACTTTAGTGACTTCTGCAGATGTCATAATGTTGATACCACTCTTTTTAAAAGAGCGTTCCAATTGCTTAGAAACATCTTCGTCTTCCACAGGAACGACATTCGGCATGTATTCTACAATAGTAACTTCTGTTCCCATCGAATTGTAGAAATACGCAAACTCAACACCAATGGCTCCGGAACCTACGACAATCATTTTTTTAGGTTGTTTATCTAAGGTCATTGCTTCACGGTAACCAATAACTTTTTTACCGTCTTGCGGCAAACTTGGTAATTCTCTTGAACGAGCACCTGTCGCTATTATGATATGATCTGCACTATATTCTTTACCATCAACTTCAATTTTTTTACCTGTTTTTAAAGTGCCATATCCTTCAATAACATCAATCTTATTTTTCTTCATTAAGAACTGAACACCTTTGCTCATACCATCAGCGACACCGCGACTACGTTTAACAACGCCATCGAAGTCATGACTAGCCTCCTTTACAGAAAGCCCATAATCTTCAGCATGTTTTAAATATTCAAAAACCTGTGCTGATTTCAGTAAAGCCTTGGTTGGGATACAGCCCCAATTCAAACATACACCACCTAAACTTTCTTTCTCTACAATAGCAGTTTTAAAGCCTAATTGTGATGCTCTAATTGCTGTTACGTAGCCTCCAGGACCACTACCAAGTACAATAATATCGTATTTACTCATGAGTCTTTTTTTAATTGAAATTTTGAGGTTACGAAGTTACGAAACCAAATCGTAATATTAAAGGTCATCCGTAAAATGTCTGCGACCTTTTTCTTGGTGGAATTTCTCCTGATTGTAAGTCTCTGATTTTCCTTTGGGTATTGAAAGTGACATCCAGTCTTTTCCTTTTAAAAGTTTCCCTAAAAAAACCATTTGTCCAACGTGATAAGCGTAGTGGGCTAATTGACGATTAATCGCTTCTGTGACGGTATGGCCTTGATTTCTAATGTAAATCAATTGTTCAAGGTGTTCGCTGTTTAAAGATTCTAAAGCATTAAAAAGGCATGTCCATCCTGCTTCCCAAGCTGAAAGGAGCTCTTCCTTTGAATTGAAATGATCGATAAACTCATCATCTCGCTGTCTCCAAGGTTTTTCACCGTCTTCTGTTAAAAAATGGGTCCATCTACTTAGCATATTACCAGAGATATGTTTGATGATAATCGCTACAGAATTGGTATCCTCAACTACTTCTATTTTAAGCTGATCAAAATTTAATTGAGCGATTGTTCGATCCCCTAAGGCTTTGTAATACTTAAACTGTTTGACAATGCTGGTGAGATAAGATGTCTCCATGGTTTCTTTTTTGAGTTCGTTGTAATAACACGGATTGTCTTAAATAATACCAGCTACTTTGATGGAACGAATTTTAAGGCGTCACCATTAATACAATGACGTTTGCCTGTGGTCTTTCTCGGACCGTCATTAAAAACATGGCCTAAGTGTCCACCGCAAGTCGCACAGTGTTCTTCAGTCCTAGCATACCCTAGATTATAATCGGTTGAGAATTCTACGTTACCTTCAATTTCTCTGTCAAAACTTGGCCATCCAGTTCCAGAATCAAATTTGTGTTCGCTCTTAAACAAGGGTGTATTGCAAGCGGCACAATGATAAACGCCTTCACTGTATTCTTTATTTAAAGGACTAGAAAAAGGACGTTCTGTACCTTCTTGTCTCAACACATAATATTGATCGGCTGTAAGTTCTTTTTTCCATTGCTCTTCAGTCTTTGTAACTGGAAATTCTTTGTCTTTTTTTTCTTGCTGTTTTTGGGCTGATGAGTTGCAACTGAAACATAAGATGACCACAAATAGGAGCGCTAATTTTTTCATGTTATAAATATAATGTTTACAGATTTTATAGTCGAATGAATAGTTAAGAACTTACGAAAACGTTATAAATTTAATATTTAACTGATATTATTAATATATTGATGAAAATTGCAACGATTTTTAGTAATTTCACATTCCTATTAAACAATTAACCAACAAAATGCAAAAACAACAGCGCGTCGTCATCGATGTAGTGACACCTCAAATTAATGGTGGAGAATTCTTTATAAAACGTATTGTTAATGAAATTGTGAATGTGGATGCACATGTTCTTGTGGATGGTCATGATGTGATAGCAGCTTCAGTTTTGTTTAAGCATGAAAAAGAACGTCAGTGGAACGAAGTGAGAATGCACCATGTCATTAATGACGAATGGAAAGCGTCATTTTTTGTGTCAAAACAAGGATTTTATAACTATAAAGTACAAGGATGGGTTGATTATGCATTGAATTGGCAACATGGTATTGAACGCAAGATTGCTGATAATCAACACGTGAAGTCTGAACTTCTTGAAGGCGTGACTTATTTGGAACCGTTGTTGACGCGTGTAACAAAAGCTGATAAAGCTTATGTTCAACATTGCATAGACATATTTAAAGAACCATCGCAATATGATGAAGCCATTGCTGAAGCAAAAAGTGATAAACTACACAAGCTATTTGTAAACTTTCCTGAAAAGCACCTAGCCAATGAGACTGAGGCTTTACAGGTGTATGTGGATCGTAAAAAAGCCAGATTTAGTACATGGTACGAGTTTTTTCCACGTTCAGCAGCAGAGGAAGAAGGTCAACACGGAACTTTTAGAGATTGTGAACGCCTTTTGCCAAGAGTCGCTAAAATGGGATTCGATACCTTATATTTTCCGCCAGTTCATCCAATTGGCGAAGTGAATCGAAAGGGTAAAAATAATACCACTGAAGCTCAAAACGACGATGTAGGTTCCGCATGGGGAATTGGCTCCAAGCATGGTGGTCATAAAGATTTACACCCGCAATTAGGAACTATCAGTGATTTTAAGCGCCTCATAAAAAAAGCCAAAGCATTAGATATAGAAATTGCCATGGATTATGCCTTACAAGCAGCACCAGATCATCCATGGGTAAAAGCACATCCAGATTGGTTTAAATGGCGGCCAGATGGGACGGTTCAATACGCCGAAAATCCACCTAAAAAATATCAGGATATTTTACCAATCTATTGGGAAAGTAAGGATTATAAAAACCTTTGGAAAGAATGTCTGGACACGATGCTCTATTGGATAGATTGTGGCATCCATGTTTTCCGTGTTGATAATCCGCATACCAAACCTTATTATTTTTGGAATTGGCTCATTTCCGAAGTGAAAAAAAAGCATCCGGATGTGATTTTCTTAGCCGAAGCCTTTACCAAGCCAAAAGTGATGCAACGACTAGCCAAAGAAGGGTATTCTCAATCTTATACCTATTTCACATGGCGTAATAATAAACATGAATTGATCGAATATATGACCGAGTTGACGCAGACGGATCAACGTGAATATATGCAACCTAATTTTTGGCCTAACACACCAGATATCAATCCCTATCATTTGCAAGGCGCTAACGAATCTAAATATCTTCAACGTTATGCTTTGGCAGCAACTTTAAGTTCTAGTATTGGTATTTATGGACCCGTTTTCGAGCAAATGATAAGTGAGGCCATTCCAGGAAAAGAAGAATATTACATGTCTGAGAAATTTCAGATTAAAAATTATGATTGGTTCCTTGAAAATAAATTGACCTTATTGATTTCAAAAATAAATGCTATTCGCCATCAAAATGAGGCTTTGCAGCAGACTAATAACATTAAGTTTTGTCATATTGAAAATGATAATTTAATGGCGTTTTACAAATGGAATCAAGAGAAAACAAATGAATTGTTGATTGTTATTAGTCTGGATCAATACTATGCGCAACAAAGCAATGTGCAATTACCACTAAGTGATTTAGGCGTTCACGAAGGCCAACAATTGCGTATGGAGGATTTAGTGACGGGAAGTAGCTATAACTGGGATCATGAATGGAATTTCGTGGAGTTGCATCCTACACTTCCATTTCATATTTTTAAGATAAACAAGTAAAATGGCTAAAAAGGACATAAAAGCAACGGCATTGAAACCACCTTATAATTTCAATGATAAATGGGAGGAACTTCTAGAAAATGAAGAATTCATCAAAGTATTTTTGTCGGATGTCTTGGAAACTTACATTTCAAAACAACGCTGGTATGGTGGGAAGGCAAGTAAGATGAAATACATTGAACTTTCTGAATATTTTAGAATTCAGCAGCATGACGAAATGTACTATGGCCTTATTTTAGAAGTGAATTTTACGGAGGCTTTTTACCAACATTACTTTTTACCAATTGCTTTTGTTTCTGATGAGAGTTTTGCTCAAGACGATAGGATTCTACCCATTAGTATTCAAGATCAAGAAGGTTTTATTATCGATGCCATCAATTTGGAAGCTTTCAGAAAAGTAGTATTTGAACGCATTTTAACGGCGATTCCCAAGGATAAATCACGTGTTCGATATCATAAAAGTGAAAATTTCAAAGATTGTACTTATGAGTCCTCGCGATACATGGGAATGGAGCAAAGCAACACCTCTATTGTCTATAATGAAAAGTATGTTTTAAAGTTTTTTAGACGTATTTATGCCGACAGAAATCCAGATTATGAGATGAGTCGCTTTTTATCTGATAAAAAGGACTTTAAAAACACACCTGCGTACCTAGGTAGTATCCAAATCAAGGATCATGAAAACGTAAACATTACCATTGGTCTCATGCAAGAAATGGTGGAAAATCAAGGTGATGCTTGGGAATATATGTTGAAAGAGTTCCATAAGGTGTTTTCTAATTTAGAGTACAAGAATATCCATGTGAAGAGATTGCCAAAAACGGAAGATTTTGGCAGACTACAAATTACAGATGTGCCACCAGAGATTATTGATTGGGTAGGACTAAATGTATTTACGAAAATTCAAACACTCGCCAAGCGAACTGCAGAGATGCATATTGCTTTAGGTAGTGAATTTGAGGATACCGCTTTTACACCAACTCATTTTAATGGTGATTATACCGTATGGTTAAAGAATAGATTGCTTTACCAATTTCAAAATCGTTTGAATACCATTGAGAATAGCTTACATAAATTAGATGGCTTAGCATTAGAATTGGCGAATGAATTTTTAGAGAGAAAGAATGATATTAGAAAGCGCTTTGTCAATTTTGATTGGACGAAATTGAAAGGTGAACGCATTCGTGTACATGGTGATTATCATTTGGGCCAGGTATTAGTCAAGGATGATGACTTTTACATTTTGGATTTTGAAGGCGAACCTGAAAGTACGATTCGTGATAGAAAGGTCAAACAGCCGCCTTTAAAGGATGTAGCTGGTTTATTTAGATCATTCCATTATGCTATTTATGCAACGATTTTTAACAATGTGGAATTGTATAAACATTCCCAAGACGATTTGTTTGCCGCAGGTGAAATTTTATACCAATACTTAAAAGGGGTATTTTTAGGCACCTATGTAGATAAAATACAAGCAGCCAACTTAAATATTGGTTACCATCAAGAAAGGATATTTTTACTGAAATATGCCATGCTTGAAAAAGCCGTTTACGAACTGGGTTACGAATTAAATTCACGTCCGCGTTGGGCAGTGATTCCGTTGAAAGGAATCTCTAATATCATTAATGATTAATTTATGGCAGAAGTAATAGTACATAGTCTTTTTACCGATTTTGACATCAATCTTTTTAAATCTGGAAAGCATTACAAGCTTTATGAAAAAATGGGCTCTCACATCATCACTGTTGATGGTGTAGAAGGCACTTACTTTGCTGTTTGGGCACCGAGCGCTAAAATGGTTTCGGTTATTGGTGATTTTAATTTTTGGGTAGAAGGGGAGCACAAGCTGAATGTAAGATGGGATGAAAGTGGTATTTGGGAAGGATTCATACCACATGTTGGCAAAGGCAGTATTTACAAGTATAAAATACAAAGCCATAATAACAACATTAAAACAGAAAAAGCAGATCCGTATGCGAGGCGTTGCGAACACCCACCGAAAACGGCTTCAGTGGTTTGGAATGAACCTTATAAGTGGAAGGATACTAAATGGATGAAAAAGCGACAAAAGCACAATGCTTTAAATGCGCCTTATTCTATTTATGAAGTACATCTAGGCTCATGGAAACGACAGGTAGAAGACAATACGTTTTTAACCTATGAGGATTTAGCAAATGAGCTCGTCACTTATGTCAAGGAAATGAATTTCACACATGTTGAATTGATGCCAATCATGGAATATCCTTACGATCCAAGTTGGGGTTATCAACTAACAGGTTACTTTGCACCAACATCACGTTTTGGATATCCTGAAGGATTTAAATTACTTGTCGATAAACTGCATCAAAATGATATTGGGATCATATTGGATTGGGTACCATCGCATTTTCCTGAAGATGCTCATGGCCTCGGTTTTTTTGATGGATCACATCTTTATGAACATCCTGATAAACGCAAAGGGTATCATCCAGATTGGAAAAGTTTGATTTTCAATTATGGTCGAAATGAAGTAAAGTCTTTCTTGATTAGTAATGCGATATTTTGGTTAGATGAGTACCATGCCGACGGTTTACGAGTAGATGCCGTTGCGTCTATGCTTTTCTTAGATTACAGTAGAGACGAAGGAGAATGGGAACCTAATATGTTTGGTGGAAGAGAAAACCTGGAAGCGATGTCCTTTTTACGAGAAATGAATGAAGCAGTGTACAGTATGTTTCCAGATGTCCAAACCATTGCTGAAGAATCAACCTCATTTCCAATGGTTTCAAAACCAACGTCCTTAGGTGGACTCGGATTTGGAATGAAATGGATGATGGGATGGATGCACGATACCTTACAATATTTTGCTAAAGAACCTATCTATAGAAAACATCATCAAAATGACTTAACATTTTCGATGACTTATGCCTTTACCGAAAATTTTATGCTGCCGCTAAGTCACGATGAAGTGGTGTATGGAAAGCATTCTATTTTAGGTCGTATGCCTGGTGATGAATGGCAGCGTTTCGCTAATCTTCGCTTATTGTACAGTTACATGTTTACGCATCCTGGAACGAATTTGCTATTTCAAGGTGCAGAATTTGGTCAAAGTGAGGAATGGAATTTTCAACAAAGTCTCGATTGGCACCTACTTCAGTACCAACCACACGCAGGTGTACAAGAATTATTAAAAGCGTTGAACACATTTTATAGATCAGAACCTGCTTTATATGAAAAGCAATTTTCCGCAGAAGGTTTTGAATGGGTTGACTATAACGATGCTGAAAATTCGGTGTTGGTGTATATCAGAAAAGGTGAAAAGCGTAAAGATGATGTGATTGTAGCGTGTAATATGACACCTATTGCTCGAGAAAACTATCGCATCGGACTTCCGAAAAAAGGGCAATTAAAGGAGGTTTTTAATAGTGATTTGAAAACTTTCTTTGGTAGTGGTGAATTTAAAAATACTTCATTAACATCTGAGAAAAAGCCTTGGCAGTTTAGAGACGATTCTGTAGAAATTGTGATCCCACCGCTCGGAATGGTCGCTTTTAAATACGTCTAATTTTCTGGATCATTAGTGTTTTTGGGAATAATATCAGATGGTGTTCATAACCGAAATCGTTATAGTTAATAATTCGGTACAATATCAATGCCTAACACTTTTTTACGTCCGCATTTTTGCTTTTTTTTACATGATTTTTACACAAGACCTTTCATATGATTGTAAATACAGAATTAGAAAATAAAGGGAATTTGTTTCCTTCCAAAATCATCCATTTTAAAAAGGATGTAGATACACTTTACTTTACGACTGAAAATGATGTCATACTTCAGTTAACTGTTTTAAGGGATAGCGTATTGCGATTTAGATATACGACTACCGGAAAATTTGAAAATGATTTTTCCTATGCCATAACGAAATATGCAAGTACAGGCTATAACCTTTTAGAAATAGAGGAGCTTAAATCCCATTATAAAATAACCACGTCAAAATTAATTTGTCACATCGATAAAGACGATTTAAAAGTGCAACTATTTGATGCTGCTGACGGTTTAGCGATTAACCAAGATGAAATTGGATTTCATTGGGAAGAGAGCTATGAAAAGGGTGGTAATATTGTAAAAATGAGCAAGGTCTCTAATGATGGCGAGAGTTATTTTGGACTAGGAGATAAGCCAAATCATTTAAATTTAAAGGGAAAGCGCTATGAGAACTGGGTAACGGATTCCTATGCCTATGGAAAAGATACAGATCCAATTTACAAGGCCATTCCATTTTACACAGGTTTACATCACAATCGCGCCTATGGAATTTTCTTTGACAATTCCTTCCGTTCATTTTTTGATTTTGCGCAAGAACGCAGAAACGTCACAAGCTTTTGGGCACAAGGTGGCGAAATGAATTATTATTTCATTTATGGACCACAAATGACAGAAGTGGTTGAGAGTTACACAGATCTTACAGGGAAGCCACATTTGTTGCCACCATTGTGGGCACTGGGCTTTCATCAATGTAAATGGAGTTATTATCCGGAAGAAAAAGTGAAGGAAATTACCTCAAAATTCAGAACACTTGAAATACCATGTGACGCTATTTACTTAGATATTGATTACATGGAAGGTTTTAGATGTTTTACTTGGAGTGAATCCTATTTTCCAGATCCAAAACGCATGGTTAAGGAGTTGGCTGATGATGGATTTAAAACGGTGGTCATTATCGATCCAGGCATCAAGATTGATAAAGATTATTCGGTGTTTCAAGAAGCTATGGATAATGATTATTTCTGTAAACGTGCTGATGGTCCCTATATGAAAGGAAAAGTTTGGCCAGGAGAGTGTCACTTTCCAGATTTTACAAATCCAGAGGTAAGAGAATGGTGGTCAGGCTTGTTTAAAGAACTTATTGAAGATATTGGCGTCAAAGGCGTTTGGAACGACATGAACGAACCCGCTGTGATGGAAGTGCCTAATAAAACGTTTCCAGATGATGTACGTCATGATTATGACGGAAATCCATGTAGCCACAGAAAGGCCCATAATATTTATGGGATGCAAATGGCTAGAGCTACCTATCAAGGATTAAAAAAGTTTGCTTATCCAAAAAGACCGTTTGTAATAACGAGAGCTGCTTATTCTGGGACACAACGTTATACTTCTACTTGGACTGGTGATAATGTGGCAACCTGGGAACACCTTTGGATTGCCAACGTGCAAGCGCAACGAATGGCGATGTCTGGATTTAGTTTTGCAGGAAGTGATATTGGTGGTTTTGCAGAGCAGCCACAAGGGGAATTATTTACAAGATGGATTCAGTTAGGAATTTTCCATCCGTTTTTCAGAGTTCACTCATCGGGTGATCATGGTGATCAAGAGCCATGGACATTTGGCAATGACGTCACTGATATTGTTCGTAAATTCATAAATATTCGTTACGAGCTTCTGCCATATTTATATACAACTTTTTGGGATTATGTGGAAAATGGAACGCCTATACTAAAATCATTAGTGCTGTTTGATCAGGAAGACGTACAAACCCATTATCGCACTGATGAGTTTGTGTTTGGAAATCAAATTTTAGCCTGTCCTGTCCTTGAACCAAATGCTAAAGGTCGTCGAATGTATATTCCACGCGGACAATGGTATGACTTTTGGACAGATAGCATTGTAAAAGGAGGAAAGGAAATGTGGGTAGACGCTGATATTGATAGTATGCCTATTTTTATTAAGGAAGGAGCCATCATTCCAAAGTATCCAAAACAACAGTATGTGGGTGAGAAAAACATTGAAACTGTTGGTTTAGATGTGTATTATAAAGAGGGAAAAGAAAGTTCCCATTTATTCGATGATGCACATGACGGTTACGATTATACCAAAGGCCGATACAGCTTTAGGACTTTTAAACTGGTTGGCAAGTCTAATGAATTAATTATTCAGCAACATAAGGAAGGTAAATTTGATGCCCAATATAAATCGTTTGAATTGCGAATTCATGGTTTACCTTTTGATATTAATGAAATCCAATTGGACAATGTGAGTATTCCTTTAGATCATATTAAGACGAATGGTGTCTCTAAGATGACTGTAGACAAGGAATTTACAGAATTACACCTTATTGGAAAATAGATTTTCTCCTTTCAAATGTGACAAAATTATAATGGATAGTGTCCAACTAAATGGAATCATTTCGTAAATTTAGCTAACACTATAAAAATCTATTTAACTATGCGTATAAAGAATAAATTAGTAGCCATTGGAACCATTGCGTTGTTCCTGTCATGTGCTACCAACCCATTTACGGGTAAAAAAACCTTGGCATTAGTGCCTAATTCACAATTATTTCCAACGGCTTTTGCTCAGTATGACCAATTCCTAACTGAAAATAAAGTGGTTACTGGTACTTCAGATGCCGAAATGATTAAACGAGTGGGACAGCGTATCGCTGTGGCTGCCGAACGTTGGTTAAACGCGAATGGTCATCAAGGCTATTTAGAAGATTACAAATGGGAGTACAATTTAGTGAATGATCCCACTGTGAATGCTTGGTGTATGCCAGGAGGTAAAATTGTGTTTTATACAGGTATTTTACCGATTGCTCAAAACGAAACGGGTATTGCAGCGATTATGGGTCATGAGGTTGCTCATGCATTAGCCAACCACGGACAACAACGGATGAGTGCAGGTATGTTACAACAACTAGGTGCCGTAGCTGGGAATGTTGCTATTAAGGATGAGCAAACTAGAAATATATTTAACCAAGCCTATGGTGTTGGTAGTAATGTAGGTGTGATGTTGCCTTTTAGTAGAAGTCATGAAACCCAATCGGATGAAATTGGACTATACCTAATGGCTATTGCTGGTTATAATCCTAGTGAAGCAGCAGAGCTTTGGAAACGTATGAAGGCTAATAGTGGCGGACAAGCGCCACCAGAGTTTTTAAGTACACACCCTTCGAATGATACCAGAATTGAGAATTTACAGAAATGGGCACCAAAAGCGAAAGCTGAGGCTAAGAAATTTGGTGTTGATTCCTATAGACCTTTAGGCAAATTTTAATTGCAAAGACTAAAAATTATAGTAATTTAGAAGCTGTTCAATATTGGGCAGCTTTTTTAATGAAACACTATGGCACATTTGGAGAAAGGAAGTAAAAAATTGCTCAATGCATGGGCGTTTTATGATTGGGCAAATTCAGTTTATACCTTAACCATTGCCTCATCTATTTTTCCCATATTTTATTCCGCATTGTTTATTTCTCAAGCGGAAAAGACGGTTCCAGCATTTGGCATGGTGTTTAAGAGTACGGCGCTTATCACTTATGTCACTGCTTTTACCTTTCTAGTTGTCGCGTTTACATCACCAATTTTATCTGGTATTGCAGATTATGTCGGGAACAAAAAGAACTTTATGAAGTTCTTTTGTTATGTTGGAGGTATAGGATGTATTGGATTGTACTGGTTTAGTTTAGAACATATTCACCTAAGCCTGTTATTTTATTTTATGGGTTTGATAGGTTATTGGGGAAGTTTGGTTTTCTATAATTCTTATTTACCAGATATCGCCTTTCCTGAACAACAAGATAGTATTAGTGCGAAGGGTTTTAGTATGGGCTATATTGGGAGTGTGATATTACTGATTATCAATTTACTTATGGTAATGATACCTCAATGGTTTGGTTTTGATATTAGTATTGATGACACTTTAAGGCAAACTGGCACTGAGGTTGAAATTGCAGATGCCTTAAAAAAAGCGAAAGATGCCGCGTCTTTTGAAGCCATGAAAGTGGCTTTTATTACAGTTGGTCTGTGGTGGATTCTATTTAGCCAATACACGTTTTATATTTTACCGAAAGGTGTTTCAAAAGGTCATAAAGTGACCAAGGAAATTGTATTTAATGGATTGAAAGAATTGAGGCTCGTTTGGAGAGAGCTAAAAAAAGACCTGAGATTAAAGAGGTATCTCGCTGCATTTTTTGTGTTTAGTATGGCGGTTCAAACCATTATGTTGGTGGCTGTTTATTTTGGCGAAGAAGAAATAGCATGGGGAAGTACAGAAGCCAAGACAAAAGGATTAATCATTAGTATATTAGTCATTCAATTAGTAGCGATTATCGGAGCCATATTAACGTCTAAGGCTTCTGCCAAATATGGAAATATTAAAACTTTGATTGTCGTTAATTTTGTCTGGATGTCCTTATGTGTTTATGCTTATTTTATGCAAACATCTACAGATTTTTACATCGCAGCTTCCTTAGTAGGTTTAGTCATGGGAGGCATACAATCGTTGGCAAGATCAACGTATTCAAAGTTCTTACCAGAAACTGAAGACACCACGTCTTATTTTAGTTTTTATGACGTTGCTGAAAAAATAGGGATCGTTATTGGAATGGTCATTTTTGCCACCATTGATCAGATTACAGGAAGTATGCGAAATGCCATTTTATTCTTATTTTTATTTTTCTTAGTTGGAATCATATTATTGTATAGAGTACCAAAAGAAAAGAAACAAATAAATTAGTATGTTTGTAAAAACCCAATTTCCATTTAATATGAAAAAATCATTATTGTTACTATTGCCATTTGTTGTTCTATTGATGGTGTCTTGTGAAGACGAACCTATAGATGATGGCCTTCAAACTGGAGGAACTTCTTGTGAACAAGCGGTCTTAAATACCGCAGATGCAGCACTTAATTTTTTAGGTGTGAATGCAGATAACTATACACAGTTATGTGTGGCCTATAGAAATGCACTCCAGGCACAAGTTCAAGCTTGTGGTGATGAGGATGGAAGTTTACAGGCTGCAATTGAAGCCTTAGGAGATTGTACAGATCAAAATCAGCAATCATCAGATTTGGAAGGTACTTGGTTATTGACAGCATGGCTTATTGATGAGGCCTATGACCTCAATAATGATGGCACCGAAAGCTTTAATTTACTAGATGAAATGGATTGCTACAACAACGAAACCATTGTGTTTAATTCCGATGGTACCGCTGTCGTTACTTCAACGTCTTATGCTGAAATAGATGTGTCCATAGAAGTAGGAACAACAGATTCATTCGATTATATTGTTAATTGTATACAAGAGACAGAGGTTTCTAATGTGGCATGGACTCAGAACAATAATACAGTCACTATTTCTGATGGTAGTAGTGATTTAGAATGGACCCTGTCTGGTAATCAATTGTCAATTTTTGTTCCGGAAGGATTCTTCGCCATCAGTGAAGATCAAACCATTGTACAAAATGACGATTTAACATTCGTTTATACAAAGCAGTAATTCTAAAATTGAAATAAAAAAAAGCTACTGAATAATTTTCAGTAGCTTTTTTTGTGCTAGAAGATTTAATTTTCGATACTTCCAGAACCAGTAACTTTAGTGTCTCTATGTGTTGGATTTCCTTTATATTCAATATCACCGGAACCTGTGACCCTCGCTTTTAAACGGCCGTTACATACTACATCAGCATCACCAGAACCAGTTACGGAGACATCGGTGTCAGTTGCTTGAAGTTTAAAACCATGAAAGTCGCCTGACCCAGTGACACCAGCACTTAAATGATTCGTGCGACCTTTCAGCGTTAAATCACCTGAGCCCGTCACTTTTCCTGAAACATCATTTGTTTGAACATCTAAAATGATGTCACCTGAACCTGATAAATAAACGTCTAAGTTATCGGATGAAATGGTATCTGTATTCCATAGATCTCCAGAGCCGGAAAGTGATACGTGATTAATATCCTTGAATGGAATGGTAATTTTTATCGTTTTATTATTACTTGGTCTTAAGCTTTTACCTTTTTCAGTTTTAATGTGTAATTGTCCGTTTTTTACTTCAGTGACAATATGCTGCAATAAATTAGATTCGCCTTCTAGAGTGATTCGTCCTTCACTGCCAGATACCAAAATGTAGTCAAAGCTACCAGCACATTTTATGCCCTCATAATCTGACGTTGATCTATTTTCTGTGGTTATATGACCATTGTCATTAATTTTATCAGTTCCCCATTGGGCATGGATTATAGTATTGCTCAATAGGATTACGGCGATGCATATTATTTTTTTCATGGTTTTAGTATTTTAGGATGTATGTAATTGTATTAGTTCTTTTTGAATGAGACACTACCATAATCTGATTTGATTCTGATAAGGTTGCCACTTGAAGCGCTGCCTCTATAGCCTTCGTAATATTTATCTGAAGATTCGATGCGTCTATTGACAAACTCAAAATCGTCTGAATCCCTTAAAGAAGCGTATTCTAAGTCAATATCAAAACTAAATTGATAAGCTGGGTCGTAACCAATAGTAATCCCATTATAATCAGATTCGATGGTGATGTTTCCAGCGTTGGCAGCCATATTATCTATTTTTATAGAACCATAATCAGCTTTAATACTCACATTTTTATAAATGGTTCCAAGTCTTACCGTTAAATAGTCACCATTACCATCGACATTATTGGCATTGTCAATTTTTATAGATCCATAATCGCAATTGTAACTCACATTCTCTGCAATCTCAATTTCCGATTTGGTATAATCGGCATTAATATCAAGATATTTTGCTTTCCCAATGGTATAACCACTATAATCGGCATGAATCTTACCGCTTTTGATGTATTCAAAATAACAGTTGTTGGTGTAATCAAATGAAATAGAATTGTTATCAGCTAACAGCTCTTTTGTTGTAATCTTACCGTAATCACAATTAATGTTAGCACGACCTTCGAGTTTATCCAAATCAATACTTCCGTAGTCATTATTCAAATCAACATTGTTGGAAATAGGCATTTTGATAATGTAATTAACTTCCATATTAACATTATTGTTTTTACCCCAATTCCACCACGATTTTGACTTATTTTTATGAAACAGGGTTTTTGCAGAAACCAGATTTCTAGAGCCTTCGAATTCAATGTTTATATCCTCTAGTTTCTCTTTTACTTTTTCAAGATCATTACCATTTGTTTTAATATTGACCTCTATAGATATCATATCGCCTTCATACGTCGTGATGTGAATATTTCCATAGCTATTGTTAATTTTTAATGTGGCATTAGAATTAACAGTAAACTCCTTTTTGATTGTTTTTTCCTTGGTATGCTTTCCTTTCCATTTATCATGAATGTTAGCCATGGCTAACGATGGAATTAAAACTAGGGCAATGATAAATTTATATAGTAGTTGTGTTTTCATTTTGTTCGTATTTAAAATTTTTGACTTCTTCGATGTGGTCCAAGACCGTTTGTAATACACTTATTCTATTTTGAAAATTAGTGATCATGGCGTAGACAACGCGTTTGTCATTGCCGCTTTCAGTGAGATCAATTTTTAGGGCTTCGTATTCCTTTTCTAGGATTCTTAGTTCTTTCATCGCATCTTCTATCATTGCTTCCGTCTCTGGAGAACGTTGAGCTTCAAGTGATGCTAATTCTTGTTCTATGGCACCTACAAAAAAGTTTTGTGTTTCTGAAAGTTCTGGTGAAACACTAGCTAAATCCATGGTTTTCCGTCTTTGCATATTTGTGCTTGTAAAAATAGCCACACAAATCACGATCGTTGCAGCAACGGCTAATAAAGGCTTCCAAAAAGCCACCTTTCTAGGTTGGTGTTCTGCAACGAGATGTTGCTGTTGTAATTTTTCCAAAAACCGATAGGTATGACCTTCATTTGGAGTTTCGCCATTGAAATCATTTTCGAGTTTTTGAAATAAATCATTTATTGAGTCATTTTTCATATTAATAAGTTATAGTGACTAACTTTTTTCTTAAACTGTTCTTAGCACGCGAAATCATCGTTCTACAATTTGCGGAGGTTATATTCATAATGTCACAAATTTCATCATAGTCATAACCTTCTATCAGATGGAGCGTTAGGCTCATTCTGTAATTATCTTTAAGCTCATTCATGGTCTCCAGAACTTGATTCGCTTTAACATGATTAAAGTCGTACGTTTCATTACTATCAGTATCGCTGTCTTCTACTTTATAGATGACATCATCCAAACGTACATCTTCATATTGACCACTTTTCTTATAGTGATGAATACTATTGTTGATGACAATTCGTTTTAACCAAGCTCCAAAAGTTTTCATTTCTTTGAGTGTATCCAACTTTGTAAATGCTGTCAAAAACGAATCTTGCATGATGTCCTCAGCCTCAAAACTGTTCTTTACAATTCTGAAGGATGTATTGTACATCGCTTTGTAATATCTGTTATAGACTTCCATTTGCGCCTGCTGGTTGCCAGATTTACAAAGCGGCAATAACTGCTCTATGTTTTGATTGGTTAGTGTCAAAAAACAAATGCTTTTAAATAAAGATGACTGCGGTTCTTATTTGTTACACTTTTGTAAAAAAAGTTTTTACTTAATATAAGACTCATGGCATAACTATTGAATTTATATAAAGATATATAATTGCTTTATAGTTGTAAGTATTTGAATTACAGCGATTAAGGAGTTTTAACACTAATTTTTAAAACTATATTTCTGCACTATGAGTGACAGAATGACCAAAAATATCATATGAAGAAGTCTAAATTTTTAAAGCTTGACAGTTTGTCATTTCAAGATTTTGATGAAAATTCAGAATTAATTCCATTAATGACACCTGAAGATGAAGCTGAAATAAACAATGAACTTTTACCAGATTCTTTACCTATTTTGCCTTTAAGGAACACGGTTTTGTTCCCTGGCGTTGTTATTCCTATAACAGCAGGACGAGATAAATCTATTAAACTTATCAATGACGCTAATAATGGAAGCAAGGTCATTGGTGTGGTGTCTCAAAAAGATGAAGTCGTTGAAGATCCAACGGCTAAGGATATCTTTAAAAAGGGGACGGTTGCCAGAATATTGAAAGTACTTAAAATGCCTGATGGAAATACAACCATTATCATTCAGGGTAAAAAACGCTTTGAAATTCAAGATGTCGTTTCAGAGGAACCTTATTTAACGGCAACTGTTAAAGATGTGCCAGAAGCTAAACCAGCTTTGAATAATGAAGAGTTCTCGGCTATCATTGATTCTATTAAAGATTTGTCTTTACAAATTATTAAGGACAGTCCAAATATTCCTTCGGAAGCATCCTTTGCGATTAAGAACATTGAGAGTAATTCGTTCTTGGTAAATTTTGTGTCCTCCAATATGAATCTTTCTGTAAAAGAAAAACAGGAGTTGCTGGAAATCAATGACCTGAAGGAACGTGCTCTGGCCACGTTGAAATACATGAATGTGGAGCTTCAGAAATTGGAATTAAAAAATGATATCCAATCCAAGGTGCAAAGCGACATGAATCAGCAACAGCGTGAATATTTCCTACATCAACAGATGAAAACCATTCAAGAGGAGTTGGGTGGTGGTGTGTCTTCAGGTGAGGAGATAGAAGAGATGCGTCAGCGCGCAAAAAAGAAAAAATGGGATGATAAAGTCGCTGAACATTTTGATAAAGAGCTATCAAAAATGCAACGTATGAATCCGCAAGTTGCCGAATATTCCATCCAAAGAAATTATCTGGATTTGTTTTTAGATCTACCTTGGAATGAATTCAGTAAAGATAAATTTGATTTAAAACGCGCAATGAAAATTCTAGATCGTGATCATTACGGTTTAGATGATGTCAAAAAACGAATCATCGAGTATTTGGCCGTTTTAAAACTAAGAAACGATATGAAATCGCCCATTCTTTGTTTGTATGGACCTCCAGGTGTCGGTAAAACTTCATTAGGTAAATCGATCGCTGAGGCTCTCGGACGCGAATATGTCAGAATGTCTTTAGGTGGTTTACGTGATGAAGCAGAAATTAGAGGTCATCGTAAAACCTATATAGGTGCCATGCCAGGACGTATCATTCAAAGTTTGAAAAAGGCGGGAACTTCAAATCCGGTATTTGTACTTGATGAAATTGATAAATTATCCAATTCACATCAAGGTGATCCTTCTTCAGCATTGTTAGAAGTATTGGATCCAGAACAAAACAGTGAGTTCCATGATAATTTTTTAGAAATGGGATTTGATTTATCAAAAGTGATGTTTATTGCCACTTCTAATAGTTTAAATACCATACAGCCTGCATTGAGAGATCGTATGGAAATCATCAATGTGACTGGTTATACTATTGAAGAGAAAGTAGAAATTGGTAAGCGTCATTTATTACCGAAACAACTTAAAGAGCACGGACTTTCAGATAAGCATTTGAAATTAGCGAAGCCACAACTTGAAAAAATTGTTGAAGGTTACACACGTGAGTCTGGTGTGAGAGGTTTGGAAAAACAAATTGCAAAGATGGTGCGACATGCAGCTAAGAATATTGCGATGGAAGAAGACTATAATGTTAAAGTGACCAATGAGGATGTTATAGAGGTTTTAGGAGCACCAAGATTGGAACGAGATAAATACGAAAACAACAATGTTGCTGGTGTTGTCACTGGTCTTGCTTGGACTAGAGTAGGAGGCGATATTCTATTCATAGAATCTATCTTTTCAAAAGGAAAAGGAAATCTCACGATTACTGGTAATTTAGGAAAGGTCATGAAAGAATCGGCAACCATTGCGATGGAATACATTAAAGCAAATGCTGATGAATTCAATATTAATCCTGAGGTTTTCGAAAAATACAATGTGCATATTCATGTCCCTGAAGGTGCCACGCCAAAAGACGGACCAAGTGCAGGTGTGACGATGTTAACTTCTTTAGTATCTTTGTTTACACAGCGCAAAGTCAAAAATAGTTTGGCCATGACCGGAGAGATTACATTAAGAGGGAAAGTATTACCTGTTGGTGGAATTAAAGAAAAGATACTGGCTGCCAAACGCGCCCGAATCAAAGAGATTTTGTTATGTGAAGACAACAAGCGTGATATCGATGAAATTAAACCTGAATACCTAAAAGGGTTAACCTTTCATTATGTAAAAGATATGAGCGATGTTTTAAAGCTAGCACTAACAAATCAAAAAGTAAAAAATGCTAAAAAACTTTAAACTTTGTGCTTTGGTTTTGACATTTACAGCCTCAATTTTTGGGGCTGTGGCGCAAAACACAGTTTACAAAGATGTACTACTAGATGGGAAACCAGCTAAATTAAATGTCGCAACAGGGGAAGTGACATTAGTAAAAGAAGGAGAGACAACAAAAACGAGTAGTTCCGATACAAACGAACAGAAGCTTAAAGTGGCAAATAAAACTACTGAAATTCAAGCGAATCTCTTGAAAAATGGATCAAAGCCTAAAGATAGTATCAAAGCAGAAGTGAAAATGGTAGCGACTGATTCTACGGCATCAAATCGTTTGAGCGATGCTTCGTCAATTGATTCAACACTGACGCACGAACAATCTCTTAAAGGAGCGGTTCATGTAAAGACAGAAATCAGTGAGAAACAAACGGTGACTTCCGAAGACGTGGATAAAGCAACAGCCATGGTTTATGAAACTTCAGAAGATTTGTCAAATGCGGAAACAGACACAGATTTTCACGTGGTTAAAAAAGGGGAGACCTTATATGCGCTCTCTAAACGCTATAACACCACATTAAATCAGTTACAGCGCGCCAATAAATTAGATTCGACACTCATCAAAGTAGGTCAAAAATTAAGAGTTGGTAATTTTGATGTTTCTCATGCAAATTCCGATCAAACATGGTTGGTTTCATCAGGAGACACCTTATATAGTATTGCCAAAAAATCACATACCACTGTCGAAGAAATAAAAGCTTTAAACGGACTTGATAGTAACTTAATTAAAGTAGGTCAAGTGCTAAAGTTAAAATAGAAATCCATGAGGTTTAAAAATAAAATAGACATGTAGTCGTTTTAAGATAGATTTATTTACTTTGCACCCTTATATGCTAAAGAAAATTATAACGTTTATTTGTCTATTACTCACAGCCACAAGTATGGCACAATTGGGAGGTGAATCAACGTATCAATTTCTTAATTTAGTTGCATCACCAAGACAAGCAGCTCTTGGTGGGAAAGTCATTACTAACTACGATTATGATGTGACTGGCGGTTTATTCAATCCAGCGACTATAAATCCAGAAATGGATAATCAATTAGCAGTAAATTATTCGAGTTATTTAGGAGGTATCAGTTATGGTACAGCTGCCTATGCTTATACTTGGGACCGACATGTACAGACCTTACATATAGGAATGACCTATATTAATTATGGAAGTTTTGATGGTTATGATCTCAACGGTGTCTCAACTGGAACATTTACGGGAAATGAAGCTGCATTATCGGCAGGTTATGCTTATCAAATACCTTATTCTGATTTCTATGTAGGTGCCAATGTGAAATTAATAACTTCCAAATTGGAACAATATAATTCTATTGGTATCGCTGCAGATTTAGGTGCGATGTATATCAATGAGAAATTAGATTTTCACGCGGCTTTAACGGTGAGAAATTTGGGGACACAGATTGTGACTTATGCAGGACTTAACGAGAAGTTACCATTGGAAGTAAATCTAGGCTTATCCCAAACATTGGAAAATATGCCTTTGCGTTGGCATCTAACTTTTGAAAATTTGCAAACTTGGCCTTTAGGTTTTTCAAATCCTGCCAGAGCAACAACAGATTTAGATGGGAATCAAACTCAAGAAAAAGTAGGATTTTTAAATGAAGTTCTTAGGCATACTATTATAGGAGCAGAGCTGTTTCCAGATCGTGGTTTTAATCTTAGAATGGGTTATAATTTTAGAAGAGCAGAGGAATTACGTATATTAGAACAGCGTAACTTCTCCGGATTGTCCTTTGGTATTGGTATCAAACTGAACAAAATGAGATTTAGTTACACTCATGCAAGATATTCTGGTGCTACAAATGCTAATTTCTTCGGATTACAAATAGACTTAAGACAATGAGAAAAATTACCATAGCCATTGATGGGTTTTCATCTACAGGAAAAAGTACTGTTGCGAAGCGCTTAGCAAAGTATTTGGGCTATGTGTATGTCGATACAGGCGCCATGTATCGTGCAGTGACTTTGTATGCGATGCAACATGGTTTTATACAAGCAGACTGTTTTGACCAAGAAGGGCTCATATCAGCACTTGAAGAGGTGAAGATTAGTTTTAAATTCAATGAAGATTTAGGGTATGCCGAAGTGTATCTCAATGGAAAGAATGTTGAAAAAGCGATACGAACATTAGAGGTGTCTCAGTTTGTGAGTCAAGTAGCAACCGTATCTGAAGTTAGAAAACAATTGGTCAAACAACAACAATCATTAGGGCAAGACAAAGGCGTGGTGATGGATGGTCGTGATATTGGAACAGTCGTGTTTCCGGATGCAGAATTAAAATTATTTATGACAGCTTCCGCAGAAAAAAGAGCACAACGTCGTTATGACGAATTACTTGAACGCGGTGATGATGTCGCCTATGAAGCGGTCTTAAAAAATGTACAAACCCGTGATCGTATCGACTCAACACGAGAAGACTCGCCATTGATGAAGGCAGATGATGCCATTGAAGTTGATAATTCGAACATGTCTTTAGACGAACAGTTTGAATACATATTGAGACTTTACAAAGATAAAATCAATAATTGACCATAAAAAAAAGCGACCCTAAAGTCGCTTTTAAAATATCATTTATCATTTTATAAATTCGGAATGATCAATTCTTGATCTGGATAAATCAAATCTGGATTCTTTAAAATATCAGAATTGGCTTGAAATATCGCCTGATACTTCGCTGGATTACCATAATACTGCTTTGCGATTTTGCCTAAAGTTTCTCCACTCTTTACTGTATGTCTGGCATACACAGAGGAATCGGCAACTTTGATGTCGGCCATAATATCTGTTGGGCTTTCACCACCAGCGGCTTTAATAGCATCCCATAATAAGTCTTTTTCATATTGCGTTTTGGCAGTTCCCCATATTTTGAGTTTGCCGTCTTCAACTTTAACATCACCATCTTGTATGTTTAAAGTTTCTCCTAAATCCAAGACACCTTGGTATTTTGATTTAACCATAATTGTTGTTTTTAAAAAGTGTTAATACTAAGGTAAAGATACTATTAATACGTTTAGATTTCAACAGTAGAGGAGGCATTTTTTTTCATTTTTCTATTCTGAAAGCCAATACATTAGACATTTAAATATTTATTTTGTTTTATACCAAATAAAACGTATTTTTGCACTCCTTTTAGCGAAGCCAAGAAAGAGTAAAAGGAATAAAAAACAATAACAATAACACTTCTGTGTGTTTTTCGCAGCGTTCTTTCTAAACATACAGAATACAAATTTTAATTCAGCACATGTCTGAAAAAGAAACAAAACAAGCTGAGGTAGAAACTACTGAAGCTCAAACAGCTGAGGCTCCTCAAGTATCTGAGGCTCAGAAAAATCCAGAAAAATTCTTAGAAGATTTCAACTGGCACAATTACGAAGAAGGAATTGATCCTGTTGATGACAAACAACTTGAAGAATTTGAAAAATTAGTATCTGAAAACTTTGTGGATACCTTAGATGACGAAGTCGTTGAGGGAGAAGTCATCCACATTACTGATCGTGATGCTATTATTGATATCAATGCAAAATCTGAAGGTGTCATTTCTTTAAATGAGTTCCGTTACAATCCAGATTTAAAAGTTGGTGATAAAGTAGAGGTGTTAATTGACGTACGTGAAGATGCGACTGGTCAGTTAGTATTGTCTCACAGAAAAGCTCGTGTTATCAAAGCATGGGATCGTGTAAATAATGCACACGACACTGGTGAAATCGTTAATGGTTTCGTTAAATGTAGAACTAAAGGAGGAATGATCGTTGACGTATTTGGTATTGAAGCGTTCTTACCAGGTTCTCAAATTGATGTAAAGCCAATTAGAGATTACGACCAGTATGTCAATAAAACGATGGAATTTAAAGTGGTGAAAATCAACCACGAATTCAAAAATATTGTAGTTTCTCACAAAGCACTTATTGAAGCTGATATTGAGGAACAGAAAAAAGAGATCATTGGTCAATTAGAAAAAGGTCAAGTATTGGAAGGTGTTGTGAAAAACATTACATCTTACGGTGTATTTATTGATCTTGGTGGCGTTGATGGTTTAGTTCATATCACAGATTTATCTTGGTCTAGAATTAACCACCCTAACGAAATCGTAGAGTTAGATCAAAAATTAAACGTGGTAATCTTAGACTTCGATGAAGACAAGTCTAGAATCCAGTTAGGTCTTAAGCAATTAAGCAAGCATCCTTGGGAAGCTTTAGGTGACAGCGTTAAAGTTGGTGACAAAGTGAAAGGAAAGGTTGTTGTTATTGCTGATTATGGTGCATTTGTTGAAGTAGAAGAAGGTGTTGAAGGATTAGTTCACGTAAGTGAAATGTCATGGTCAACGCATTTACGTTCTGCTCAGGATTTCGTCTCTGTAGGTGATGAAATTGAAGCAGTTATCTTAACACTTGATAGAGAAGATCGTAAAATGTCACTTGGTATCAAGCAATTGACGCCAGATCCATGGACAGACATTACTTCTAAATATCCTGTAGGTTCTAAGCACACAGGTATCGTACGTAACTTTACAAACTTTGGTGTTTTTGTTGAATTGGAAGAAGGTATCGACGGATTGATTTATATCTCTGATTTATCTTGGACTAAGAAAATCAAACATCCATCAGAATTCTGTAATGTTGGTGATAACCTAGACGTTGTCGTTTTAGAGTTGGATGTTGAAGGACGTAAATTATCTTTAGGTCACAAACAAACAACTGAAAACCCTTGGGATAAGTATGAAACTGAGTTCGCTTTAGGAACGACGCATACAGCTGAAATCGCTGAGATCGTTGATAAAGGTGCAACCATCAACTTTAATGAAGATATCGTTGCATTTGTACCATCTCGTCATTTAGAAAAAGAAGATGGAAGCAAACTGAAGAAAGGTGAATCTGCAGAGTTTAAAATTATTGAATTCAATAAAGAATTTAAACGTGTAGTCGCTTCTCATACAGCCATCTTTAAAGAAGAAGAAATAGCAAATGTAAAAGCTGCTGTTAAGAAACAGGAGTCTCAAGCAGCAGAAGCTAAGCCAACTTTAGGTGATGCTAATGATGCCTTACAAGCGCTAAAAGATAAAATGGACGGAAAGAAATAAGTTTCCTAAATTTTAAAGACTAACTAAGCCTCTCAATTTTTGAGAGGCTTTTTTTTTTGCTTTAATCTCAAAACTAGACGGTTAATAGTAATGATTTTAATTACTTTTTGTATGGTGCAGAATTATGAAAAGTATCAAAAAATAAAAACCTTTAAACAAATGATTTAATGTACCCTTTTAAATCAAGGTTGATACCCTCTAAGTGAAATTGTATATAAACCCAAATCTTATATATTATGAAAACACTTTTACTATCAGTGATGCTTTTAATAGTTACTACTATCAAAGCACAAAACGGAAACACTATTAATGATGCAATTCCTGTTAATGGAACCAATATTGCCTTGAATGTCTTGGACTTTGATTCAGCATCTAAATCGAATTTGATGCCAGAATGCGATCCGTTCGAGGATGTATTTTATCAACATACGGTACAAGCCGGAGATAATAAGGTCACTATTGCTATGGCGAGTGCTGGAGTTATTCTTTTAACAGAATTCGACTATCAAATTTTAGTAGCACCAGCAGGAAACATTGCCAATATACAAGAATTAAATTGTGACGCTTATGTGGTACCAATTTTGGCAAGTGGTGACTTTGAAGAGGTCATAGATAATGTGGTTCCTGGAGATGTCTACTACTTGAGAGTCTTTAGACCTCAAGGGTTAGGAGGCTTGTTGTCAGGGCTCCTCTCAGGTACTGTTATCACTATGACTAGTGAATTTGACAGTACATTGTCAAATCCTGATATTGAACAATATGATAACCCTTTCGTCGTGAGTTCAGACCATATTAAATTCATCAACAGCGATCAACTTCTTAGCTATAGAATTTACGGTCTAGATGGAAAACTAGTTGCGGAAAACAATAAAAAGCAAGTTATAGAAACTATTGATATTTCTAGCTTAAGTAAGGGCGTATATGTTTTGAATCTGAGAAACGATCAAATGAATATATCTTCTAAATTTATTAAGCAGTAATATTTATATTTAGTTGATTAGTTAGAAAGGAAGTCTGAAAGGCTTCCTTTTCTTTTTGATTATCTGCCACTCAAATAAAATTGCCATTGCAAAGCCTATTTTTTTAACTTAACTTTGCCAACCAACGACGTTTGGAAAACATATGAGTCAAAAAGTGTTACTTAATGCTAAAGAGGTCAACATCATTCTTCATCGATTGGCTTGTCAGCTCATTGAAAATCACAACGATTTTTCAGATACGGTATTAATTGGGTTACAACCAAGAGGGAAGTTTTTGGCGAATCGACTGGCTTCAATGTTAAAAGAAGACTACAAAATAAATAATATTCAATTGGGTCATCTAGACATCACGTTTTTTAGAGATGATTTCAGAAGAGGTGAAAAAATTCTGGAAGCAAATACCACCGAAATCGATTTTATTGTAGAAAATAAAAATATCGTCTTTATTGATGACGTACTATATACAGGTCGTAGTATTAGAGCTGCATTAACCGCTATTCAGTCGTTTGGAAGACCTAATGAAATAGAATTATTAACCTTAATCGATAGACGCTTTAGCCGACATTTACCTATTCAACCTAATTATAGAGGTCGACAAGTAGATGCTATTAATGAAGAAAAAGTAAAGGTGAATTGGTTTGAAAACGAAGGAGAAGACGCCGTATATTTGATAAATAATTAAAACTATGAGTGAATTAAGTGTTGATCACTTATTGGGAATTAAATATCTTAATCAACAAGATATTCAATTGATTTTTGAAACGGCAGATCATTTTAAAGAGGTGATTAATAGACCTATTAAAAAAGTTCCCTCTCTTAGAGATATTACCATTGCCAATTTATTTTTTGAGAATTCAACGCGAACTAAATTATCATTTGAACTCGCTGAAAAAAGACTATCAGCTGATGTTATTAACTTTTCAGCATCGCAATCCTCAGTTAAAAAAGGGGAAACCTTAATAGATACCGTGAATAATATCTTATCGATGAAGGTCGATATGGTAGTGATGAGACATCCCAATCCTGGAGCTGGTGTGTTTTTATCACAACATGTGGATGCCAGTATCATAAATGCTGGAGATGGTGCTCATGAACATCCAACACAAGCCTTATTAGATACGTATTCAATAAGGGAACGATTGGGTGAAGTAAGTGGTAAAAATGTGGTGATTGTAGGTGATATATTGCATAGTCGAGTAGCATTATCCAATATTTATGCCTTGCAACTTCAAGGTGCCAATGTAATGGTTTGTGGTCCTAAAACCTTGTTGCCAAAATACATCAAAGACTTAGGGGTTACGGTAGAAACAGACTTGAAGAAAGCCTTGCAATGGTGTGATGTCGCTAATATGTTGCGCGTACAGAATGAGCGTATGGATATTAGTTATTTTCCATCAACAAGAGAATATACGAAACAATATGGTGTAAATAAGAAGCTTTTGGATTCCTTAGATAAAGAGATTACCATTATGCATCCTGGTCCGATAAATCGAGGAGTCGAAATTACAAGTGATGTTGCAGATTCCAAGCAGGCCATTATTTTGGATCAAGTGGAAAATGGCGTCGCTATCCGGATGGCTGTTATTTATCTGTTAGCTTCTAAAATAAAACATTAAGCATGATTATAGATAAGGATGGAAACATTTCCATCATCACTCAGGAAAAAGCCACGATTGTTGAGCTTGTAAAAAAAGTAGACGTCCTTTACGATCGCTTTAAAAATGATAATATTATTATTTGTTTAACGACGTTAAATAAAGTGACCTTACAAGATATTGTAGAATTTCTACGATTGTCTAATAAACATCGAAAAGCGAAAAATTCTTTTGTCATTGTAACCGATAAAGCCAATCTCGATGAAACACCCGATGAGATTGTTGTGGTTCCAACCATGCAGGAAGCTTATGATATCATCGAAATGGAAGAAATCGAAAGGGATTTAGGCTTCTAATATTTATGAAACTTACCATATTAGGTTGTTACAGCGCGACGCCACAAATTCATACGAATCCTACTGCTCAAATACTTGAGATAAAAAATCATACGTTTCTTATTGATTGTGGTGAAGGGACTCAAGTAGAATTGCGACGTAATAAGATTAAATTTGGAAGGATCAAGCACATTTTTATTTCACATCTTCATGGAGATCATTGTTTTGGCTTGGCTGGATTGATCTCAACGTTTCGGTTATTGACGAGAGAAGCCGATTTACATATATACGCGCCTAAAGGATTGAAGGAGGTGATCACACTTCAGATGAAATTAGCTGAATCATGGACGAATTATCGGTTGATTTTCCATGAGTTATCGTCGAATTCTTCGGAATTAATCTATGAAGATGATAAAGTAGAAGTCTACACCATTCCTTTAGATCATCGTATTTACACCAATGGCTTTTTATTTAAGGAAAAGTTAGGCGAACGCAAACTCGATATGAATGCCGTTTTAAATGCGGATATTGATGTTGCGTATTACAGAAAATTAAAGCAAGGTGCAGATGTACCAAATAATGACGGCGATTTGGTAGCTAATGATGAGGTGACACTAGATCCGAAACCACCAAAAAGCTATGCATTTTGTAGTGACACTGCTTATAACGAATCTATTGTGCCAATCATAAAAGACGTCACCGTGTTATATCACGAATCGACCTTTACTGAAAAGCATAAAGAATTGGCAGCACCAACAAAACACTCGACAGCAAGGGAAGCAGCGACGATAGCAAAAAAAGCACATGCCGGACATCTAATTTTGGGACATTATTCAACGCGTTATGATAGTTTGGATGTTTTCAAGGAAGAAGCGGCTACGATTTTTAAGGAAGTGTCATTAGCGAAAGATGGTCTGACATTTACTTTCGACTAATCTGCGTTTTAAATTCTTCTAATTTGCACATCCATTCTATCGCTTCATCGAGGCTATGACATCGTTTCATGCTTTTTTGAAAAAAATGCTTTTCAATAGTTGAATTGAGATAACTAAAATCATTATAAGAGACAATAGCTGTGGCTACGAGAAAGTCGTATTCATTATTAAAATCCAACCACAGTTGAGGTTCGAAAGAGTAGGAGTTCATTCGGTTGGCGATATAGCCTATCTTAATTCCTTTACGTATTTCCTCAGAAAACCTGCTGATCAATTCACTCGCGATATGGTAATCGACATGAATGCCTTCATTTAATTCAGAAATAACAAAATGTTGCGTAGTGTAGATAGTACCGAAAGAAAATTCTATTTTTTTATACTTTAAAAGTTTAGAATATTTGCTGTTTTCAAATTTCATTAGTAGGGATTATTGTTTAAATTTATGTGAAATAACTGAAGCCAAGAAGAAAAAATTATATTAAATCCCATAAAAAAATCTAATGAATAGAGACTTAGGCAATTACAGAAAAGTATATCAAAAACAAGAATTGCTAGAAAGCAATGTGAGTGATAATCCCATGGAAGTCTTTAATAAATGGTTTCATGAGGTTGACGATAATTTTGATGTAGGTGAAACCAATGCGATGACCTTAAGCACAATAGGTCTCGATGGCTATCCTAAGAGTCGTGTGGTATTACTCAAAAAATTCACACATGAAGGATTTATTTTCTATACCAATTACCAGAGTGAAAAGGGGCGTGCGATTATGCAGAATCCTCAGGTTTGTATCTCATTTTTTTGGCCAGCCGCAGAGCGTCAAATCATTATAAAAGGGAAAGCAGAAAAAATAGCTGAAAATCTAAGTGATGGCTATTTTGAGTCTCGTCCAAGAGGCAGTCAACTGGGTGCCTTGGTTTCAAATCAGAGTGAAGTCATAGCGAGTAGGGACGTTCTGGAAAAGCGCCTTCGGAAATTAGAGCGTGATTTTGAAGGGAAGGAGATACCGCGACCTGATTTTTGGGGTGGATTTATGGTGAAACCAACCGAAATAGAATTTTGGCAAGGTCGACCCAATCGTCTTCACGACCGATTGCGCTATCATTTAACAGAGACATTCGATTGGAAAATCGAACGTTTATCACCGTAACACAAATTTAAAAACATCGACGAAATACATTTTAAAAACGTTTAACTACGTGTTTTTGGTTTTAAAAAGTGCATTTCATCGATTATTTACATATAAAAACGACGAAATGCATGCGTTTTATCGATTTTAACAATTCGTTAACAGTTTTTACATAAGACGGGTTCTATTTTAGTAATCCCAAATCTAAATAACCCTCTTATGAAACCTATTAAATACTTGCCTATACTGGCATTTGTAGCTTTGTTGTCGTTTTCATGTTCTACAGAAAACTATCCAGATGAGACAATTGATAGTGCATCATTACCTATCCCTCCAGAAGCAAAAACTATAGAGATTGAAATTTTAGAGCTCATAAATGCTCATAGAATCAATGAAGGTCTCCAACCTTTAAATAGTCATAATACCATTAAAGCTGTGGCGTTTACGCATACAGATTATATGGTTGAAGTAAACAATGTGTCTCATGATAATTTTTTTCAACGTAAAAACAGTTTAATGAGTAACGCAGATGCAACGCGTGTATCAGAAAATGTTGCTTATGCATTTAGTTCGGCGCAATCCGTTGTGAATGCTTGGCTTAATAGTGATGGACATCGCGAAAACATTGAAGGAGATTTTACTGATTTTGACATTTCAGCAGAACAAAATGGCGAAGGTAAATGGTATTTTACTAATATCTTCATCAAACGATAACGTTTAAAAATTGATTAATAGCAAATCGTTATTTTTAAGCCACAGAGTTTTCTGTGGCTTTTTTATTTTAGATATAACAAGTGGGTTTAATCGTCTTTAAGTGACGATATTTAAGCTGCTTTCAAAGTTTTAGCGTATAGGATATCCACTAAATTACTTATGGAGACTTCATGAGAGTGCCATAGACGACCTTCTTTTAACACGTCTAATAACCCAGTTAAATAATAATGGAATCAAGCCAACTATCATAAGATCGACTCTTTTGGATTATATGGACACTTATAGTTACAGCTTAACATTCTGAGAACGCATTTAGTCATCTTGGTGTTAGGTCATAAAAAAAAGCAGGCTTAGAATTTTAAGCCTGCTTTTAAGCAAATTTAGTTTAGAAGGATCTTTAGATTATTCGTTTAATATATAGAAGTAAGAACGTCTATTCAACTGATGCTCTTCCTCCGTACATTTGACACCATTAGAACATTTATTTAGTAATTGGGTTTCTCCAAATCCAATAGCGCTTTCAATACGTTCGGCAGCAATGCCTCGTGAAATAATATAATCTCTTGTAGACTTAGCGCGACGATCGGATAACTTCATGTTATAGGCATCTCTACCACGACTATCGGTATGGGATTCAATTTTAATAACCATATTAGGATGAGCTCTCATCACATCAACAATATTTTCCAATTCGTATTGGGCATCGGTTCGGATGTTCCATTTATCAAAATCGAAGAAAATCGGGTTAATAACTATCTGACTATCATTAATTAAAGGCTCCAAGAATAAATCGGCTTCGGTAACATTCTCATTTTCATTGTTGGTCTTCACTTGTTTCTGATCTTCTTTAAAGTCTTCTTTACTACCAATTACGGTATAGGTTTTATTACAGTCTACCGTTAACTCATAACTTCCATTATCATCTGAGGTGACTTCCGTAATGACTTTTCCTACTTCATTAATAAGTTTGACATTGACACCAGTCAAAAGCTCATTCGTGTTTTTATCTCTAGTGATACCTTTAATAGTTTGTAAGCATATAGAAGCGTCGAAACTATAAATATCATCGCTTCCTTGACCGTCCGGTCTATTTGAAGAGAAATAACCTGTACGTTGATTTTCTGTTTCAGAAACGTTCTCGAAATAGGCAAAATCATCATCACCACTATTATAAGGAGCTCCTAAGTTTTCTACTTCAGCCGTAGCATCTTTGATGAAATTAGACTTAAAAATATCTAAGAACCCTAAGTTTAAATGGCCATCAGAAGAAAAATAAAATGTACTATCGGTTGCTACGAATGGGAACATCTCTCGACCTTCCGTATTTATTTTTTCACCAAGATTTTTAGGTTCTGAATAAGAATCTTTCCCCAAAATATCAACGACATATATGTCTGTGTAGCCCATACCGCCTTCACGATCTGATACAAAATAGAGCTGTTTGTTATCTGGACTTAATGCAGGATGACCAGTTGAGAACACATCATCATTAAATGGTAATTCCACGACATTGGTCCAGTCCTCGCCATTCCATGAAGCTTTATATATTTTAAGATGTGTTGTTCCTTTTTTATCATAAACTTTCTTATTCCTTTTGTTGACATTATCTCTCGTAAAATACATGGTTTTGCCATCATTAGTGATAGTGACATTAGCATCGTGTACATCTTTTCTATCTGAAAGATCAAAAGGCACTAAGGAAGCGTTGGAATATTCAACTTGATCACCGTCATTGGTGACATCACTTTGATAGATATCCAAATAAGGCTCATTGTTCCACTTGTAAATGTCATTTTCGGTGTTTCTTCCAGAGGCAAAGTAGAGTTTTCCATTCTGAATATAAGAACCAAAATCTGAGTATTTAGAGTTGATTGGCAGATTTAAGATCTTGACAACCTTGTCAGAATCGGATTTAGCCAACTCATTGTATTTTGCAATGTTTTCTGGGTTGTAATCCTTAGTTCTAGAGTCGTCATTTTGAATCGTCATAAATATCTTCATCCATTCTTCGGCTTCTGAATATTGACCTAAGCTTCTCAAAGATTGAATATGCTTATAAATATATTCTGGATTGATTTTATCTTTCCCGTATTTTTTTAAGGCTTTACCATACCAAAAGGCTGCTTTGTCAGAGTTGGAATTGTTGTAATAACAATCACCTAGTCGCGTGAGTACATGCAGACTAGTGTCACCTTTTTTCAAAACCTCTTCATAAAGTTCTGTGGCTTTTACATAGCCATAATTTCCAAAAAACTTATCAGCAAGTTTTTCTTGAGCCGTTGATATTGTACTTATAAACAATACCAGTATTAAGATTGAAAACTTTGATTTCATCATTGACTTATTTTTAGAAGTATCGAGGTGATTTAATACGTTTACTTTTGAATATTTCAAACATAAGCAAAACTTCGTGAGTTCCACTTGTATAAGGTCTTAAATCCGATAACGGATATTCATAGGCATAACCTATTCTTAATTGTTTGGATACTTGAAAATCTGCAATACCTCCAAGTGCAGCTGCTTGTTCATTCACACGATATCCAGCGCCAATCCAAAACTTTTCATAAAACAAAAAGTTGGCAGTTAAATCAAATGACAGTGGTGCGCCATTGGTTGCTTTTAATAAGGTAGCTGGTTTGAACTTTGTATTTTCACCTAAATCAAACACATAACCACCTGTAAAATAATAACTAATACGCTCTAAGGCTTGAAACTCGGCATCACCAGTATAATCTGTGTTGAGTATTCTAGGCGCAGAAAGTCCTACGTACCATCTACTACTATGCCAGTAAACACCTGTTCCAATATTTGGTTTCCAACGATTTTGATAACCAAAAATGACAGGGTCATTTGATTGTGATTGCTGAAACTCGGCATCTAAGCTATAACTGGTAAAACCAGCTTTTACACCAAAGGCCAATTTGCTTTTTTCTCCTGTTGGAATAGTATATGAGAAGTCTCCGTACAAATAGGAAAAATTCTGAAAGCCAAGTTCATCATTTATAAATGATAAACCTAAACCTACACGTTCGTTTCGCATGGGTGCATGCACAGATAAGGTTTGTGTTTGTGGTCCGCCTTCGAGGCCTACCCACTGACTTCTGTGCAAACCTACAACACTCAATGTTTCTCTACTCCCTGCATAAGCGGGATTGATTGAGATTGTATTATACATATACTGAGTAAACTGTGGTAGTTGTTGCGCAACTCCCATCCAACTACTGAATAGTATAAATGCTATAATATTAAACTTAATTGATTTCATATAGGTTAAGATTTATTTTGTTGAAACATAGATTGGTCCAGTAAATGGTTTTAATTCAAGTTGACCTGAACTATCTATTAGTTGTATGACGTAATAATAAGTACCTGTTGGTACAAAGTTCGAGTTTCCAATAGAGGCATTTGAAGCAGTACCATTCCAATCATTTTGGTAATTAGAATTATCATAAATTTTAGCACCCCAACGATTGAATATTTGCAGTTTAATGACAAAACCACAATCCTCAACACCAGTAATGGTAAAGAATTCATTAACACCATCATCATTCGCTGTCACCGCTTTAGAAATCACGACATCTTCCTCACCACATGGTAATACCACACATTCATCATTAAGATTAATAGTGACCGTTGCTTCACCAGGACATGCACCTCCATAGGAATATGTAAATTCATAATCTCCTAATTGATTGTCTGAGTAATTTCCATTGAAATCCAATAATGATGAAGGATTAAAGAAACTTCCATCGATAGTTGCATTTCCGGAAGTCACTGTCCAGACACCATCTAAGGTGTAATCTCCAATAAGAAGATCGAAAAGATCGAATTCGAAATCTTCAATAATACATAATGACGTATCAGTGGTTTCAATATCACCTTGAACAGTCACATTTATAGTTTGAGTGTAGACTGCTTCATTGCCACATTCATCGCTTACAAACCAATCTCTAATAATTACATAATCATTGGCATTTTCATCAGACGTTGACGTCTCATTAAATTCGACCGTCATATTTGATGAACAAGCATCTTCAAACGCAAGGTTTGGCACTTCTGGAACTTCGCTACATACGACATTGATAACTTCTTCAAATTCACCTACCATGGCAGGAGCAGTAGTGTCAAGTACTGTAATTGTTTGTATGAATGATGTCGCATTTTCACAATCATCAGTAACCGTCCACACTCTCGTTATAACGGATTCATTCGGACAATCACCAGGCACGCTTTCATCTGTATACGTCGCTTCCAATCCTGTTGAGCAGTTATCCGCTTCGTCAGTCACATCACCAGTTATGTTGAGATCCGTTGGATCTACATCACATTCAATGGTAATATCTGAAGGCACCGTAAACGTAGGAGCCGTTGTATCTTGAACAGTAATCGTTTGTACAAGCGTTGTGGTATTGCCACAATCGTCTGTTAGTGTCCATGTTCTAGTGATAATCGATTCGTTAGCACAGCTACCTTCAGCCACAGCATCGGTATATGTTGCTTCCATTCCTGTAGAGCAGTTATCCGCTTCATCAGTCACATCACCAGTTACGTTAAGATCTGTTGGATCTACATCACATTCTACAGTGATACTATCAGGAACTGTAAACGTAGGAGCCGTTGTATCCTGAACAGTGATGGTCTGAACAAGCGTCGTGGTATTGCCACAATCGTCCGTCAATGTCCATGTTCTAGTAATAATCGATTCGTTAGCACAGCTACCATCAGCCACAGCATCGGTATAGGTTGCTTCTAATC